>NZ_CEFZDU010000037.1:0-176709 GCF_979578155.1 Candidatus Nitrospira neuquenensis | reverse complement strand
TTACAAATGACGCAACGATCTGTCTCTCGGTAAGATTTTAGATGACTCAATACGGCCATTTGCCATCCCGCGGGCCGAACGTTATACTGCGGGACCACACCGGCCCCCCGCGCGGGGCCGAGCGGGCCCGGAGCGCGATTCATGCAGTTCGTGGACGAGGTCAGGATCTTCGTCAAAGCGGGGGACGGCGGGGATGGGGCCTGCAGTTTCCGGAGGGAAAAGTACGTGCCTCGGGGGGGCCCGGACGGCGGGGACGGCGGCCACGGCGGCAGCGTGATCCTCATCGCCTCGCACCGGCTGACGACGCTCCTCGACCTGCGCTATCAGCAGCACTACCAGGCGAAGCCCGGCGCGCCCGGCGAGGGCGGGAACCGCCACGGCAAGACCGCCCCGGACGTCGTCATCCCCGTCCCGGTCGGCACGATGGTCTTCGACGACGAGACCGGCGCGGTGGTGGCCGACCTGACCGAGGACGGCCAAACCTTCATCGCCGCGCGCGGCGGACGCGGCGGGCGCGGCAACTCGCACTTCGCGACCCCGACGAACCGCGTGCCCACCCGCGTGGAGCCCGGCCGGCCCGGCGAGGAACGCTGGCTGCGGCTGGAGCTCAAGCTGCTGGCCGACGTCGGGCTCGTGGGCTTCCCCAACGCGGGCAAGTCCACCCTCATCGCCACCCTCTCGGCGGCGCGGCCCAAGATCGCCGACTATCCCTTCACCACCCTCGTCCCCAACCTCGGCGTCGTCTCCTGGGGCGAGGACCGCAGCTTCGTCCTCGCGGACATCCCCGGCCTGATCGAGGGGGCGCACGAAGGCCGCGGGCTGGGGCTCCAATTTCTGCGACACATCGAGCGGACCTCCTGCCTGCTGGTCCTGATCGACATTTCGGAATGGGCGACGGAGGACCCGGTGGCGAGCTTCGAGACCCTGCGCCGGGAGCTGGCCGCCTACGACGAGACGCTTGCGGGCAAACCCTTCGCCGTCGTCGGCACGAAGCTGGACATCGCGGGCGACGGGACGCGCCTGGAGGCGCTACGGGCCTATTGTTCCCGCAAGCGGATCCGCTTCTTCGCCGTCTCCGCCGCGGCGCGGCTGGGGCTGGACGACCTCGTCACCTTCGTCGGGCGCCGGGTCGAGTCCCTGAGGACGCCATGCGCGGCCGGCTCCTGAAGCAGGTCAAGCGGCTGGTCGTCAAGGTCGGCAGCAGCCTGGTGGCCTCCCGCGAGTCGGGGCTGCGGCCGGACCGGATCGAGCGGCTCGCGGAGGACATCGCGGTGCTCAAGCGGGGCGGCCGGGCCGTCCTGCTCGTCTCCTCCGGGGCCATCGTCTCCGGGATCAAGAAGCTGGGCCTCCCCGCCCACCCCAAGAGCCTCCCCGTCAAGCAGGCGGCGGCGGCCGTCGGCCAGAGCCGCCTGATGTGGGCCTATGAGAAGGCCTTCGAGCAGCTCGACGAGAAGGTCGCGCAGATCCTCCTGACCCACCAGGATCTGGCCGACCGCCGACGGTTCCTCAACGCCCGCCACACGCTGACCGCCCTGCTCGCCTTCGGCGTCATCCCCGTGATCAACGAGAACGACACGGTCGCGGTCGAGGAAATCCGCTTCGGCGACAACGACACCCTGGCGGCCGAGGTCGCCCACCTGGTGGATGCGGACCTCCTGGTGATCCTCTCGGACGTGGACGGCCTCTTCACCGAAGACCCGCGGAAAAGTCGGGCAGCGACGCTGGTGCCGCTGGTCACGGAGATCACGCCGGACATCGAGGCCCGCGCGGGCGTCTCCAGCAGCTTCGAGGGCACGGGGGGGATGGCGACCAAGATCAAGGCCGCCAAGAAGCTCGCGGCCTACGGCGTGCCGACGTTGATCGTCAACGGCCAGCAGCCGGGACTCCTCCCTGCGGTGTTCGACGGCGCCGAGGCCGGGACCTTGATCCTGCCCAAGACGAAGCGCGTGAGCAGCCGCAAGCACTGGATCGCCTATACGCTCCGGCCGAAGGGTACCCTCACGCTGGACGGCGGGGCAGTGGAGGCCCTGACGCAGCGCGGCAAGAGCCTGCTCGCCTCCGGCATCCTGGCCGTGGCGGGTGAGTTCAAGCCGGGCGACGCGGTGAGCTGCGCCGACGCGGACGGCAAGGAGTTCGCCAAGGGGCTCGTGAACTTCTCCTCCGACCTCCTGAACCGGATCAAGGGGCTCAAGACCGCCGACATCAAGAAAGCCGTGGGCGAGCAGGAGTACGAGGAAGTCATTCACCGCGATAATCTGGTGATCCTGTGAGTCGTCGGTGTTGCGTCAGGGAGCGGACCCTCCTTCATCACTCAACGCTCGATGCGCAACGCTCAACACTCAACCCATGAGAATCGGGTTATTCGGCGGGACCTTCAACCCCGTGCACCGCTGCCATCTGGTCGTGGCCGCCCAGACCCGCGACCGGCTCAAGCTCGACCGCGTCCTCTTCATCCCCTCCGGCGATCCCCCCCACAAGCCGACGGCCGACCTTGCCCCCTTCGCGCACCGGCTGGCAATGGTGCGGCTGGCCGTCGCCGGCGAGCCCTCGTTCGCGGTGTCCGACATCGAGGGGCGGCAGACGGCCAAGTCCTACTCGATCGCCACGGTCCGGCGGCTCCGTGACGGCCTGGCGCCGGGGGACGAGCTGGCCTTTCTCATCGGCCTCGACGCCTTCGTGGAATTTCCCGGCTGGCGCGAGCCGGCCGCGCTCCTGACGCTCTGCGATTTCGTGGTGCTTTCGCGTCCCGGCTCGTCGTTTCGGTCGCTCCTGGGGCTCGCCCCCCTCCCCCCCCTCGACCCCGCCGCCTTGGCCGCGCTGGACGCGGGGGAGAGCGACCGCCTGGACGCGCCCCTCGGACAGGGGAGAACCCTCACCCTCCTGCGGCTCCCCCCCTGCGAGCAGTCGGCCTCGGACATCAGGAGCCGGCTCCGGCGCGGGCTGACCGTCTCGTCGCTGTTGCCTGCCTCGGTGGAATCCTATATAATCGCCCATCACTTGTACCGGGGGGGAAGCGATCGCACCGGAAGCTAAGGCCAAAGCCCTCGCCATCGCTTCGGCGTCTCTTGAGAAGAAGGCCGATGACGTTCTGGTCCTCCACGTCGCGAAACTGACCTCCGTCGCCGACTACCTGGTCCTGTGCTCCGGAGAGTCCGAACGCCAGGTGCGGGCGATCGCGGAGCACATCGACGAGACGCTCTCCCGGCGTCGTTCCCCGCCCCTGAGCATCGAAGGCGCACCGGCGTCCCGCTGGATCCTGATGGACTTCGGTGACGTGGTCGTCCACGTGTTCACGTCGGAGGTGCGGGAGCACTACGCGATCGAGAAGCTGTGGGCCGACGCCCCGCGCGTGCGCCTGCCGGCTCGGACGGCGGTGCCGCCGGTCGGCCCGGCGGCGCCGCCGCGGCGTTCCGCCCGCTCGCGGAATCAGGGATAGCCCATGCTCCGGTTCATCGTCACCCTGTTCCTGATCATCGGCGCGAGTTTCATCTACGTTTACTTCCACGAGCTGAACCCAGACCTCGTCACCCTCCACGCCGGCCCGAACACCGCCATCGAGGTCAGCCCCGTCTCCCTCGTGCTCACCTCCATGGCGATCGGCGCCCTCATCGTGACGCTGCTCGTGGGGATCCGCGAGACCAAGCACTTCATCCTCAACTGGCGCAGCACCCGCCTGCGCCGGCGGGAGGAGCGGGTCGAGGCCCTCTACCGGGAGGGCACGCACGCCTATCTCTCCAAGCGCACGGCCGAGGCCGTCGGCCTGTTCCAGAAGGCCCTCGCCCTCGACCCCAACCACGTGGACTCGCTCCTGTGGCTGGGCAACATCCACCGGTCCGAGCGGAACTATCCCGAGGCCATCCGCCTGCACCGTACCGCCCGCAGCCTGGACGAGCGGAACGTCGAGGTGCTGCTCGCGCTGGCCAAGGACCTGGAGGGCGCAAAACGGTTCGAGGAGGCGCTTCAGACCCTGCAGGAGATCCTCCGGCTGGATCAGGGCAATCTGACCGTCCTGCTGCGCGAGCGCGACCTCTACATCCGCCTGGAGAAATGGGCCGACGCCCTGGACATCCAACAGCGCCTGATGAAGGCCACGCTGTCGGAGCCGGACCAGCGGGCCGAGACGCAGATGCTCGTCGGCCTCACCTACGAGGTCGGCCGGCAGCATCTGGAGCGGGGGCACCCCGATCGCGCCCGCCCCTATTTCCGGGGCGCGATCAAGCGGGACAAGAACTTTCTCCCCGCCTACATCGGTCTCGGCGAAATCCTGATCCACGAGGGCAAGACCCGGAACGCGGCCGAGATCCTGGAGAAGGTGTACCGGAAGACCGGGAACATCATCCTCCTGCACCGGCTGGAGGAACTCTGCCTGGAGATGGGCGAACCGGGCGAGATCATCCGGGTCTACCAGGAGGCGATCCAGCGCGACCCGCAGAACGCCGTGCTGAAGTTCTACCTCGGCAAGCTCTACTACCGGCTGGAGATGATCGACGAGGCGTTCGACCTGCTCCAGACCCTGGAGGGCCCCCAGGACCAGATGGCCGACTACCATAAGATCATGGCCAACCTCTACCTGCGCAAGCAGCAAATGGACGAGGCCGTCCGGGAGCTCAAGAAGGCCCTCGGGTTCAACAAGCGCGTGGTCGTGCCCTACCTCTGCACCGCCTGCCAGGCCGAATCGGCCGGCTGGGCCGGGCGCTGCCACCGCTGCGGGCGCTGGAACACCCTCGTCGCCCTCCCCTGGGTGGACGCGGCCGGAGCCGGGGGCCCCCGCGTCGAGGGCGCGGCGACCGCCTCGATTCCCTACCAGGGGCTCGCCTCGCCCTTCGAAACCGTCTGAACGAATCCCCATCGCATGGAGCACTCGTCATGACCGACTACCGGGAGTTTGCCGCCAAGGCCCTGCGCGACGAGGTCCTCAGCCGCGAGGAGTGTCGCGCCGTCCTGACCGCGCCGGACGAGCGCCTGCTGGACCTATTGGCCGCCGCCTTTACGGTCCGCGAGCGGCACTTCGGGCGCACCGTGCGGCTGCAGATGCTGCTCAACGCGAAGAGCGGGGCCTGTCAGGAGGACTGCCGCTACTGTTCCCAGTCATCCGTCTCCGGCGCCGAGATCGAGCGCTACGGCCTCCTGCCCAAGGACCGGATGGTCGAGGGCGCGCGCCGCGCGGCGGCGGCCAAGGCCCAGCGGTACTGCGTCGTCATCAGCGGCCGGAGCCCCCTCGACCGCGAGGTGGCCGAGATCGCCGAGGCCGTCCGGGCCATCAAGCGCGAGGTCCCCATCCAGGTCTGCTGCTCGCTCGGCCTGCTGGACGAGGATCAGGCCCGCCGGCTGAAGGCCGCGGGCGTGGACCGGATCAACCACAACTTGAACACGAGCGAGGCCTACCACGGCGAGATCTGCACGACCCACACCTTCCGCGACCGGCTGAACACGATCAAGCACGCGCGGACCGCGGGGCTGGAGATCTGCTCGGGCGGGATCATCGGAATGGGCGAGGACGACGAGGACCTGATCGATCTGGCGATGGCGCTGCGGGAGGTCAAGCCCGACTCGATCCCGCTGAACTCCCTGCACCCGGTCCCGGGCACGCCGCTGGAGCACTGCCGACAGCTCACCCCGCAGCGGTGCCTGAAGGTGCTGTGCCTGTTCCGGTTCCTCCATCCGCGGACGGAGATCAGGGTCGCCGGCGGGCGGGAGTTCAACCTCCGGTCGCTCCAGCCCCTGGCTCTCTACGTCGCGGACTCCCTCTTCGTCGGAGGCTACCTCACGACCCCCGGCCAACCCGCGCCGGACGCCTGGCGGATGATCGAGGACCTCGGCTTCCAGGTGGAAGCGGACTACCCGCCGACGCGGCTCACTCGTACCTGAGCCCCTCCGCGATCGGTTGCCGTGCAGCCCAGCGCGCCGGCAGGTAGCCGGCGGCCAGGGCTGCGGCCAGCGCCAGCGCGCCGGCCTCCGCGAGCAGCCCCGGCGGCACAAGGAACTGGATCGTCCAGCCGAAGGACTGTTTGTTGACCACCCGCACCAGCAGCACCGCCAGCAGCAGTCCGCCCACGAGTCCCGACGCCCCGCCCAGCAAACCCAGGTAGAACGCCTCCCAGAGCACGAGCCGCCGGAGCTGCGGGCGGCCGGCGCCGACGGCCCGCAGCGTCGCCAGCTCCCGCTGTCGCTCCAGCACCGACGTCAGCAGGGTGTTGACGATGCCGAGCACCGCGATCGCCACCGCGATCAGCTGCAGCGCGTAGGTCACGGTGAAGGTCCGGTCGAAGATGGCGAGGATCTCCCGCTTGAGCTCGGCGTTGGCGATCACGGCCAGGTGGCCTTCGCGTCCGACGCGCTCCTCGATGGCGCGCCGGACAGCCGGCGCCTCCGCATCCGGTTCAAGGTAGGCGGCCAGGACCGTCGCCGTGTCGTCCCCCCAAAGCTCCCGGTACAGCGATCTGTCCATCACGACCTTGCCGCCGTCCGTCGCATAGTCGTAGAAGACCCCCAGGACGGGGAAGCGCCGATCGCCCGACGGCGTCATGATCGCGACGGTTCCGCCGGCCGCCACCCCCAGGGCGTCCGCCAGCACCTCGGACAGGAGCACCCCCCCCTCGGCGGCCGCCCGGTCGAGCAACTCCCGCGAGTCCCCCGCCAGGAAGAGGTACCGGCTGCGCGCCGCGTGGATCCGCAGGTCGCGCGCGACGAGCGTCGCGGGCCGGCCGCCGAACTCGACCTCCAGTTGCCGGTAGGCGTCCACCGCCGCCACACCGGGCACGCCGGCCACGACCTCGCGCCAGCCGGCCGGGATGCGCTTCGCCAACATCCCCTGCTCCTCGCCCTGGAGCCAGGAGGGGGTCGCGACGACCAGGTCGGCGAGGATCGTCTGGTTGATCCACTCCTCCACCGTATGGCGGAAGCTCTGGATCATCACCCCGACGCCGACCATGATGGCCACGCCGACCATCAGGGCGGAGATCGTGACGGCGTTCCGTCCCGGAGCCCGCGCGATCTGGTCGGCGGCGATGAGGCCGAGCGCCCCGTCGCGCCCCGCCCACCGGAGGGGCCCGCGCCGGAGGCGCACCACCGCGCCGCAGCCGCGGACGAGCGCGGGCGCGAGCAACGAGAGGCTCATGAGCAGGCAGAAGGTCGCCGCATAGCCGAAGAGGGGGAGCCCGTGGACGGGACCGGGCAGGGCGAGCAGACCGGCCAGGACGAGGCCGATCCCGCCCGCCGCCGCCATGGCCGTGACGCGCCGGCCGCGCACCACCTCGTATTCCCCCGGGGCGAGGGCCCGGGCCGGGAGCGTGCGGCTGGCCTCCAGGGCCGGCCCCAGGGCGCCGAGCATGGACACCGCCACGCCGAGCGCGATCCCCTGGGCCAGCAGACCCGGCGGCAGACCCGGAGCCTCGCCCCCTCCCGCGGCGACCGGCACGTAGAGTTCCGAGACCGTCCGGCTGACGAGCGCGAGCAGGCCCCGCGCCAGCCCCACGCCCAACCCCGACCCGGCCAGGCCGCCGACCAGCCCCATCACGGCCGCCTCGGCCAGAAACAGCGCCAGCAGGGCGCCGCGCGTCATGCCGATGGCCCGCAACATCCCGATCTCCCTCCGTCGCTGGACGACCGCGAAGGAGACGGTGTTGTAGACGAGGAGCAGCCCGACGAGGAGCGCGACCGCGCTCAAGGTCGCGAGGTTGAGCTGGAAGGCGCGCAGCATCCGCTCGACCTGCTCGTTGCGGCGCGCCGGACGGGATACCGTCAACGGCGGGGGGAGCGCCGTGGCCAGTTCCGCGGCGACCTCGGCGACCGACCCGGCCGGATCGGTCACGAGGTCGATGCGGTCCAGCCGGCCCAGGAGCCCGAACTGCGCCTGCGCCGCCGCGATGTCCATGACCGCCACGCGGTCCCAGACCGACGGCCGGCCGTCCTTCGCCTCGACGAGGCCACGGATGACGAGCCGCCGGGACACCGTCCCGACCAGCACCGTCACCTCGGATCCGACGCGCACCCCCCAGTCCAGGGCCATCCCCTTCCCTAGAAGGAGGGTCTCGGGCTCGAGCAGGACCTCGAGTCCGGCTTCGCCTTCCTTGAGGGTTTCCACTCTGATGGCCTTCAGGTCGGCCGCCTCGAGAAGGTCCAGGCCGAGGATCGGGAGCGGCTTGCCGGTATGGGGGCCGGCCGCGAGGGTTGCGGCCTCCTGGATGACGGGGGTGGCGCTGAGAACCCCATGATGTTTCAGGAGAACCGCGATGATCCGCTCATCCAGCCCCAGGTCGCCGCCGCTCACCTGCAGGGTCGCACGGCCGGCCACCGCCAGGACGCTCTCCTCGAAGGAGCGTAACACCTCGACGTTGGCGCTGCGGATCGCCACCGACACCGACACGCCCAGGGCAATGCCCAGCATGGTCAAGCCGGTGCGGACCGGGCGGTCCAGCAGGTGCCGGCGGCTGAGGAGGGTGAGGGCCCCGATCATGTGACTCCTGATAGGTCAGATTATTCGTAGTGAAAATCACGAATTTGGTATTTACAGCGCGGGGAAGCTCTGTTACACTGGCGCCTAGGGTAGTAGATCAACCTATCGCGGAGGACACATCCCCGTGGCCAGGCAACCAGCCAGGAAGAAAGCACGGAAGGCTCGTTCGGCGGCGCGGGCCAACGCCACCCGCGCCCTGACGCCGCGGCAGAAGGAGATCTTGCGCCTCGTCGCCCAGGGCCTGACGAACCGGGAGATCGCCGAGCACCTCGACATCAGCGTCCGCACCGTCGAGGTCCACCGGTTCAACCTGATGCGACGGCTGCGAGTGCGCAACGTGGCGCAACTGCTGCGCCAGGCCCTGCAGTTGCGTCTCCTGCCGAGAAATTTCGCGCTCCGCTAGCCGGGCGCCGCGCGTCGCCGCCCACGCGGCGCCGGTCAGAGCTCCTTGAGCTTCCCCCGGCAGGCCGCGACGGAGGGGTAGCCCTTCGTGCGCAGGACGGCGGCCAGCTCCTCCTCCAGTCGGGCGAAGACGCCGACCCCCTCCTCGACGAGGGCCGTGCCCACTTGCACGGCCGACGCCCCGCACAGGAAGTGCTCGAAAGCATCCCGGCCGGTGACGATCCCGCCCGTCCCGATGATCGGCAGCCGCCCCTGGAAGAGCTTCCAGAAAGCCCGCACGTTGGCCAGCGCCACCGGCTTGATGAGCGGCCCTCCCAGCCCGCCGAACCCGCCCTTGGGCTTGATCACGACGCATTCCCGCTCCGGGTCCACGACCAGGCCGTTGCCGACCGAGTTGATCAGCGACAGGAAATCCGCCCCCGTCCGCTCGATCACCTTCGCCATCGCCTCCTGGTGCGCCGGGTCGAAATAGGGCGGGAGCTTGACGCCCATGGGCCGGGTCACGATTTTGCGCAGCCGCGCGAGCAGCCGCTCCGACGCCTCCGCGTCGTAGCCGATCTGCGGCTTGCCCGGGATGTTCGGGCAGGAGAGGTTCACCTCCACCAGGTCGGGGCCGCTGGCGTCGATCGTCTCGGCGATCTTCAGGAAGTCGTCCTCGCAGAGCCCGGCCACGCTGGCGATCACCGGCTTGCCGAAGCCGCGCAGGGTGGGGATCAACTCCGCGTAGGCCCGGTAGCCGAGGTTCGGCAGGCCCATCGAGTTGATCGAGCCCGTCGCGAAGCTGGCGTACCGCGGCTCGGGGTTGCCGGTCCTCGGCTCCAGGGTCATGGACTTGGTCACGATGGCTCCGGCGCGGGATCGGCCCAGCGCGTCCAGCTCCTGGGCGGTCACGCAGAGGGCGCCCGAGGCATTCATGAAGCAGCTCGGGAAGCGGACGCCGGCGATGGCGGTGGAAAGGTCCATGGGGTTGGATGGTTGGTGATTGACGATGCGGGCGGAACGTCCGCCGCCCGCGGTTAACGCACGAGTCTCCCGTCTTTCATCGCGAAGCGGCAGTCCGCCCGGGCGGCGGCGGTCTCGCTGTGCGTGGCCAGCAGGACGGTCTGCCCGGACCGCTCCGGGAGGGACCGGAGCAACGCGACGACCTCCTCGCCGTTCTTCGAGTCCAGGTTGCCCGTCGGCTCGTCCGCGAGGATCAGCCGGGGGCCCGGCGCGAGGGCCCGGGCGATCGCGATCCGCTGCTGTTCCCCGCCAGACAGCTCGCCGGGGCGGTGCCGCGCCCGATGCCGGAGCCCGACCAGGTCCAGGCACTCCTCCACCCGCTTGCGGACCCGGTGCCCCGCCTCGCCCCTGAGCAGCAGCGGCAGCGCGACGTTCTCGGCGGCGGTCAGGCCGGGGATGAGGTGAAAGGCTTGGAACACCATCCCGATCAGCTCACGGCGGGCGCGAGTCCAGTCGGCGTCGGTGAACCCCCGCGTGGAGCGCCCGGCCAGGCAGATCTCGCCGGCCGTCGGGAGATCGAGTCCCGCCACCAGGTTGAGCAGCGTGCTCTTCCCGCAGCCGCTGGGCCCGGTGAGCGCGCAGAATCGTCCGGGCGGCACCTCGAGGCTGACGTCTCGGAGCGCCGGCACGGTCGCACGGCCCCGCACGTACTCCTTCGAGACATGGTCCAATCTGACCACACGCCGGTTCCTCCGGGATCGCCCGCGCCGCGGCGGCGTCTCCCCTATACCACAGCAGGGGGTGGTCCACAAGCCGGGAGGCGGGCGTCGCCCTTGACAGCGCCGCGAGGAGTTCCGTACAACCGCAGCGGCGGAAGGAGCCATGGGAGCCCTGGGCGCGCTGCTGCGACGAGTGGTGAACCTGATCTTGCCCGCGGATTGCGCCGGCTGCGGGGCGGAGCTGGCCGGCGCGGCCGCGCCCTTTTTTTGCGGAGCCTGCTGGGCGCGCCTCGAGCCGATCCGCGGCCCGGTCTGTCCGCGCTGCGGGCAGCCGTTCCCCTCCGAGTTCGCCCTGACGTACAGCCCCCGTCATGTCTGCGGCCCCTGCCGTCTTCGCCCGCCCGCGTTCACCGAGGCCCGGTCGCTCTTCGTCTACGCGCCGCCGCTGCGCGACGCCATCCACCTGCTCAAGTACCGCGGCAAGGTGGCGCTGGCCGGAACGCTCGGCGACCTGATGGCCGAGGCCTATGAGCCGCCCGCCGGCCTGGAGGTGATCGTGCCCGTGCCGCTCCACGCCGCGCGGCTGCGGGATCGCGAGTTCAACCAGTCGCTCCTGCTGGCCGACCGGCTCCGCCGGCGGCTGGGCCTGCCGGTCTCGCCCATGGGGCTGGTCCGCCTGCACGCCACGGCGCCCCAGACCGAGCTCAGCCGCTCGGCGCGGCTCAAGAACCTCCGCCGCGCCTTCGCCGTTGCCGACCGCGACCGGCTGGCCGGCAAGACGGTGTTGCTCGTGGACGACGTCTTCACCACGGGCACGACGGTCAACGAATGCGCCAAGGCCCTGCGCAAGGCCGGGAGCGGCGATGTCTTCGCCGTCACCCTGGCGCGGACGATCTGAGACGAGGACGCCATGCCGATCTACGAATACCGCTGCCTCGACTGCGGAAAGCGCAGCGCGCTGCTGGTCCTGAGCCTCGCCAACCCCGCCCCGCCCGCCTGTCAACATTGTCGGAGCGCGAAGCTCGAACGGCTGATGTCCCGCTTCGCCGCCCCGAAATCGGAGGAAGCGCGGCTGGAGGCCCTGGCCGACCCCTCCGCCTACGGCGACCTCGACGAAAACGACCCGGCCGGCATGGAGCGGTTGGCGAAAAGGATGGGACGGGAGTTGGGTGAGGACCTCGGGGAGGACTTCGGCGACGAGCTCGACTCGGCCATGGAGGGGGAGGCCGGCGGCGAGACGGAATCGGACCCCATCGGCATGGATTGACCGGCATTGACAGGAATGTTTGCTTGACAAGGCGAGGGATTTGCCCTAGCCTACCTCCTCACGCTTCGTGAACCGGATCGGCCATCCTCGATGGACCATGGCTCCGACAGCTTCCCAGGACGACTTGATGACCGCGGCGGAGACCTGCCGCTACCTGCGGATCGCGCCGCGCACGCTCTACCGATACATCCAAGAGCGCCGCATGCCGGCGTTCAAGCTGGGGAAGGAGTGGCGCTTCGTGCGTTCGGACCTGGAGCAGTGGCTCCGGGGACGGCGCGCCGTGCCGCGCCGCGCGCGGTAACCGGGAGGACCGTCCATGTTCGCGGGTGAATACCTCTGCAAGCTGGATGAGAAGGGCCGGTTCATCGTACCCTCCCCCATGCGGGAGCGCGTGGAGGCGGAGGGCAATGGCGTCGTCTTCCTCAAGGGCCCCGAGCAGTCGCTGTGGGTCTACTCCGTCCAGGAATGGGCCAAGGTCCTGGAGCGGACCCGCGCCAAGCTCGACGAGGACCAGAGTCGCCTGTTCATGCACCACTTCGTCGCCGAGGCCGGCACCTCCGACGTCGACAAGGCCGGGCGCGTCCTGATCCCGACCCGGCTGCGCAAGCAGATTCCGGTGGACGAGGAGCAGGAGGTCGTCCTCGTGGGGCTCTACAACCGCATGGAGATCTGGAACCCCTCCGAGTGGCGCAGGTACCTGGCGAAGTCGGAAGACCAGTTCGAGCAGAACCTCGGCAAGATCATGAACCTGCTGTAGCGCACGCAGTGGCCAAGCGCGTCTCTTCAGCGGTCCCCCGCCTCAAGGCCGTCGCCCTCCGCTCCATCTCCTACCGGTCCTCGCGGCTGGGCGCGATCGCGGCGCCCGCGACGCCGCTGGCCGGAATGCCTTCCCCGCGCCCGCCGTTCCCCCGCCGGACGTCCGGCCCCCGGCGGGCGCCGCTTCCGACCGCCGCCCTCCCGACCGCGGCCGAGATCTCCGCCTCGCGGCTGGCCATCACGCTGCCCGTGCCGCCGAGCGTCAACCACCAGTACGCCACGGTGAACGGCCGGCGGGTCCTGTCGGCCCCGGGCCGCGCGTACAAGGATTTCGTCGCCCGCGAGATGCTGACCGCGCTCCTCCGCTCCCCGCACCGCGCCGCGCTGCTGCGCCGGCTCTCCGGCGCCGACCTCGCGCTTGCCATCCGGTTTCATTTCGCCTCGCCGCGCCGCCGCGACGTGGACGGCGGCCTCAAGATCGCCCAGGACGCGCTCTGCGAGGCCCTCGGCCTCAACGACAACCGGATCGTCGAGATTCACCTCTACAAGCACCGCGACCCGGCGACGCCGCGGATCGAGGTGACGCTCACCCCCGCGGGGGCCGCCGCGCCCTAGCCGCTCCGGCTTCGCGCGTCACCGAGCCGCCCCGCCAGGCGCGCCGGAGCGGCCGCCCTCACCCGCCGCCCGCCTACTCGTAGCGCAGCGCCTCGATCGGGTTCAGCCGCGCGGCCTTGTTGGCGGGATAGAGGCCGAAGAAGAGCCCCACCGCGAGCGAGAAGAAGAACGCGACCACGATCGACTCGGCCGAGATGATCGTCGGCCAGCCCGCCAGCACCGTCGCCAGCTTCGCCCCCAGCACCCCGACGACGATCCCGAACAGCCCCCCGATCAGGCTCAGCGTCATCGCCTCGATCAGGAACTGCACCAGGATCTGGCGCCGCTTCGCCCCGACTGCCATCCGCACCCCGATCTCCCGCGTCCGCTCCGTGACCGACACCAGCAGGATGTTCATGATCCCGATCCCGCCCACCAGCAGCGAGATCGAGGCGATGCCGAACAGCATCGTCGTCAACGTCCGGCTCGCCCCCTCCTGCACGCTCCCCATCTCCACCTGCGTGCGGACCGTGAAGTCGTCGGGCTGGCCGGGCTGCAGCCGGTGGCGCACCCGGAGCACCTCCTTGATGGCCGCCGCGGCCTCGTCCAGGTCTTCCGCCCGGTCCGTCGAGGCGAACAGCGCCCCCACCGAGCCCAGGAACTGGGAGCCCAGCACCTTGCGCTCCGCCGTCGTGAAGGGGACGAAGACGATGTCGTCCTGGTCCGAGCCCTGCGAGGACTGGCCCTTGGGCGCCAGCACGCCGATCACCCGGAAGGGCACGTTCTTGATCCGGATCGTCGAGCCGACCGGGTCCTCGCCGGGCCCGTAGAGATTCTCGACGACCGTCTGCCCCAGCAGGGCCACGCGGGCCGCCGTGTCCATGTCCGTCTGCGTGATCGGGCCGCCGGCCACGTAGTCCCAGGCCCGGATCGTCAGGTACCCCGGCGAGACGCCGTTGACGGGCGCGTTCCAGTTCCGGTTTCCGTACACCACCTGCATCACGTCCCGCTTCGACCAGCCGACCTCGTTCAGCAACGGAATCTTTTTCTTCATGTCCAGCGCGTCCGCGACCGTCAGCGTGACCGCACTCCCCTGACTCCCGCGCACGCCCCCGACGGTCGTGGCGCCCGGCAGCACGATGATCATGTTGGAGCCCATGCTGGCGATCTGGGCGCGCACCGCGGCCTTGGCCCCCTCCCCGATGCTCACCATGGCGATCACCGCGCCGACGCCGATGATGATGCCGAGGGCGGTCAGCCCGGCGCGGAGCCGGTTGCGGCTCAACACCCGGAAGGCGGTCAGGACGGTGAGGACGATGAAGGGCATCATGGGGCGGGGCTCGCGTCTTCCGCCGCGCCGACGGCCGCCGGCTCGGCGCGCTCGTCGCCGACGATGCGTCCGTCCTTCACCAGCAGGCGGCGCGCCGCGTAGGCGGCGATGTCGGTCTCGTGGGTCACCAGGATGATCGTCAGCCCGTCCTCGCGGTTCAGACGGGTCAGCACGGCCATGATCTCCCCGCTGGACTCCGTGTCCAGGTTCCCGGTCGGCTCGTCCGCCAGCAGGATCGAGGGCGAGGCGACGAGCGCCCGGGCGATCGCCACCCGCTGCTGCTGCCCGCCGGAGAGCTGCGCGGGATAATGGTGCTCGCGGCCCGAGAGATCCACCCGGGCGAGCGCCGCGGCGGCCAGGGCCCGTTGCTCGCGCAGCGGCAGCCCGCGGTAGAAGAGCGGCAACTGGACGTTCTCCAGCGCGCTGGTCCGCGGAATGAGGTTGAAGCTCTGGAAGACGAACCCGATGCGCTGGTTGCGGATGTCCGCCAGCTCGTCCGAGCCGGCCCGGCCGACGTCCCGCCCCTCCAGCTCATAGCAGCCGCTCGTGGGGACGTCCAGGCAGCCGAGGATGTTCATCAGGGTGGACTTGCCGGAGCCGGAGGCCCCCATGATGGCGAGGAACTCGCCCCGCTCGATGCGGAGGTCCACGCCGCGCAGGGCCTGCACCTCGACGTCGCCGACCCGGTAGATCTTCCAGAGGTCCCGACAGAGAATCAGGGGGGAGGAGGCGAGCGGCCGACTCTCGCGGGGTCGTTCCGTCAACTCAACACTCACCGCGCGCCCCTGGCGATCAGAGTCCCCGGTCCCGCGAGCCGCCGCGCGGGCGACCGCCGGCCCCGAACCCCGGCGGCAGGGCCTGAGCCTGGCGTGCGCTCCCGGGCACCTCGATGCCGACGATGACCTGGTCGCCCTCGGCGAGCTGGCCCGTCACGAGCTCCGTCGCGAGGCCGTCGGAGATGCCCGGCTCGACCGGCACGGCTTCCGGATCCCCCGCCGCGTTCAGCCGCCAGACGCGCCGCGGCGCGGCACCCCGCTCCGCCGATCCCGCCGCGGAGCGCGCGGCCCCCGCCGTCGGCCCTCCCTCCTCCCCCGCCAGCCGCTCCGCCCGGGGCGGCGTGAACCGCAGGGCCGCGTTCGGGAGCTTCAACACATCGTCCCGTCGAGCCACCTCGATCGCCACGTTGGCCGTCATGCCCGGCTTGAGCCGCAAGTCTCGGTTGTCCACGGCGATGACGACGTGGTACGTGACGACGTTCTGCACGTTGATCGGAGCGTTGCGCACCTGCCGCACCTGCCCCGTGAACTGCTGGCCGGGATAGGCGTCCACGGTGAAGTAGGCGGTCTTGCCCTCGGCCACGCCGGCGATGTCGGACTCACTGACGTTCGCCTCGACCTGCATCTTGGTCAGGTCCTCGGCCACGAGGAACAGCGTCGGGATGGCGAAGCTCGAGGAGAGGCGCTGGCCGACCTCCACCTGCCGGGAGATCACGATCCCGTTCACGGGCGAGCGGATGACCGTGTACTTGAGGTCCAGCTCGGCCGCCTTCAGGGCCGCCTCGGCCTCCCGGACCTGGGCCTCGGCGAGCGCGAGCTGGGCCCCGGCCCCCTCCAGCGCGGTCAGGGCCACGTCCACGTCGTTCTGGGAGACGAACTGTTGCGTCTGGAGGCGTTTCAAGCGCTCCGCCTCGCGCCGGCGCTGCGCGAGCTCGGTGCGCATCTTGACGACGTTGGCGCGCGCCATCGCGAGGTTGGCCGCGGCCTGGTCCCGCCGCGCCTGGTAGGGAAAGGGATCGATCCGGGCGACCACGTCGCCGGTTTTGACGACCGAGTTGAAGTCCGCGTGGAGGCTCTCCACCATCCCGGACACCTGGCTGCCCACCTGCACGATCGTGACGGGGTTGACCGTGCCGGTCGCCGAAACGATGGAGACGATGCTGCCGCGCTCGACCGGCGCCGTCCGGTAGCGGATCGGCGCCTTGCGCTCGCCCTTGAAGAAGACGTAGCCGCCGATGGCGAGACCCGTCGCCAACACCGCGACGATCAGGACGAGCTTGCGCACGGCGCCCCCTTCTTCCCCTCAGACGGCCGGCAGGCCGCCCCATTCTAGCAGGGGACGCAGGGGTCTTCCACCCTTCTTCACGGAGGGCATCCCCCGGACGGCTCGCCCCCGAACGACGAGGGGCCATCCGCCCGCGGGCGGATGGCCCCTTCCATCGCGACGGCGGCTCGCGTGAGGCGCCGGCGGAATCCCTCAGGGCGAAACCGTGATCCGGTCCTTGATCACGTCGAAGGTCGTCTTCGGCAGGACGTTCTTGGCGACCAGCTCCCCCTTGAGCCGATAGGGCCGGTTGGTGACCACTTTTTCGGCCATCTCTTTGGTGAGCCCCAGGAAGAGGACCATGTCGTTGGCCGAGGCGGTGTTGACGTTGACGGGCGTCAGACCGGTCTTGGGCGCGGTGGGCACCGGCGCGACGCTGGGCGGAACGGGGGCCGGCTCGCCCATGGGGCGGCCCGCCGGCGTGAGCGACGTGCCCGCGGCCGGCGGAGCGGGCGGCGACGGCGGCCTGGCGGCCTGCACGGCACGCTCACGCTCCTTCAGCTCCTTCTGGTAGCGCGCCACCGTCGCTTTCAGCGTTTCGTTCTGTTCCTTGAGCTCCTCGTGCTTCTGCTGCATGGCCTTGTACTGAGCCGTCATGTCCCGAATCTTCTGCTCCAGCTCCTTGACGCGGCCTTCGACGCTGCTGCGCTCCTTCTCGCGGCTGTCCCGGAGGCGCTGCAGCTCGTCCTCCGCGGCCTGGGTCCGCTCGGCCAGCTTGGCCGACTGCTCCCGGAGCTTCTTGACCTCCTGCTCCAGCACCGTCTTGCGGGTCTGAACGTCCTCGAGGTTGGCCTTGGCGACCTCTGCCTCGCGGACGGCCTGCTGGTACTGATCCTTCGACACCATGCAGCCGCCCGCCGCCATCATCACGATGAGGCCCGCGCCGACTATCGCGACCTTCTTCATGCGTTCCTCCCTGCCTCCTGCCCCACCGCGGCTGGCCGACGGAGCGCGCCCCGAGCCCCTCTCCGATCGAGGGATTCGTGTTGTGTAGTCGATCGGCCTCGGAATGTCAAGAGCGCGGGAGTTCCCGCACAGACCCGCGAGCGCCTTGACTCCCCGGCCGCGAGTCTGTGATGATGCGGCGGTTTTTCACCGCCGCAGCCCCCGGTCGGCCGGCCGCGCCAAACCATCGCCGAGGCACGCATCGCCATCATGGACAAGTGGGGCCCTGCCCTCGCGGCGCTCCTGGGCCTGGTCGAAGGGCTGACAGAGTTCCTTCCCGTCTCCTCCACCGGCCACCTGATCCTGGTCGGGCACTGGCTCGGGTTCACCGGCGAGGTGGCGGCCAGCGTGGACATCGCCATCCAGCTCGGCTCCATCCTCGCCGTGGTCGTCTACGAGCGGGCCAAGCTCGCCCAGTTGTTCGGCGGCGCGCGGCGCGAGCAGGCGATGCTGCGGGCCTGGCTGAGGGGGGAGGACGACCGCAAGGGCGCCTGGGCCGTGTCGTGGACCGACCACCTCCGCCGCTCCTCCGCCGAGCATGCCCACCTCCGGTTCCTGATCGGGCTCGCGGTGGCCTTCGTCCCCGCCGCGCTCATCGGCCTGATCGCGCACACATGGATCGAGGCGCACCTGTTCACCCCCTCCACCGTGGCTGCCGCCCTCATCGCCGGCGGGGTGGTCATCCTGCTGGTCGAGGCCCGGCGGCCGACGCCCCGCGTCGACCGGCTCGAACAGGTGGGGCTGGGCCACGCGCTCCGCATCGGCCTGGCCCAGTGCGCGTCGCTGATCCCCGGCGTATCCCGCTCGGGCGCCACCATCATCGGGGCGATGCTCTCCGGCATGGACCGCAAGGTCGCCACCGAATACTCCTTCTTCCTCGCGCTGCCCACCATGCTCGCCGCCACCCTGTACAAGCTCGTCAAGTCGCACGCCCTGTTCAGCGGCGAGGACCTGCTGGCTCTCGGCCTGGGCCTCCTCGTCTCCTTCTTCGTGGCCTGGGCGGTGATCGCCGCCTTCCTCGGGTTCGTCAAGCGGCACAGCCTGCGGGTGTTCGGGATCTACCGGATGCTGCTCGGCCTGGCGGTGCTGGCCTGGCTGGGCTGACGCGGCCGGCTCAGGACCGATGGTCCTGGAGCACGCCCTCCGGCTGCGGCTTCTCGAAGGCGAAGTGGATGATGAGGAAGCAGACCCCGACCGTGATGGCGGCGTCCGCGATGTTGAAGGCGGGCCAGTGGTAGCCGGAGACGTAGAAGTCCAGGAAGTCGATGACCTCGCCGTAGCGGACCCGATCGAGCAGGTTGCCGACGGCTCCGCCGAGGATCCCCGCGATGCTCACCTGCCCCAGCCAGTCCTCCCGGTTCAGGCGGAAGAAGATCGTCCCCAGCAGCCCCAGCGCGAAGAGCGAGGTCAGCCCGAAGAACACCAGCCGAAAGCCGTTGCTGCTGGAAGCCAGCAGGCCGAACGCCGCCCCCGGGTTCCGAATGTACGTGAGGCTGAAAAAGTTGGGGATGATCGGGATGGACTCATGGAGCCGCATCGTCTCCATGATGTGGACCTTGCTGGCCTGGTCCAGGACGATCGTCCCCACGCTCACCAGCGCCAGGATCACGTAGCGGGTCCGCGTCCCTTTCACCGGACCGCCTCGACGCACCGGTCGCACAGGGTCGGGTGCCCCGCGTCGGCCCCCACCGTGTCCCGGTAGTTCCAGCAGCGCTCGCACTTGCGCCCCTGCGCCGGCTGCACCTCGACCGTGAAGTCGTCCGGCCGCGGCAGATGCGTGACCGGCTTCAGCTCGACCTGCGAGACGATGAACAGCGCCGCCAGGTCGGGCCGATAGCCGAGCAGGAAGGCGTAGCGGTCCGGGTTGGCCTCGATGACGACGCGCGCCTCCAGCGACGAGCCGATGACCTTGTCGCGTCGCTGCGCCTCCAGCTTCGCCTGAACGGCGCTCCGCACCTCCAGCAGCCGCTCCCACCGCTGCTCCAGCCCCGGGTCGGCCCACCGTGGATCAGGCTCGGGGAAGGTCGCCAGGTGGACGCTCCAGACGTCCGGCCCGCCGCGCGCGGCGGGCGGAAGGATGCGCCAGATCTCCTCCGCCGTGAAGGTGAGGATCGGCGCCATGAGCTTGGTCATCGCCGCGAGGATGTCGAGCATGGCCGTCTGCGACGCCCGCCGCGCGGGCGAATCGCGGCGGAAGGTGTAGAGCCGGTCCTTGAGCACGTCCAGGTAGACGGCGCTCAGGTCCACCGCGCAGAAGTTGTTCAACTCGCGGAAGATGACGTGGAACTCGAACTCGTCGTAGGCCAGCCGCACCCGCTCGATCAGCCGGCCCAGGCGCAGCAGCGCCCAGCGGTCCAGCTCGGGCATCCGGTCCAGCGGCACCCGGTCGGCGGCCGGGTCGAAGTCGTAGAGGTTGCCGAGCAGGAACCGGCAGGTGTTGCGGATCTTGCGGTAGGCCTCGACGAGCTGCTTGAGGATGTCCTTCGAGATGCGCACGTCCTCGCGGTAGTCCTGCGCGGAGACCCAGAGGCGCAGGACCTCGGCCCCGGCCTCCTTGATGACCTCCTGGGGCGCCACGACGTTGCCCTTCTGCTTGGACATCTTCTCGCCGTGGCCGTCCACGACGAACCCGTGGGTGAGGACGGCCTCGTAGGGCGCGCGGCCGTCCGTGGTGATCCCGGCGAGGAGCGCGCTGTGGAACCAGCCCCGGTGCTGGTCGGAGCCCTCCAGGTAGAGATCGGCCGGCCACCAGTCGCCGCCGCGCGGCTTGAGCACGGCCGCGTGGCTCACGCCCGACTCGAACCAGACATCGAGGATGTCGCGCTCCTTCTCGAAGGCGCGGCCGCCGCAGGCCGGGCAGGCCGTGCCCTCGGGCATCAGCTCCGCCGCCGGCCGCTCGAACCAGAGGTCCGCGCCGCTCCGCTCGATCTGCGCGGCGACGTGGGCGATGACCTTGGGATCGGCCAGCACCGCCCCGCAGCCCGCGCAGGTGAAACCGGGGATCGGCACCCCCCAGGTCCGCTGGCGCGAGAGGCACCAGTCCGGGCGGTTGGCGATCATGCCGGTGATCCGGTCCCGGCCCCAGGGCGGAATCCAACGCACGCGCCGGTCGATCTCATCGAGCGCGCGCTGCCTGAGCGTCCGCCCCTCGGAGGCCCGGTCCATCGCGACGAACCACTGCTCCGTCGCGCGGAAGATCACGGGATTCTTGCAGCGCCAGCAGTGGGGATAGGCATGGGTGATCTCGCCGTGGCCGAGCAGGACGCCGCGCCCCTTGAGCGCCTCGATGATCTTCGGGTTGGCCTTGAAGACCGGCTGGCCGGCGAACTCGGGGACCGCGTCGGTGAACCGGCCGTGGTCGTCCACCGGCACGAAGACCTCCAGCGGCCGGGGCAGGACGCCCCGGCGGCCGGGCCCCCGGTAGTCCATCGCGAGCAGGTAGTCTTCCATGCCGTGGCCGGGCGCGATGTGCACGCAGCCGGTGCCCTGGTCCAGGGTGACGAAGTCGCCGAGGACGACGGGCGAGAGGCCGTCGGTCAACGGGCGCCGGCAGTCCAGTCCCTCGAAGCCCTGCCCCCCCTTCCTCGTCCCCAGGACCCGGCGGTCCCGGAGCCCGCAGGCCTTCACGACCGCCTCCACCAGTTTCTCCGCGATCACGAGGACCTCGCGGCCGACTTGGACGAAGGCGTAGTCGAAGTCCGGATGCAGGCAGACCGCCTGGTTGGCCGGAAGGGTCCATGGGGTGGTCGTCCAGATGACCACGGAGACGCGCTCGACCTCCGAAGGCATCGGCACGCTAAGCCCTCCACCCGATGCCAGGACACGCGGCGTGTCGACGAACGGAAACTTCACGTAGATCGAGGGCGAGGTATGGTCCTCGTACTCGACCTCCGCCTCGGCGAGGGCCGTCTGGTCGGCCGCGCACCAGAGCACCGGCTTGAGGCCCTTGTAGACGATCCCCTGCTCGACGAACTTGCCGAACTCCCGCACGATGGCCGCCTCGTAGGCGGGGTCCATCGTCAGGTAGGGCCGCTCCCAGTCCCCCAGCACGCCGAGCCGCCGGAAGTCCTCCCGCTGCAGCGCGACGTACTTCTCCGCGTACTCGCGGCAGAGCCTCCGGATCGCGGGCTGGTCCAGGTCCTTCTTCTTGTCCCCCAGCTCCTTGAGGACCTGGAACTCGATGGGCAGCCCGTGGCAGTCCCAGCCCGGCACGTAGGGCGCCCGGAACCCCGCCATGGTCTTCGACTTGACGATGATGTCCTTGAGGACCTTGTTGAGGGCGTGGCCGATGTGGATGCGGCCGTTCGCGTAGGGGGGGCCGTCGTGGAGGACGTAGAGCGGCCGGTCGCGTCGCGCCTCCTGGATCCGCTCGTACAGGCGCTCCCGGTCCCACCAGGCGAGCAGCTCCGGCTCCCGCTGCGGCAGGTTGGCCTTCATCGGGAAGTCGGTCTGGGGCAGGTTCAGCGTCGCTTTGTAGTCCATGAATCGGGAGGGGAAGTTATCGGTGTTGAGCGTTCAGTGTTGAGTGCCGCACAGCGCCCGCGCCTCCCGACTCAACACGCTTCACTCAACACTCAAGACTCAGCTGAGCGCCATCATGCGGTCCAGCGCGACTTTCGCCCAGCGCTTGTCGTCGTCCGGCACGACGATGCGGTTCACCACGCGGCCTTCCGCCAGGTTTTCCATCGCCCAGCAGAGGTGGGGGGCGTCGATCCGGAACATCGTGGCGCACTGGCAGACCGTGGAGGAGAGGAAGAAGACGCGCTTGTCCGGCTGTTCCCGCTTGAGCCGGTTGACGAGGTTCAGCTCGGTCCCCACCGCCCAGGCGGTGCCCGCCGGCGCGGCGCCGACGGTCTTGATGATGAACTCGGTGGAGCCGACGAGGTCGGCCTTGTTGACCACGTCCTCATGGCACTCGGGATGGACGATGACCTTCCCGTCCGGGTACTGCTTGCGGAAATAGTCCACGTGCGCGGGTTGGAACATCTGGTGGACGCTGCAGTGCCCCTTCCAGAGGATCAGCCTCGCCTTGCGGATCGCCTCCGCCCCGTGCCCGCCCCGCGGCTGGAAGGGGTCCCAGACGATCATCTGGTCGCGCGGAAGGCCCATGCGGTTGGCGGTGTTGCGCCCGAGGTGCTCGTCGGGGAAGAAGAGGATCTTCTCGCGGCGCGTCCAGGCCCACTCCATGATCGCGCGTGCATTGGACGAGGTGCAGGTGATGCCCCCGTGCTCGCCGCAAAACGCCTTGAGGACCGCCGCGGAATTCACGTAGACGATGGGCGTGACTTCCTCCTCGACGGCCAGCACGCGGCCCAGCGCCTCCCAGCACTGGTCCACCTGCTCGATCGCGGCCATGTCGGCCATCGAGCAGCCGGCCGCGAGGTCCGGCAGGATCACCGTTTGGCCGGAGCGGCTCAGGATGTCGGCCGTCTCCGCCATGAAGTGCACCCCGCAAAACACCACGTAGGGGCGTTCCGCGTGGCGGGCGGCAAGCTTGGCGAGCAGGAGGGAATCCCCGCGGAAATCGGCGTGCCGGATGACCTCGTCCCGCTGGTAGTTGTGGCCCAGGACCAGGACCCGATCGCCGAGGGCCTGTTTCGCCGCCGCGGTGCGCGCGCAGAGCACGTCGGGGGGCAGGTCCCGGTACTCGGTGATGGGCCAGGGCTCCGTTGCGAGCAGCTTCACGTCTTCTCTCCGGACTGGGGGCCGCCCCGGGTTGTCGCGCAGCCGGAAGGCCCGCCGCCCCCCTTCGCGCCGCACCGGGCGTGAAGGGGGATTCTACGCCAAGCCCCTCCGGACAATCAACGGCGCTGGCGGCCCCGCCGGCGCGCTCGACGCGGGCCATTGGGCCCTCGGACCTGGGCCGAAGGGCCGATTGACAACAGGAAAATCCGGGGTGTACGATTCAGCCTCGTCATAGCTGGGGGAGCCGTCACGGCTGAGAGTCCGACCTTCGGACGACCCTTCGAACCTGACCTGGATAATACCAGCGTAGGGAAGCGAGCCGCGTGATTCCCGATGGACCCGATGGGCCGCACCCTCCGTTTGGTGCGGCTTTTTTGTTTGGATAACGAAAGGACCGCCGCCATGAGCAGTCCGCACCCCCCATCCACCGGATCCGGCAACGGCCACGCCCCCACTGCGGGCCGAATCTCCACCCAGCCGTTCCCGGCCTCCCGCAAGGTCTACGTGGAGGGCACGCAGCCCGGCGTGCGGGTGCCGATGCGCGAGATCGTGCTGACGCCCACGAAGACGGCGGGGGGGGCGCTCGCGCCGAACGCGCCGGTGACGGTCTACGACACCTCCGGCCCCTACACGGACCCGGCCGTGTCCCTCGACATCCGCGCCGGCCTCGCCCCGCTCCGGCTCGACTGGATCAGCAGCCGCGGCGACGTCGAGGAGCTGACCGACCTGACCTCCGAGTACGGCCGGCGACGGGCCGCCGACCCGGCCCTGGCGTCCCTGCGGTTCGCGCACCTCCGCAAGCCCCTGCGCGCGAAGCCCGGCCGCAACGTCACGCAGATGCATTACGCCCGCAAGGGGATCGTCACGCCGGAGATGGAATTCATCGCCATCCGCGAGAACCAGTCGCGCGAGGCGGCACGGGAGGCGGCCGCGGGCAACGGCGAACCCCGCCGGTGGACGCAGCACCCCGGCCAGGCCTGGGGCGCCCGTATCCCCGAGCGCATCACGCCCGAGTTCGTCCGCGACGAGGTCGCGCGCGGCCGCGCGATCATCCCGGCCAACATCAATCACCTGGAGCTGGAGCCGATGATCATCGGCCGCAACTTCCTGGTGAAGGTCAACGCGAACATCGGCAACTCCGCCGTCGCCTCCTCCATCGAGGAGGAGGTCGAGAAGATGATCTGGGCCATCCGCTGGGGCTCGGACACGGTCATGGACCTCTCGACCGGCAAGAACATCCACGAGACCCGCGAGTGGATCATCCGCAACTCGCCGGTCCCGATCGGCACCGTGCCCATCTACCAGGCCCTGGAGAAGGTCGGGGGCAAGGCCGAGGACCTCACCTGGGACATTTACCGGGACACGCTGATCGAGCAGGCCGAGCAGGGCGTGGACTACTTCACGATCCACGCGGGCGTGCGCCTGCAGCACATCCCGCTGACCGCCTCGCGCCTGACGGGCATCGTCTCGCGCGGCGGCTCGATCCACGCCAAGTGGTGTCTGGCCCACCATCGGGAGAACTTCGCCTACGCCCACTTCGAGGAGATCTGCGAGATCATGAAGGCCTACGACGTCTCCTTCAGCCTGGGGGACGGCCTGCGGCCCGGCTCGATCGCGGACGCGAACGACGCCGCGCAGTTCGCCGAATTGGAGACGCTCGGCGAGCTGACGAAGATCGCCTGGAAGCACGAGGTGCAGGTGATGATCGAAGGGCCCGGCCACGTGCCGATGCACCTGATCCAGGTCAACATGGAAAAACAGCTCAAGGCGTGCCACGAGGCGCCGTTCTACACGCTGGGCCCGCTGACGACGGACATCGCGCCGGGCTACGACCACATCACCTCCGGGATCGGCGCGGCCATGATCGGCTGGTACGGGTGCGCGATGCTCTGCTACGTGACGCCCAAGGAGCACCTCGGCCTGCCGAACAAGGACGACGTGAAGGCCGGCGTGATCGCCTACAAGATCGCCGCGCACGCCGCCGATCTGGCCAAGGGGCATCCCGGCGCCCAGGCCCGCGACAACGCCCTGTCCAAGGCGCGCTTCGAGTTCCGGTGGGAGGACCAGTTCAACCTCTGCCTGGACCCGGACACGGCGCGGGCCTACCACGACGCGACGCTCCCCGACCAGGCGGCCAAGGTGGCGCACTTCTGCTCGATGTGCGGCCCGCACTTCTGCTCGATGAAGATCACGCAGGACGTGCGCGACTACGCCGCCAAGAAGCAGCTCGACGAGGGGGCGGCGCTCGAGGTCGGGATGCAGGAGAAGGCCGAGGAGTTCAAGAAGGCCGGCGCGGAGATTTATCTCTAAGGAGTCACCCATGGACCGCCCCAAGCCGGCGCCCCTGCGGGAACGCGACATCACCCGGCAGATCGCCCGGGAGTATTACCGGGAGTTCGACCAGCTCATCGAGAGCGACGTGATCATCGTCGGCGCCGGGCCCTCCGGCCTGCTCTGCGGCCGGGACCTGGCCGCCCAGGGGTTCCGCACCCTGATCGTCGAGCAGGGGCTCGCCCTGGGCGGCGGCTTCTGGTCCGGCGGCTACCTGATGAACAAGGCGACGATCTGCGCCCCGGCCCACGAAATCCTCGAAGAGCTGGGCGTGCCCTGTAAGCCGGTCAAGGACTGCGCGGGCATGTACCTCGTGGACCCGCCGCACGCGACCGGCGCGCTGATCGCGGGCGCGTACAAGGCCGGGGCCAAGATCATGAACCTGACGCGGGTCGTGGACCTGATCCTCCGCCGCGACGGCACGCTGGAGGGCGTGGTCGTCAACAACACCACGGCGGAGATGGCCGGCCACGACGTCATCCACGTGGACCCGATCGCGCTGGAGAGCCGGATCGTCGTGGACGCGACGGGGCACGATGCGGTCGTCGTGGACCTGCTGCACAAGCGGAACCTCCACCGGGCCGTCCCCGGCAACGGCGCCATGTGGGTCTCCCGCTCCGAGGAGGCCGTCATGGAGGGCACCGGCGAGGTCTATCCCAACTGCTTCGTCGTCGGCCTGGCCGTGGCCGCCGTGTACGGCACGCCGCGCATGGGGCCGGCCTTCGGCTCCATGCTGCTCTCGGGCCGGTACGGAGCGGAGCTGATCCGCAAGAAGCTCAAGCAAGGCTAGCGTCCGGCGATCGCGGAAGCCGGCTGCGGGAGCGCGTGGGCCCATGGACCTCAGGGATTTTCTGCTTCAGGGCGACGGCAGCGAGGAGGCCAAGCGCGAGGCCTGGCGCTGGTTTCAGGAGGCCTACGCGCACCAGATGAAGGGCGAGCTGGAGGAGGCGGCCCGGCTCTACAAGCAGTCCCTGGCCGCCCACCCGACGGCCGAGGCCCATACCTTCCTGGGCTGGACCTACAGCTTCATGGGCCGGCTGGACGACGCCATCGAGGAATGCCATCGCGCCATCGCCGCCGACCCGACCTTCGGCAACCCCTACAACGACATCGGGGCTTACCTGATCGAGAAGGGCCAGTTCGACGAAGCCATCCCCTGGCTGGAGCGGGCCATGAAAGCGAGCCGTTACGAGAGCCCGGCCTTCCCGCACCTGAACCTGGGCCGGGTGTACGAGCGCAAGGGCGACTGGGACCGGGCCGTCGCCTGCTACAAGCAGGCCCTGGCCCTCAACCCCGACTACACGCTGGCGCGTCGCTCGCTGGGGCGGCTGATCGGGATGATGAATTGAGGCGATTGACGGTCGCATGATCGAGCGAAGCCCATGAGCAAGATGATCCTCGTCGCGGTCAACGACCTCTTCTTCTACGCGAAACTGCGGGACGCGCTGCGCGACGGCGGCTATACGCTGGAGCGGGCGCGGTCGCAGGAAGACGTCGCGGCCAAGGGCGCGGGGCCCGCCGCCCTCATCGTGAACCTGAACGAGGACCGGCTGGACCCCTTCCGGGCGATCGAAGACTTCACGAAGGACGGGCCGCGGCCGATCCTCGCCTTCGCCAACCACGAGGAAGTCGACACCTGGCGGCGCGCGAAGGAACTGGGCGTCACCAAGATCGTCTCGCGGAACGAGTTCTCCGCACGGACGCGCGAGCTGGTCGAAGAGCTCACAAAGGGCTGACCCCTCTCCCAACTCAACACTCACGACTCAACGCTTGTTCATGAAACATTCCCCCCTCCACGATGAGCACGTCGCGCTCGGCGCCGCGTTCGGCGAGGTCGCCGGCTGGGAGATGCCCGCCCATTACGGCGACCCCGCCGCGGAGCATCGGGCGGTCCGCGAAGGCGTGGGGCTCGCGGACCTGTCGCACCGCGGCAAGCTCCGCGTCACGGGCGAGGACCGCGTCAAGTGGCTCCAGAGCGTCATCAGCAACGACATCCTGCCGCTCCAACCGGGGCAAGGCCGCTATTCGAGCCTCCTGACCCACAAAGGCAAGATGCTCACCTATTTCCGCCTGTACATGCAGCCGGAGGCGGTCATGCTGGAAGATGTCGGCGAGATCGGCGACACCACGTTTCAGACGTTGCGCAAATTCCTGCTCTACGGCACCAAGGCCAAGATGGAAAACTGCGGGGAGAGCTGGGGACTGCTCCTGGTTAGCGGGCCGACGGCTCCGACGGTGATCCGCTCCGCCTTCGGCGTCGAGGTCGCCGACCTCAAGCCCGTGAACTTTGTCACCGCCCAGATCGGCGGACGGACCGCACTCGTGATGCGGACGGAAGAGACGGGCGAAGTCGATCTCGAACTGATGCTTCCGGCGGACGGCCTCGCCGCCGCGTGGCAATCGCTGCTGGAGGCCGGTGCCTCGCTCGGCATCAAACCCATCGGAAGTCAGGCGCGCGAGGCCTTGCGGATCGAGGCCGGCATCCCGAAAGCCGGGCCCGACTTGAACGAAGAAGTCGTCCCCCCCGAAGCCAACCTGGAAGGAAAAGCGTTCAGCCTGAGCAAGGGTTGTTACCCGGGCCAGGAAGTGGTGGCGCGGATGGATACCTACGGCAGCGTCCGGCGGCGGCTGGTCGGGCTTGCGTTGAAAGATCCGGTCATTCCGCCGACAGGCGCCAAGCTGTTCAGCGGGGATCGAGAGGTCGGCTGGATCAGCAGCGCC
This sequence comes from Candidatus Nitrospira neuquenensis, assembly GCF_979578155.1. Classification (NCBI taxonomy): domain Bacteria; kingdom Pseudomonadati; phylum Nitrospirota; class Nitrospiria; order Nitrospirales; family Nitrospiraceae; genus Nitrospira; species Candidatus Nitrospira neuquenensis. Next base: position 148,462 of record NZ_CEFZDU010000037.1, on the reverse strand, counting down.
GTCCGCTCGCCTCAACTCGGACAGGTCATCGCCTTCGGCTTCCCCCTGCGCGACTTCACCGCCCCCGGCACCGCCCTCGCCGTCGAGATCGACGGCCGGCGCTACCCCGCCACCGTCCACGCCCTGCCCTTCTACGCGAAGGGCTAGCCTTTCGCCCGCGCTGAGCCCTCTCCCCTCTCGGCCCATCCCGTTTCACCCGGTGGTGCACCGCAATATCGCTTCCGACGCAGAGGCAGTGCGCTCGTGGGAGAGGATGCTCCTTCACTATCAACAAGATCAACAACAGCTCTGATCACGCGGGGCATATCCTCGCGGCGACATTGCGCGTGCTGCTCTCACCGAGAGGAATCCATGCGAGAGCCATTGAGGGACATTCATTTCCACCCTGGCGAGCGCCCGTCGCGTCAGCGCCTCCACGCAGAACCAGGCATCGAACGCCATTTTGTTTCTGTACCGTGAAGTCTTGGGCAAGGACATCGGGTATGTGAACGGTGTCGTGCGGGCCAGGAGACCAACGCGATTGCCGGTGGTGTTGACACGGGCAGTATGAAGCGAATCTCCAGGAAGGCTATGGCGGGGTCTCACTGCCCCATGCGCTGGCACGACAATATCCCCATGCCCCAAAGAACGGGGATGGCAACGGGTCTTTCCCTCTTCGAGGCTCTATCGTGACCGGCAGTCCGGCGAGCAGAAGCCTCACCACCTCCACGAGTCCATCCTGCAGAGAGCCTTCAAAGAAGCCGTCCGGAGAGCCGGCATCGCCAAGCCGGCCAGTTGTCACACCTTCCGGCATTCGTTTGCCACCCACTTACTTGAGGACCGCTATGACTTTCGGACGATCCGGGAGCTGCTCGGGCATAAGGACGTCAGCACGACGATGATCTACACGCACGTCTTGAACCGAGACGGGCAGGGGGTGGCCAGCCCCGCGGACCGCTTCTAGCTCCCTGGTATTGCCCTGGATATGCTGCGGGCTGATAGCCGGATAGACTGCAGGATTCGCAGTCTATCTCGGACAGCCAGGCGGGGCGACCTCTTGATAAGGGTCTGATTTTATTCTAGAGTTGCTTTCCAGTAGGCTGCGTAGGCTCCCGCGCTATGCTGCAAGGTAGCCTGCAGCAGACTTAATAGTTAGGCGCACGAAGGAGAAGCGAGAATGCCGTGGCCTGATGATCTCTACGACCTCGTGTTCATGCCTCACACGAACGAGAAGCTCGACGAACTGGCGGGCATGGCCGAGCCTGAGGAGTGGGACTACCGCCACACGGAGACGGAGCACCACAAGCCGATTCTTTTCAACTACCTCCGCTACACGTACCGCCGGCTCGCCGAGGAAGACAAGATCGTCGTTGCCGAGGACGGCACCGCTGTCGCATTCAACACTGGTTTGGTGACGCCGGCTCAAGAGCCGATCTTCTGCTATTGCACACAGAACCGATTGTCGGATCGCCCGCAACACTGGCACTTCCACGCGTGGCGGCGCCAGGGCGAGTACGACCTGACTCGGTTCTCCGCGTTGCCGGACATGGCTCACTACTTCGACGACCCGTCTCAACTCGTCCTCGACACGCGTAAGGAACTCCGCGTGAACGTGGAACACGTGATCTCTGAGAACAAGGAGCGTTTTCCGGAGCCCTACTCGACGATGGCCGAGTACCAACTGCAGACCTTCCTGAAGGGCGCCATCGACAACGCGAAGCAACGAGTGCGGCGAAACTACAAGACGGCGATTCCGCAGTACTACCGGGGGCGCATCCAACTCCTACTGCCGCTCTGCCTCACCAAACCCGACGCCGCGGACCTCGCCCTCGTCGTTGACAATCACGGCACCTTCTATCGCGCCGCGACGTGTCTGACTCTGGACATGGCCTACAACAATGCGCGACAGCTCGCGAGACCGGACCGTGACTGGCTCGTACCGTAAGGCGCCTAACAACAGCATGCACCGGACGGCGCTGCACGCCGCCGCTGATGCTGGGCGTTAGCGGGACGAAAATGGGATATTCGCAGTGAAAGCCACCAGCGCACAAGGCGAGCGGAGCTCCGTGGCTACGACCGAGGGGTCAGAGAGATTCCTGCGAGCGCTCGATGAGGCCCGCAAGGAAGCCTCTGCCCGGCTAGATCCCCAACGGCGAGCTCAGATGGGGCAATTCATGACTCCCAGCCCCATCGCTACTTTCATGGCCGAGATGTTCCATTGCCGGAAGTCGGCGGTTCGCATCCTTGACCCCGGCGCTGGCGTCGGCTCGCTGTGCGCCGCCTTGGTGACGACACTCTGCCAGCGCCCGACGCCCCCAACTACGATCGCCGTTACGGCGTACGAGATCGATCCTGATCTCGTTAGCTACCTACGCGAGACACTGGACCGGTGTCGACGCGGATGCGCGGACGCTGGAATCTCGTTTCAGGCAAGGCTTGTAGACCGAGACTTCCTCGAGGCCGGCGCCAATGGTCTTGCTGGTGATCTTTTCGGAAGGGGCGAGCGAGAACGATTCGACTGCGTCATCCTCAACCCGCCCTATCGAAAGATCCGCACGGAGTCCCAGGAACGCTCGCTGCTTCGTTCCATCGGATTGGAGACGACCAACCTGTACACGGGCTTTGTGGCGGTCGCCGCGCGCCTGCTGGCTCCAGGCGGGGAGATGGTTGCGATTACCCCAAGGAGCTTCTGCAACGGGCCCTACTTCGAGCCGTTTCGCCGGTACTTTTTGCGAGATATGCGTTTCCGCCGAGTGCACGTATTTGACGCGCGAGACAAAGCCTTCGGGGATGACAAGGTCCTGCAAGAGAACGTCATCTTCCATGCGGTTAAGACATCCGAAGCTGACCCTGCGGTTATCGTTTCGGCGAATGCGGCGCCTGGCGCTGACCTCCGTAGCCAAACGATCAAGCACGGAGAACTCATTCATCCCAGCGATAGGCACGCGGTCATCCACGTTGTCCCCGAGAAGGATGGCAAGTCTAGGCGCGATCAGATCAGCAGCCTGGGAGGGACGCTCACTTCTCTCGGGCTGACGGTGTCAACCGGACGCGTCGTCGACTTCCGGGCCAAAGACCTGCTTCGTGCCCAGCCGGGGAAGAACACGGTGCCTTTGATCTACCCCTGTCACTTCAAGGACGGCTTCGTGAAGTGGCCCAATGGCAGTACACGCAAGCCGAACGCGCTCGCTTTGGGACCGAGGGCCGGAGACCTCGTCGTACCCGAGGGCCACTACGTATTGACCAAGCGGTTCTCGTCGAAGGAGGAGCGCCGCCGGGTCGTTGCGGCCGTCTACGATCCGGTGCGTGTCACCGCGCAGGACGTGGCTTTCGAGAACCACTTGAACTACTTCCATGAGCGCGGCTCTGGCCTGCCAGCAACGCTTGCCAAGGGGCTTGCCGCGTACCTGAACTCATCGCTTGTGGACATCTACTTCAGGCAGTTTAGCGGTCACACGCAGGTCAACGCTTCTGATCTTCGGTCTCTCCCCTACCCAACGCGCTCAGCCCTCATCGCTCTCGGGCGACGGATTGACGTGTCCTTCCCGGGGCAGGAGGAGCTTGATCGCTTGGTCGAGGAGGTTCTCTTCGATGGCTGAGAGACCTGCGCGGAAGCGTAGCGCCGCGGCGAGGCGCATCGACGAGGCCCTCGCGGTACTCGCCTCCTTGAACGTACCGAAGGAACAGCAGAACGAGCGCTCCGCCCTTGTTCTCCTCGCACTTCTGGGCATGACCCCACGCAAGGAGTGGTCGGCCGCGACGAATCCGATGCTCGGAATCACGGAAATGATGGACGTCTTCCGGGATCAGTTCGGCAAGAGGTATGCACCGAACACGCGGGAAACGGTCAGGCGCTTCACGGTGCATCAGTTTGTCCAGATGGGGCTCGTGTTGGCGAATCCTGACAATCCACAACGTCCAGTCAATAGTCCGGCCAATCGTTACCAGGTTGCTCCTCCGCTCTTGAAGCTGGCCCGCACCTTTGGCTCACCGGCTTGGAAAGGTTCCTTGACGGCATTCCTGGCCACAGCCAGCGCCCTCGGAACACTACAGCATCGTGAACGCGAGATGGCCCTTGTTGCGGTGAAGCTGCCGAGCGGAAGGCAGGTCCCGCTGACGGCTGGCGGACAGAATGAACTGGTCAAGAAGATCATCGAGGACTTTTGCCCCCGCTTTACTCCCGGCGGAGTCGTCGTGTACCTGGGTGACACCGGGCAGAAGCAGCGACATGTCGAAGCCGGCTACCTGGAGCGACTTGAAGTACAGATCGACGAACATGGGAAGATGCCCGATGTGGTCGTGCACTTGCCTGACAAGGATTGGCTTGTGTTGATCGAGGCGGTGACCAGCCATGGTCCCATCGGCATCAAGAGGCACAACGAACTCAAGGCCCTGTTCGGCTGCGCTCGATCCGGCCTCGTCTTCGTGACCGCCTTCCTGACACGCCGAGCCATGACGAAGTATCTGAACGAGATCGCCTGGGAAACCGAGGTGTGGATCGCCGAGGCACCCTCTCACATCATCCACTTCAACGGCGAACGCTTTCTGGGGCCATACGAATGACGGCGTGTCGGACTGGCCCGCTAACCACCGGTTGCAGCGGACGGTCCGCTGCGCGCCGCAGCTCATACCGAGCGTTATGCTCAAGATGACCGGCGTCAAGGAGAAAACATCGCTGGTTCGGCTTGGCCTTGAGACGCTCATCTCGTCGGAGAGTGCCCGCCGGCTTTCATGACTTGGCGGCACGGAAAAGCAGCTTCGTCAGTCCCGCCGCCAGCGTTCAACCAAACGAGGTCTTGTAATCATACAGTCAGTGTCGTAATGCCAGGCCCGACCCCGCTGTTCACTGAGAGGGCTTGACCGTAACACGGGTATGACGCATGGTCATACTTGGAGGTGTCACACGCCCAGGTCAAAGGTCGCGATATCCCTCGATGAGTCCACCTTGGAACGCCTCGATAAGCTCGTGCAGAAAGCCGCCTTTCCCAGCCGGAGCCAGGCGATTCAGGAAGCCGTGGAGGAAAGACTCTCGCGTCTGGAGCAACACCGTTTGGCCAGGGAGGGCGCGAAACTCAATCCCACGTTCGAAAGGGCGCTTGCCGAGGAAGGCTTGTCCGAGGATGTTTCGGAATGGCCCGAATACTGAGAGGAGAGATCCGTTGGGCGGATCTCAACCCGGTCCGCGACAAGGAGCAAGCGAGACGACGCCCCGTGCTGATCCTCAGTCACGACCTATTCAATGAACGCTCCGGCACGGTGATCGCGGCAGCGCTCACGAGCCAACCTCAACGAGCGGGCTTTCCACTTACTCTCGAGCTTCAGTCGAAGGGTCTGCCGAAGCAATCGTGGGCGAAGATCAGCCAGACTCGCACGGTGGCGGTGGAGCGGGTCGGTCAGCGACTCGGAAAGGCGAGCCTTGAGGAACTGGCTCGGATTGTCGACGGCCTGAATGAAATCATCGGCGCCTGACACTGCGATTCGGCCGATGCCGCAGAAGCTGGGCGGCTGAGCAACTCCGTTCACCGCCGCAGACGCCCCCACCTCTGACGGCTTCAAGAGCGGCGGCCACGCCTCAACGTGACGAGACGCGGCGGATGGTGCCTCACTTTTCCGGATTGCGCGCGTCGGCCACGGCCCGGGCGAAGGCGTGCAGGCTCTTGCGCTCCTCGTCGTCGAGCGCCAGGAGCAGGTGCATCTCGTCGCGGTGCGCGAGGCGGAGGCTCAGGAATGGCTCCTCCTGCCGCTTCTCGCGATTGTCCCACACCGCGTCGATCACCTGCACCTTGTCCAGGTCGGCGGCGGACACGAGGTCATAGCGGAAATACTGATCGCCGATCACGATGTCGTAGACCACCTTGCCCGCGGTCAGCAGGACCAGGTTGAAGCGGCCCTGGTCCTCATAGCCCTCGGGCAGAAACTTGTTTACGTGCAGCAGGGCGACCTTCCGGTCGCCCAGGGCCCGCTCGATCTGGGCCTTGAGCGCGTCATAGTCGATCTGCAGGGCCCGCTCGTCCGGACCCGTCGCGGCCACGGCCGCCGCCCGGGCCCGCTCGAACACGTCGCTCGCCGTCATGAGTCCCGCCATGTGTCCTTCTCCTTGTCCAACGTCCGGCCCCGGGCCGTCGCAGGCCCGGGCGGGCGTTACCCTACCCGGTCGCGCCCCGCGATTGCAAGGGGCCGGCGGCCGCTAGTCACGGACGGGGAACGTCCGCTCGTACCGCGTGACGCCCGCCTCGTCCACGATCTCCAGGCGCAAGTCCGTCCTCGACGCCGTCAGGACGCCGAAGTTGAAATAGCCGCTCTCCGTGTAGAGCGTCGTGGGGTTCAAGGCGCCGTCGGGCGCGCGCAGTTTCCCCGGCGCGGCGGACAGGGGCCCCGCCACAAACTCGCGGAAGTCCACCGCCCCGTCCCGGTCCGGGTCATACTCGTTGATCTGGACGTAATGGACGTCGGTCGCCAGCCAGACGACGTTGCGGATCCGCGCCTCCTGGATCAGGTCCGTGATCGCGTTCAGCTCGGTTTGGAACCCCGTGCCGTCGGCAGCCCTTGCCCAACTGTCGCAGCCGGGCGAGGTCTTGGAGCCGGGCTTGGGGATCGCCAGCGGCACGCTCGTGACGATGACCTTCCAGGTGGCCCCGGAGCGGGCGAGCCCGTCGAGCAGCCAGGCCCGCTGGGCCGGCCCGAGCATGGTCTTGTTCGGGCCGTCTGGCTCGCCGTTGCGGCTTCGGTACTGTCGCGTGTCGAGCACGAAGACCTCCAGGTCGGCCCCGTACCGCACGCGGCGGTAGAGGCGGTTGGGCTCCTCCTTCGGCGCCGCGATCGGCCAGTACTCGAAGAAGGCCCGCCGTCCGAGCGGCATCAGCGGATCGAAGGGCCCGGAGAAGTTGTTGCGGACCTCGTGGTCGTCCCAGATGGCGTAGACCGGAACCGCCGCCAGGAACCGCTGCAGCGCCGGGTCTCCCCGATTGTACCGGTGCTTGGCCCGGAATCCGTCGAGCGTCATGGCGATGAAATCGCCGCCGGGCGCCGCGGGCGGCGAGGGGCAACGATCGTCGCTGTAGACGAGGTCGCCCAGAAGGATGCCGAACGCCGGCCGCTTCGCGAGCATCCGATCGAAGATCGCGTAGCCGCCCGCCTCCTCCCGGCAGCGATGCTGGCCGCCCAGGTCTCCCGACCAGACCAGGGTGACGGGTTGGGACACGTCGGCGGCCGGCGCAGTGGTGACGGTGCCCTCGGCCGCCGGCGGGCCGCCGGGAGGCGACGTCATGCCCCCGACCTCCCCCACGAAGACCCGGTAGCGGTACGTCGTGCCAGGCACAAGCCCCTCCAGGCGCAGGGAGGCGGTGAAGTCGCCGGCCGCGCCCGTCGTCGCGGTCGCCGGCCCCTGCCAGGCGGCCGGCTCAGCCGGACCGCCGGCCGACGGCGTCCACTCGGCGCGGACGTCGGCGGCGCCGACCGTGCGGACCCACAGCACCGCCGAGGTCGCCGTCGGGTCGCCGATCGCCACGCCGTGACTCAGGGCCGCCTCCGCGCTGAAGGGGCTGGCGGGGGGCAGCCCCGGCCTCTGATCCTGGCCGCAGCCAGCCGCCAGCATCGCGACCCCCAGCCACACGGCGACCGCCGGCCGCGCGCGCCCCGTTGCATTCACGCCCGTCCGTCCGGCATACTGCCCGTCAGTTCGCATCCTGTTCCTGTCTGCGCGCGGCGCGCCTCCGGAGGAGATGCATGTCCGACCAGGTCTGTCTGATCGAGGGATGTTCGGCGCGGGCGTACGCCCCGGCCGGCACGGCGTCGCTCTGCAAGACGCACTTCCTGGCCTACCTGGCCTGGCGGCGGAAGCGCGGCGCCGGTCTGTTCGCCAAGTACGCGGCCATGACGATGGAGGAACGGGACGCGATCGTGGCCGAATGGCGGAAGTCCGTCACGGTCGAGGAGCCGCCCTCCCCCCAGCCCGCCCAGAACCGCTGACCGTCGAGCGTCCGGGCCGCCGCCCTACCCCATCACGGGCGACCCGTGGTGATGGATCATCTTCCACTCCCCGCCCATCCGCTCATAGAGGTTCGTGGCGAGCACGCGGCTCACCCGGGCCTCGTCATCCTGGCGACTGGTGATATTTTCCGTGCAGATCACCCAGGCCAGGTCGCCGGCGACCTGCACCTGGAGCTCCGTCAACTCGAAGCTCATCGAAAAGGTGTTGTTGAAAATGAGCACCCAGGAGTCGCGGACGGCGGGCCAGCCCACCCGGAGGCTCCAGCCCGGGTGGATGCAGGTCACGTAGTCCTGATGCGCCCAGAGCCGGTCCATCCTCGCGATGTCCAGGCTTTCGAACGCGTCGTAGAACGCCTGATTGATCCGCGTGACTTCCTCGATCCGCTCCCGTACCATGCCTCCCCCCGGCCGGCGAAGGGCGGTATCATACCCCAACTGCGCTCCGCGTTGCACTGAGTCGCCGGCGGCCCGAACCCGACATCGCCCGTCCGGTCCTTGCCACGCACAAGGGTAACCACTCCCCCGCAATCGAGGGGTCCGTCACTCCCCACCTGTCGGCCGATTCCGACAAAATTGTTATCGGTGGAACAAAATTGTCGCGCTTGATTCAGGCCATCCGGACCGGCTGATAAAGCCCCCGCGTTTTCAACTGGTTAACCGTGGGGGCGCTGGCAGCTTCCTTGCCTTCCTGGGGGCGCTTTAGGGGAAGGCCGCCGGCCTACGTGAGAATGCGAGGGGACCGCGGCCGAAGGACCGTCACGATGGAGGTGCCGACCCGTCACGACCACCGGCTCGGCGCCGGCAGGCTTCCAGACTCCTCCCAGCCAGGAGACAATCCCATGAGAGAATCGCACAGCCGCGCCGCCTCGTCGACCGCCGTCGCCAGCAAGTCGCGCCCCCCGTCGTCGGGCCAGGCGCAGGGCCGACAGCCGGAGCACAAGAGATCCACGCCCCCGCCCTCCCTTCCCGCGCCCGACCACCCCGAGCCCCGCCCCCTGGTGGGCATCGGCCGCGCTCGAGCCGAGGAGCGCCGCATCTTTCTGTTCACCCTCAAGGGGCAGCTCCTGTACGCCGACGCCGAACGGGCCGAGCCCGGCTCTTCCGCCGGCCGACCCGAGTCCTCCGGCGACCGCGACCTGAGGCCGCACCTGCAGCAGCTCTGCTCCCGCCTGCGGGCCCTCGCTCTGTCACGGTCCGGACCGGGACGGCCGCAGGCCCATCCCGCGGGCGAGGCGGTCGTCGTCAAGGTCGGCCCCGCCGGCGTCCGGCTGCGGGGCCTGCTGCTCGACCCCGCCGGCGGCGCCGGCGAGCCCGCGGTGCTCATCGTGGCCGATGGCCCGGGGACCGACCGACAGCCCCTCTGCGACGCAGCCTACCTCAAGCAGGCCTACAATCTCACCCAGCGGGAGATGGAAGTATTGGAATGGGTCAGGCGGGGCGCCAGCTACAAGGAGATGGCGAACGCGCTGGGGATCTCTCCCCACACGATCCGAGACCACATCCTGAAGATGAAGCTGAAGTTCCAGGCGGACAGCAAGTGCGGCATCATGGCCCGCCTGATCGAGGAAACCTGTCACGCCTGACGGACGGCGGCGGCCCCGACGGGGCCAGGAGGAGCAGCACCGCCACCGCCGAAGGCGGCGCGCAGCGTGCCGGTGGGCGACCAAGTCGGCGGTCTGTTCATTGGCTCAGCCGGACGCGGTTCCGCCCGTCATGTTTGGCCCGGTAGAGGGCGCGGTCCGCCGCCGTGATGAGTTCGACGGGCGAGGCCTCGCGCTCCGGCACCACCGTGGCCACGCCGGCGCTGATGGTCACGCGGTCGCGAACGGGGGAGGACGCGTGCGCGATGCCAAGCCCCTCCACTCGCGCGCGCAGCCCCTCCGCCAGCAGGAGGGCCCCCTCGGCGTGGGTGCCCGGGAGCACCACGGCGAACTCCTCGCCTCCGTAGCGCGCGACCAGGTCGCCGGGTCGGTTGAACGCCCCCTGGATGGCGGCGGCCACGCGCGTCAGGCAATCGTCCCCCGCCTGGTGGCCGTACGTGTCGTTGTAAGCCTTGAAGTGGTCCAGGTCGATCATGATCAGCGACAGCGGCTGCCGGTCGCGCATCGCCCGCCGCCACTCCTGACCGAGAAACTCATCGAACCGCCGCCGGTTCGCGATGCCCGTCAGGCCGTCCAGCGACGACAGCCGCTGCAGCCGCCGGTTCGCCTCCTCCAGCTCCCGCGTGACCTGCAACAGCGTCGCCTCGCGGGCCTTCCGCCGATCCATCTCCTGCTTGAGCCGCAAGGCCGACCGTACCCGGGCGAGCAACTCGACCCGGTTCAGCGGTTTCTCGATGAAATCGGTCGCACCGGCGGCGAAGGCCGCCTCCAGGCTTCCCGCGTCGCGCCGGCTCGTCACGATGATGATCGGCACGTCCTGCAAGGCCCCGCTCGCCTTGACCCGGCGGCAGACCTCGATCCCGTCCACGTCCGGCAGGACGAGGTCCAGGAGGATGAGGTCCACGGCCGTGTCGGCCGGGCCGGTCCCGTCCAGCCCCAGGCACTGGAAGGCCGCGGCCGGGGATTCGGCGAGCAGCAGATCGGCGTAGCCGGCCTCCTTGAGAATCCGCTGCAGCAGGTTCCGGCTCTCGGCCGAATCGTCGACGACGAGGATGCTCATGGCTCAGTTGCCGCGCCACCGGTCGCGGCCCTGCTCGATCAGCGTCGCCTATCCGCCGGGTGGGCGGGGTCCTTGATCCGGCCGCAGGCGGCGATGCCGCCGCTGGGGGGCCTGTCCACGTCCATCGGGATCGGGTCGAGGGCGGGGGGCGCGGCGGGATCGCTCCTCTCCGGGTGGCGGAAGGCGCCGACCGCCGAATCCGCCGTCAGCGGGTCGTCGTAGCCCGCGGCCCGCCGGGAGGCTTCGAGGAGGGCCCGAGCATCGGCCGAGTCGTCGATGATCAGGATGCGCACGTCGGCTCCTGGTTCCCACGGGGGCGCGCGGCCGGATCACGGCCCGCCGTCCCGCCGCGGGACTCTCCGCTCGTCCCGGCCTAGTACGTAAGGAAGCTCATGCTACCAGCAGGCCGAAGGGGCGTCAATTACGAACTGCGGGGGGCCGCGCGCTCAGGAGCCGTGCGCCGCCGCGTACCGGGCGGACTGCCGGTTCACCAGCCAGACCCCCGCCAGGATCAGGACGATGCCGGCGAGCTCCTTCAGGCCGACGGGCTCGCCCAGGACCAGGGCCGACAGGCCCAGCGCGGAGACGGGGATGAGGTTCACGAAGACGCCGGCCCGCGACGGCCCGATGCCCTGGACACCGTAGAGCCAGGCCTGTTGGCCCAGGGCCGTGGCGAAGACGATCAGGTAGCCCAGCGCCAGCCAGCCGGAGGCCGGCACCGAGCCGACCCCGGCGATCAGCAGCTTCTGATCCGTCCAGAGGAGCGGAAGCTGGAAGAAGAGGGAGATCAGGAGCGTGGTCCAGTTGACGGTCAAGGGCGAGAACCGCTCCATGGTCCGCCGGCCGCCGACCGTGTAGAGCGCCCAGCTCACGAGCCCCAGCACGACCAGCAGCCCCCCCAGCCAGGGATTGTCTCCCCCGGCCTGTTCGCCCCAGGACACCAGGCCCACCCCCGCGAAGGAGAGCAGACAGCCGCCGGCCACGATGCGAAAGGGAACGTCCCGAAGCACCAGGGAGGACAGCGCCGCCGTGATCACGGGGCTCGCCCCGATGATGACCCCGGCCGCCGCGGCGCCGATGTAGCGCAGCCCGAACAGGGTCAGCAGGTGGTTGCCGAGGACGGCCAGGCCCAGCGCCGTCAGGCCGCCCGCGTCCTTGGAGGAAAAGACGACCCGACCGCCCTCCCGCCACCACCAGAGGGGGACGAGGATCAGCAGCGCCCCGAGGCCGCGGAGCACGGACACCTCCACGGCGGAGAAGGAGCCGAGCGCGAACTTCTGGCCGACGATCGAGCCGCCCCAGACGACGGCCGAGGTGACGAGGGCGCCGTAGGCGGCGAGATCGGAGGGTTTACCCATGTGGACGCCGGATCACCTCAAGCGTGAGCCCTTCGATCTTCCGATAGTCACGCAGGTCGAAGGTGGCGACGGAGAATCCTCGACTCAGGGCCGTGGCGGCGATGACGAGGTCGTGGGCCGAGGTGGGCTTGCCCTTGGCTTGCACGACCGCCCAGAGCTCGGCGTAGGCCCGGGCGACCGGGAGATCGAGGTCGTAGAGCGGGAAGAGGGACAAGACCTGCTCGACATAGGCCGACCGCTTCAGCCGGCGCGCCGGGGTGTTCGCTCGGTGGACGCCGTTGAGCAACTCGGCGGCCGTGATCACGCTCAACCCGAAGGGCTCGCCCCGCCGCCCCTCGACGAAGGCGGCCAGATCGGCCTGCCGACGTTCCCAGTCGATCAGCACGCTCGTATCGAGAATCACCCCCACGTCGAGCGCTTCGGAGGGGTCGGGGCTCTCCGAATCCCACGTTCCACATCCCGCCGAAACGCGGCGGCCTCCTCGCCGAGGCGGGGCAGTTGCGTGAGCAACGTCGTCAGGTCGCCCAGGGTCGGGGTCGCCGCAGCGGCCACGGGCCCGGCTGCCGGACCGAGATCGGCCACGGCCTTGCCGCCGCGCGTGATCGTGTACCGCTGCCTTCGGAAGCCAACCTGGCTGAGCAGCGCGGAAAACTGCCTGACGGCGTCCGTGGCGGAGATGGTTTTGGACATGAGCGGCCCCCCGGATCGGCAAAATCAGATTATCAGATTGTGCACGGGACGGCAATCGCCAGCCGGAGCCGGCGTGAGGCCCGCCGCACCGGCCCTCGGCCGCACCATCAGCACCCCGTCGCGGATGGTCACCAGCACGCCGGTCACGCGCGGGTCGGCGGCCACGGTCCGGTTGAGCGTCTGGATCGCCGCGGCCCGCTCGTCCGGAGGCGGGTGGAGCAGGACGTCGCCGGACCAGAGGACGTTGTCGATCAGGATCACGCCGTCCGGCGAGAGGAGGTCCAGCGCCCGCTGGTAGTAGTGGACGTAGCTCGTCTTGTCCGCGTCGATGAAGATCACGTCGAAGGGCCCCGCGAGGTCCCGCAGGGTCTCCAGCGCCGGGCCGAGGCGCAGATCGATCTTGCCGCCGTGCGGGCTGCGGGCGAAGGCCCGCCGCGCGACCGCGGCGGCCTCCGGGTCGATCTCGCAGGTGACGACCCGTCCGTCCGGCGGCAGGGCCTCGGCGAAGCAGAGGGCGCTGTAGCCGGTGAAGGTGCCGATCTCCAGGACCCGTTTCGCCCGCGCGAGACCGGTCACCATCTTGAGGAAGGCGCCCTCCAGCGGTCCCACGACCATCTGGGGACAGTCCATCGTCCGCTCGGTCTCCTCCCGTACCGCCCGACAGGCGTCCGACTCGGGCATGGAGTGGGCCTCCGCGTAGGCCTCGATCTCTGGCGACACCAGGTGTTCCATGCCGCTCCTCTCCCCGATTGCCAAACCGCCGGTCCGCTGCGTACACTGGCGGCGCATCATACCGCAAAAGGCCCTGCGGCGTCAGGCACGAGGCGAGATGAAGACGTTGGCGACGCTCGAACCCCTGATCGAGAAGCTCCGGGACATCTATCACCTGAACAGCGCGGCCTCGCTGCTGTCCTGGGACCAGGAGACCTACATGCCGCCCGGCGGAGGCGTCGCGCGCGCGGAGCACCTGGCGACGCTCCAACGCCTGGCCCACGACCGGCTCGTCTCGCCCGACATCGAGTCCCTGCTCGGCCGGTGGCTCGACCCGGCGACCGGCCGACCGCTGGAGCCGGAGGAGGGGGCCTGGAGCGAGCCGGCCCGCGCCCTCCTGCGCGAGGTCTGGCGCGACTTCAACCGCGCGAAGAGGCTGCCCTCCGCCTTCGTCGAACGGCTGGGACGGGAATGCTCCCTCGCCCAGCAGGTCTGGACCGAGGCCAGGAAGAAGAGCGACTTCGCCCTTTTCCTGCCCAACCTCCGGACGGTCGTGGCGCTCAAGCGGGAGGAGGCCGAGCACCTCGGCTACCAGGACTCGCCCTACGACGCGCTGCTCGACACCTACGAGCCGGGGACCACGGCGGCGACCCTGCGGTCCCTCTTCGAGTCGCTCCGAGCCCGCCTCGTGCCGCTCCTGCGCCGCGTGACCGCCGCCCCGGCCCCCGACGATACCTTCCTCTATCGGACCTACGACCCGGCGCGCCAGGTGGAGTTCGGGAAGCTCGTTCTGACGGCCATGGGTTACGACTTCGACCGGGGCCGGCTCGACCTCTCGGCCCATCCCTTCACGACCTCCTTCCATCCGACCGACGTCCGGATCACGACCCGCGTGTACGAGAAGGAGCTGCCGGCCTGCCTGTTCGGGTGCCTCCACGAGGGCGGGCACGGGCTCTACGACCAGGGCCTCGACCCCGCGCGGTACGGCACGCCGCTGGGCGATGCGCTCTCGCTCGGCATCCACGAAAGTCAGTCCCGCCTCTGGGAGAACTGCGTCGGGCGGTCCCGCCCCTTCTGGCGGGCCTTCTATCCGATGCTCCGCCAGACCTTTCCCGAACCGCTCGCCGACGTGGACCTGGAACGGTTCTACGCGGCGATCAACCGGGTGAAGCCCTCCCTGATCCGAGTCGAGGCGGACGAGCTCACCTACAACCTGCACATCATGCTCCGCTTCGAGATCGAGCGTGACCTGATCGAGGGCCGGCTCGCGGTCGAGGACCTGCCGGCGGCGTGGAACGAGGCCGTGCGGGAGTACCTTGGCCTGACGCCGGACCGGGACTCGGAGGGGGTGCTCCAGGACGTCCACTGGTCGCTGGGCGCGATCGGCTACTTCCCGACCTACACGCTGGGCAACCTCTACGCCGTCCAGTTCTACGAGCAGGCGACGCGGGACATTCCCGACCTGGAGGGCGAGATCGCGGCGGGCCGGCTGACCGCGCTCAAGACCTGGCTGAACCAGAAGATTCACCGCTGGGGCCGGACCTTCACGGCGGACCAGCTGGCACGGCGGGTGACGGGCCGGGCCCTCTCCCCCGAACCCTTCCTGAGCTACCTGGAGAACAAGTACGGCGAGCTGTACGGGGTGCCGGCGCCGGTGGATGGGCGGCCCGCCGGCCGCGTCGCCGATCAATAGCCCAGCGCGCTGTTCAGCCTTGCGAGGAAGGAGGCCGGCAGGGTGAATTCTCGCTCGACCTCGATCCGGGAGGGCACGAGCAGGCTCGAATGGAAGGAAATGTCGCGGATCGGCAGCTTCAGGTCCGGCTGGTCCGGCGTGCTGAGCTCGATCTTCTCGACCGACTGCATGATCGCCCCGTTGTCCTGGGGGCCGTAGGCCGCGACCACCGCCCGCAGGATGTCCAGCACGGCGGCGTTGGCCTCGGACTTCTCCCCCGCCTCCTCGACCAACTTCAAGGCCGCCTCCGCCTCGGATGAGGGGCTGAAGTTCTCCACCCGCTCCCGCCGCCGCAAGGACATGAGGTCGTTGTCCAGGTCCTTGCTGAAGGCCCCGTAGGCATAGCGGAAGAACTCGAAGTGGAAGCCCTTCAGCCCCTTGGCGACCATTTGCAGCGCGCAGAGGAAGGCCAGTTGCTGAAGCTTCACGTCCCCGAGGAACCCGTGGGGCTCCGCCAGGTGCAGCAGGTACAGCAGCAGCCCGCGATCCACGGTGATCTGGCTCGGCGTCCGCATCCGCTCGCTCCTTCCCCGCCCGGGTCCCGACGGGACGGCCGACTATAGGACGGCCGCGCCGGGCGCGTCAATCGGCGGCCGCGCGCCCGGCGGCGCGGACGCACGGCGCGCCGTTCCGCTTGACCCGGTCAGAGCGTTTGGTCTTTAATACGCCCACCGATCGCCCGAGACCATCGCGCCCATGGCCAGAACGCCCCCGGACATCGAGATCCTCAAGCAACACCTGGCCAAGCACCAGCTCAAGCTGACCCGCCAACGCGAACTGATCCTGACCGCCTTCCTGAAGATGGAGCACGTGACCGCCGAGCAGCTCCACGTGATGCTGTCGAAGCGACACTCCCACATCGGCCTGGCGACGATCTACCGGACCCTGAACCTCTTCTGCGAGGCGGGGATCGCCCAGGCCCGCCACTTCGGCACCCAGACCCAGTACGACAACGTCTCGCACAAGGGCCACCACGACCACCTCATCTGCACGGGTTGCGGGAAGATCGTGGAGTTCGCGAACTGCGATATCGAGCGGTTGCAGGAGGAGGTCGCCAAGCGCAACGGTTTCACCATCCAGACCCACAAGCTGGAGCTCTACGGCCTCTGCGCCGCTTGCCGCCATTGACCCCGGCGGTGTTTTTTGTTAGCGTGCTGAAATGATGAATCAAAATCATTTTCAGCGCGTCCGCGTCGCCCTCCGTCTCCTGTGCCTCCTGGGCCTGGCCGTCGGGTGCGCCGCCCTGCTCGCCGCCGAGGGGTACGCCGCCGACCGCCTGGTCGTCTACTCCGGGCGCGCCGAGCGCCTCATCAAGCCCGTCCTCGACGCCTTCACGGCCAAGACCGGCCTCCAGGTGGACCTCCTCTCCTCCGGCACGACCGAGCTGGTCAACCGGCTGCAGGCCGAGGGCGAGCGGACGCCGGCCGACCTCTTCATCACGAACGACGCCGGGAGCCTGGAGCGCGCTCGGGAGCTGGGGTTGCTGCGACCGTTGAACCTCCGCGAGGTCGAGCGGGCCGTGCCGGCCGCCTTCCGGGCCGCCGACAACAGTTGGATCGGCCTCTCCGGCCGCGTCTGGGTGATCGTCTACAACACCAAGCTGATCAAGCCCCAGGAGATCACGTCGCTCCTGGACTTGGCCGAGCCGCGGTGGAAGGACCGGATCGCCATCCCCAACGCGGGCAGCGAATATCTCCAGGCCGGCGTCTCGGTGATCAAGGCCCTGCACGGCGACGAGCGGACGCGGAAGTTCCTGGACGGGCTCAAAGCGAACGCGGGAACCCGCGTGTACGGCAAGAGCAGCCAGATCGTCGAGGCGGTCGCCAAGGGCGAGGTGGCGCTGGGCCTCGTCAACCACTACTACATCTACCGGTACCTGGCCGCGCAGCCCGGCGCGCCCATCGCACCCCTGCTGACCGACCAGCAGGACGGAGCCATGGGCGTCATCATGAACGTGGCCGGCGTCGGCGTCGTCAAGACGACGAAGCACCTGGATGCGGCCAAGCTGCTCGTCGAGTTCCTCGTCTCCCGGTCCGGCCAGAAACTCTTCGCCGACCTCAACAAGGAGTATCCCCTGCATCCCGAGGTGAAGGCCGACCCGGCGCTCCCCGAGCGGAAGAGCTTCCGCGTGGCCCTGGTGCCCCTGGCGCGGCTGGCCGAGCTGCGGGAGCCGACGATG
This sequence comes from Candidatus Nitrospira neuquenensis, assembly GCF_979578155.1. Classification (NCBI taxonomy): domain Bacteria; kingdom Pseudomonadati; phylum Nitrospirota; class Nitrospiria; order Nitrospirales; family Nitrospiraceae; genus Nitrospira; species Candidatus Nitrospira neuquenensis. The sequence goes on along the minus strand of NZ_CEFZDU010000037.1, from coordinate 131,163 downwards.
ACCCTCATCGAGGAAGCGGGGCTCCGGTAACCGACCGGCCATGACCAGCGCCGCCCGCCACTGCTCCCCGCCCCCCCTCTCGCTCTTCGCCTTCGGCGTCGCGGCCCTGCTCACGCTGCCGCTGCTCTACGTCGCGTCCCTGGCGCTCTCGGCCGACGGCGCCCTCTGGGTCCGCCTCTGGTCCACCCGCATCCCGGAGCTGCTCGCCAACACCGTCCGGCTCGCACTGGCGGTCTCGGCCGGCACGCTGATCCTGGGCGTCGCCCTGGCCTGGATCGTGGCCCGCTTCGACTTCCCGGGCCGCCGCACGTGGGAATGGGCCCTCGTGCTGCCGCTGGCCATGCCCACCTATGTCCTGGCCTACGTCTACAGCCACCTCCTGGGCGTCGGCGGGCCGGTGGAGCGCCTCTGGCAGCTCTGGGCGGGACCCGACGCCCGGCTTTTTCCGCCGCAGAGCTTCGCCGGCGTCGCGCTCGTGATGACGCTCGACACCTTTCCGTTCGTCTACCTGCTGACGCGGGCGGCGCTGCTGAGCTTCAACGTGAGCTTCGAGGAGGTCGCCCGGGCCTGCGGCGCCTCGCGGCTGCGGACCTGGCTCCGGGTCACCCTGCCGCTGTTGCGCCCCTCGATCGCGGCGGGCCTCTCCCTGGTCATCCTCTACGTCGTGTCGGACTTCGGCGCCGTCTCGCTCCTGCGCTACCAGACCTTCACCTACGCGGTGTACCAGCAGATGACCGGGCGGTACGATCCGAAGGCGGCCGGCGTGCTGGCGCTCCTGCTCGTGCTCCTGGCGCTGCTGTTCCTCGGCGCCGAGCGCTGGTCGCGCCGCCGGAGTCGGTTCTACCAGACCACGGGCCGCTTCCGCGCGCCGACGCGCCGGCGCTGCGGAGCCGTGGGGACGGGGGTGATCACGCTGATCCTCCTGGCGGTCTTCGGAGCCTCGTTCGGCGTGCCGGCGCTCCTGCTCACGGACTGGAGCCTGGAGGCCGTCCGCCAAGGCGCGCTCGACGCCCGGTTCCTGGAGTTCGTCTGGAACAGCCTGCTGCTGTCCGGGCTGGCGGCCACGGCGGCGGTGCTGATCGGCACGCCGCTCGCCTACCTGGCGACGCGCCACCCGACCCGCCTGCACCTGCTCTGCCTGCAGGCGGCCTACGCCGGTTACGTCCTGCCCGGCCCCGTCGCGGCGCTGGCCGTCCTCGTGCTCGTCTCCAGCCTCGCCCCCTTCTGGTACGGCACCGCGGCGGTGCTGGTCGTGGCGTACACCATCCACTTCCTGCCCGCCGGCCTGCAGACGATGGAGCCCTCCATCCAGCAGGTGACGCCCAACCTGGAAGAGGCGGCCCGGACGCTGGGGCTCGGCCAGCTCGCGACGATCCGGCGCGTGACGCTGCCGCTCGTGCGCAACGGCTTCGTGGTCGCCTGGATCCTGATGTTTCTCCAGAGCATGAAGGAGCTGCCGGCGACGCTCCTCCTGCGGCCCGTCGGGTTCGACACGCTGGCGGTCCGCGTCTGGCTGGAGGCGAGCGAGGAGTACTACCAGCTCGCGGCCCCGGCCGCGCTGCTGATCGTGCTGCTGACGATGCCGGCTCTCCTGCTGTTGGTGAAGAAGGACTGGCGGGCGGCCTAGCCCCCGTGAGGCGGGAACCGTGAAAGGTGACGCGCCAGGAGAAACGCCGCCGATCGTCGTGGAGCTGCGCCGGGTCACCTGCGCCTATGGGCCGGGCCGCCCCGCCGTCGCGGACATCTCCTTCGCCATCCGACAGGGCGAGATCCTCTGCCTCCTCGGCCCCTCCGGCTGCGGCAAGACGACGACGCTCCGGGCCATCGCGGGCTTCGAGCCGGTCGCGGCGGGTGAAGTGTGGATCGGCGGAACCCTCATGTCCGCCCCCGACCGGTCGGTCCCGACCGAGGCGCGTCGCGTCGGCATGGTCTTCCAGGAGTACGCGCTCTTTCCCCACCTGCGCGTGCAGGACAACGTGGCCTTCGGGCTCGCGCACCTGCCCGCGAGGCAGCGGGCGGCGGAGGTCGAGGCGATGCTCGGCCTCACCGGGCTGACCGGACTGGAACGGCGCTACCCCCACGAGCTGTCGGGCGGGCAGCAGCAGCGGGTGGCCCTCGCGCGGGCGCTCGCGCAGAAGCCCGTCGTGCTCCTGCTGGACGAGCCCTTCAGCAACCTCGACCCCGACATGACGGGCCGCATGCAGCAGGACCTGCACGACCTCCTGCACCGGACCGGCACGACGGCGGTCCTCGTGACCCACGACCACGAGGAGGCCTTCGCCATGGCGGATCGGATCGCGGTGCTGAACGACGGACGGCTGGAGCAGTTCGACACGCCGGAGGCGATCTACCACCTGCCGGCGACGCCCTTCGTGGCGGACTTCGTGGGCCAGGCCGACTTCATCCCGGGCGTCGTCGAAGACGGCCGCGTGCTGACGGAGATCGGGGAATTCCCCAACCAGCCGGGCCTCCCGCCGGGCCGCAAGGTTCTCGTCATGGTGCGGCCGGACGACCTGCACATCCAGCCGGGCGAGCGATCCGCGGCGCGGATCACGGCGCGGCAGTTCCGCGGCTCCGAGAACCTCTACACGATCCGTCTGCCCTCGGGGCAGGTCGTGCACAGCAGCGAGGCCTCCACGAGCGTCTACCCGGTGGGAACCCGGGTGATGCTCGAGATCGTCGCCACCCACACGGTCCTGTTCGAGGAGACTTCCTTCCGACCGTCGGCGCCGCCCGACCAGCCCCCGTCCCCCTGACGGGCGCCGCGGCCGCGGCTCACTCCTGCGGCTCGATCCGGAGACGGTCCGTCAGCCCCGAGGACACGGTCATCCGCCCGGCCGCGTCCACGATGACGGCCTCCACGTCCGGCAGCCGCTCCACGAGCGCCATCGCCCGCTCCGGCCCCATGACGAAGAGCCCCGTGTCCAGCCCGTCGGCGTCCACGCCCTCCTTCGCGACCACGGTCACGCTTTGGCAGAGCCGGGAGGGCTTGAGCGTCCGCGGGTCCAGAATGTGGTGGTAGAGGACGCCGTCCTGCTCGAAGTACCGCTGGTAGTCGCCCGCCGTGGAGATGGCCTCGTCCTGCAGCTCCAGCCTGGCGAGGATCGCCCCCTCCTTCCGCGGGTGCTGGATGCCGAAGACGAACCGCTCCCCGTCCGGGAGCCGGCCGAAGGTCTTGATGTCCCCCGACAGGGCGACCACGCCGGCGGTGGCGCCGGCGGCCCGCATCGCGGCGGCGGCCCGGTCCGCGGCGAAGCCCTTGCCGATCCCGCCCACGTCGAGGCGCATGCCCGGCGTCGCGAGGTAGACCGTCCCGGCCGCCGCATCCAGGACGACGGCGCCGAGGTCGGTCAGCGGCGCGAGCGCGGCCAGCTCCGCGTCGGCCGGCACGCGCGGCTCGGCGGACACCCCCCAGAGGTCCACGGCCGGGCCCACGGCGATGTTGAACCCGCCCCCCGTCAGCTCGGCGACTTCCAGAGACTTCCTGAGCAGGAACATCGTGTCCGGGCTCACCCGGACGGGCTCGCGCCCGGCCGCCGCGTTGACGCGCGACAGCTCGCTGGCGGGGATCCAGGTGCTGAGAAGCTGCTCCAGCCGACGAATCTCCTCGAGCGCGGCGGCCGCCGCCCGGTGCGCGACGGCCTCATCCGGGGCCACGGCGGTCACGAAGACCAGCGTCCCCATCAACATCTGACTGCGCTTGACGGTGGCGGCCGCGGGGGCGTCGGGCGCGGATCGGCAAGCAGAAGCGGCCGCGCAGGCCAGGACGGCGGCCAGTACCCAGAGGATCGATCGGAGCGGCCGGCTCACCCGTGCGCGCCTCACCACCAGTGCCGCATGAAGTAGCGGGGCAGGTTGGGATAGGGCCGGACCTCGTAGAGGCGCGTCTGCGCCGAGGCCGGCTCGGGCAGCAGGGCGACGACCGGCCGGCCGGCCAGGAAGGGATGCCGCTCCACCAGCTCGCGCTCGGCCTCCGCCTGCTCGCCCTCCTCCTGCCGCAGCGAGAGCACGACCATCCGACCATACCGGGGCGACTCCAGCCCGAAGCGCCAGGTGCCCAGATAGGTCAGGCTGTCGGGGCCGACCTCGAACGTCGCGGTGAAGTCCGCCATGGAGACATGGGGGCCCTCGTGGATCTGGACCCTGGTCACCTGGTAGGACCCGGCGGGGAGGTTGAGGCGGAACGTGCGGTCATCGGACTGGAGCCACAGCCTGAACCGCGCCGACGTCTGGCGATGCTCCACCTCGATGAACTCGACTTGAGGCTCATACCAACGGGTGGTCGGCCCCAGGAGCAGGACGAGGACGCGGCCGAATACGATCGGACGGTCGGCCGCCAGCGACGCAGGGGCCGGCCCGAGGGAGGCTGTGCAGCCCGCGGCCGCGAGTGAGAGCAGGGCGCCCAGCCCCAAGGCCAGGCCGCCGCGGATGAACGGCGGGGACGACGGCGACATGCCGCCATTATACGGAAGCGCCGGCGGCGTTGCACCCCGCCCGGGGACCGGACGGCTTGAAAATGCCCCTTGACAGGGCACGGCCATGTAAGATATTAATAATCGTTCTCAATTTCAAATTTCGCTCGCGCGGTCGTCGGCGGCCCCGCGAGCCGCCACTCACCCCTGCGGAAAGGAGGTGCCCCGACCGGTCGAACCGATCACGGCGTCACAGGCAGCAGCAGAGGACCTTCAGAGTCCCGATTCTCACCTAACCACCCCAGTCATCACCAAGGAGCGAAGCAATGAGGACGTGGTTAATCCTCGGGGCTCTGGTCGTCTGTTCGGTCGCCACGGGGCAACCAGCCCGGGCCGAGGACAAGGCCCTCGAGGAGCGCATTCAAAAGTTGGAACAGCAACTGCAGGAACTCAGGTCGTTCGAGGAAAAGGAGCGGGAGAAGGAGCGGATGAAGGAGCCGCCGCCGCCCCTGCCCGAGGGGCAGAAGCCCGCCGGGACCGGTCCGATTCCGGAGATCGCGCGCGAGCGCCCGGGCGAAGAGAAGGTCCCCCTGTCCTTCTCCTCGACCGGGTCGGGCCGCCTGCTCTACGCCAAGCCCTTCTTGAGCGCACCCAAGGCCACGGTCGGCGGCTACTCGGACATCCAGTACAACGCCTTGACGCGGTCCAACCTGGATAACCGGAGCCGCAACACCTTCAACCAGGTCCGGATGATTCCGTTCATCTACTCGGACATCACCGACCGCATCAAGTTCGCGACGGAAATCGAGTTCGAGCGCGGCGGGACGAACAACAACCAGGCGGACGGCGAGATCAAGCTCGAGTTCGCCCAGATCGACTACCTGTTCAACGAGGGCATCAACTTCCGGGCCGGCATCATCCTGGTGCCGGTCGGCAAGTTCAACCTCCTGCACGACTCGCCGCTGAACGACCTGGTGGACCGCCCGATGGTGGACCGCCTGATCATCCCCACGACCTGGAGCGAGGCGGGCGCCGGCTTCTACGGCACGCTCTATCCGGGTCGCATGTCCAAGGTGGACTACGAATTGTACGTCATCAACGGCCTGCAGAACACGAGCAACGGCGTCCAGCAGGGGCCCGGGCAGGTCATCACCGCGCTGAACGGGATGCGGAACGCGCGCGGCAGCATGGCGCGGGACCCCAACGACGCCAAGTCCATCGTCGGACGCCTCGCCTACAGCCCGATGCTGGGCATCGAGGTCGCCGGCAGCGCCTACCACGGCCTCTACAACAACCGGAGCACCAACGGCGTCAACAACATCAACGGCAACGTGAGCATGTACGCGGTGGACTGGACCCTGCAGCGGGGGCCCTGGGAGCTCATCGGCGAGGCGGCCTGGGCGCGCATCACCGACAACTGCGGGCTGGGCGCGGTCGGGGCCCAGTGCGGCCCCTCCGGCATGTTCGGCTACTACATCCAGGGCAACTACCACTTCATGCCGGAGTTCCTCAAGCGGCTGGCGCCGAACCACTTCACGGACGCCTCCACGTTCACGGCGGTCGTCCGCTGGGAGCAGGTGGACACGGATACGACGAACATCACCAAGCAATACTGCCCGGTGGTGAGCTCCGTCTGCTCGTCCCCAGGCAACCCGCGCGACCTCCAGCGCCTGACGATCGGCCTCAACTTCCGGCCGATCGAGGACACGGTGTTCAAGCTCGACTATCAGTGGAACAGCCAGCTCGACACCAACGTCAACACCCGCACGACCAACATCCCGACCTCGACGAACGGGAACAACCGGATCGATGCGCAGGGCATCATGGCGATGGTGGCGACGTATTTCTAGCGTAACCGGGCGACCGTCCCGGCCACGGGACGGTCGCCGTTCCGAAAGGAGAATCTCCACGGTGGCTCGCTGGTGTCGTATCGCGGTGACGGGATTCCTGGTGTCCGCCTGCGCGACCATGGAAGGCGTCGAGGAGCGGTACCTCGTCTGCTCCTACAACCAGGTGTGGGACGCCGCGTTGGCGACGGTCAACGACCGTCCAGTCACCGTCAAGGACAAGGACAAGGGCCTGATCGAGACCGACTGGCTGGAGGTCCCCGCCCCGGGGCGCAAGTACGGAGTCCTGCGCCGCGAGATCGCCGATGCGCGGGACCGCAGCCGGTTGGTCCTGAACGTCACGCGCGTGGACTCCACCACCAAGCTGGTCGTGACCGAGACGCGCGAGAGCTGGAAATTCCGCGGCGGCTCCCGCCTGTTCGGCTGGCAGCCGGCCGAGCCCTCGGAAGAGGAGATGGAGGCGCTCATGCGCCGCTTCACCACCAAGCTGAAGGAGCAAGGATGCACGCCTACCTGAAAGCGGCCCCTGCGGCCCTGGCGCTGGCCTGCCTGTGCGGCGCCATGACGGGACTCCCGGCGGACGCGGCGGAGCGGATCTGGGACGACGAGCTCCGGCGCTACATCACCGAGGAAGAGATCGCCAAGTGGGGCGAGGTCTTCATGACGGAGGAGGAGGCGCTGAAACTGATGCTGCCGAACTCCGCCCGCATCCGCAAGGAGATGATCCGGCTCACGGCGGAGAAGAAACAACTGATCGAATCCCGCATCGGCTGGCACTTCCCCGAGCAGGAATTCGAGATCTACGTCGGCGAAACGGGCGACAAGGTCGACGGGTACGCGATGGTCACCAACACCATCGGCAAGTACAAGCACATGACCTACATGGTCGGCGTGGACGCGCAGGGCGAGATCACCAACGTCGAGCTGCTGGTCTTCCGGGACGCGCGGGGCAGCGAGGTCGGCCGCAAGCGGTTCAACTACCAGTATGAAGGCAAAACGGTTTCCGACCCGCTCAGGATCAACAAGGACATCATCAACATCTCCGGGGCCACCATGTCCGTCCGCTCCATGAGCGCGGGGGTCAAACGGGTGCTCGTCCTGATCGACGAGTTCTACCTCAAGCCCATCGGTCGGGGCAGCGATCAGGTCGCGGCCCGCCGGAAAGAGAAGGGCTTCTTGGACCTCATCTTCGGACGCTGACGGGCCCCGGACATGCGGAACTTCAACGCGCGCTTTCGGCTGACCGACACGGATCGCCACATCCGGCTCATCTACACGCTGTTCCTGCTCTTCACGCTGGCGGGGTTCGCCTTCAGCTTCTTCTGGGCCCACAGCATGACCAGCCTCTCCCCCCAGGGCATCGCCGACCATTACCGCGGGTCCGACGAGACCTTCGGGGAGCCGATGTCCTTCCGGGAGCTGGCCGAGGTCACGCACTTCCACCTGTTCACCATGCCCGTCACCTTTATCATCCTCGTCCACGTGCTCTACCTGACGGGCGCGAGCAACCGCGTGAAGGCGGCGACGACGTGGGGCGCCTTCCTCGGCGTGGGACTGGACCTGGCCTCGCCCTGGCTGATCACCTACGTCTCGCCCTTCTTCGTCCTGACGATGCTCGCGGGCGACGTGCTGATGGTCGCGACGTTCCTGGTGACCATGGTGATCCCGCTCTACGAGATGTGGGTGGTGAAGCGGCGCCTGGCGCCCTCGGTGCGGCAGACGGAGTAGAAGGGGCTTGACAGGGGCGCGAAGCCGGTATATATTGAGAATGAAAATCAAACGCAAAACCAAAGAGGCCAGAGGATCCCATCCCGGAGCCCGAAATCACCCGGCGACAGCCGGCAGGTCGCAGAGGGAGGCGCGGTGATGGGCGAGATCGTCAAGGATCGGACGACCGGGCTGCTGGGACGGCTGGCGGACGAGTTCCGCTGCGAATGCGGCCAGCTCATGGCCCGCTGGCAGGAAGCAGGCATCCAGCTCAAGTGCAAGCGCTGCCGGCGGCTGGTGACGATCCCCTTCTCCGAGATCGGCGGGGAGCCTCCCCGCCTCCTCTCCGGGGGCAAGGCGGCCCGCCTCTGAGCATCCAGGGCCGCGAGCCCGTCCCGCGCGCTGCGGCCCCCCGGAGCGCCGGCGATAGCATCCGAGACCACGCCCAGGGCTCCAGCCCGGGCACCGACACCCAGGCCAACGGACACCAGTCCAGAGCCCGCGACCGTCGTTGCGGTCGCGGGCTTTTTTATGACTCAAGATCGAGTCCTGCGGATCAAGGAGCACACCATGAGCTTGATGACAGGCCACCCCGGTAGCCCCGAGTCCGCTCTCCTTGCGCCCGGGCGGCCCCTCGCGTCCCTGCGCGAGCTGCTGGCGACGCTGGAGCGGGACGCCCCCGACCTACTCGATCACGGCCGCCGGACCGCGCTCTATGCCTCGTGGCTCGGCGCGGCGGTCGGGCTGTCCGCCCGGGAGCAGGAGGACCTCTTCTACGCCTCCCTGCTGCACGACCTGGGCAAGTTGGCGCTCCCGACGGCGATCCGGAACAAGCCCGGCGCCCTCTCGCTCGACGAGTACGTGCTGATGCAATGCCATCCGCGGGAGGGCGCCGAGGCATTGGAAGCCGCCACGGGCTTCCGGGCCGCCGCCGTCCTGATCGCCCACCACCACGAACGGTGGGACGGTCGTGGCTACCCCTACGGGCTCATCGGCCGGTTCATCCCGCTCGGCGCGAGGGTCCTCGCGGTGGCGGACACCTTCGACGCCCTGACCTCCGACCGGCCGTACAGCCGTGCGCGGTCCGTCGAGACGGCGCTGTCGCTGCTGCGGCTCGTCGCCGGCTCGCAACTGGACCCCGAGCTGGTCGAGCGTTTCGTCGCGCTCAAGCCCGAGCCGGTGGTGGTCAGGCCCGCGGCGCTCGCCCGCGGGCCCCATCGGGCTCATCCGGGGCGGGTCGTGCCGCCCGCCCAACGGCCCGCTGCGGCAGGCCTCTCGGCGCAAGCCGATCGCGAGCCCTGAGCAACGGGGCCGTCGCGGGGGCCTCGGTTCCTCCGGGCCCCCGCCCCTCCACGATGGAAGGCACCAAACAGCGGTCGGCCCAGAGCGGCCGGCCGCCTAGCAGGGAGCGTACATGAAAATTCTGGAGTGCCCGAGATGCCAGCGGATCAGTCTCGTCCCCACCGGGGCGTTCTGGGCCTGTGGAAGCTGCGGCTATACGATCACCCAGACGGCGCTGTGCGTCGAGCAGGCGGGCGGTCAGGGCAAGAGCAGGCAGCCGGTGGGGCGACGCGCGAGGGAACAGGCCGTCCCGTAGGAGGCCCCCATGCCGAAGCAGGCGTCGCGGCGGTTGTCCGGAGAGGGTAGCGTGATCCTCAGCCTGTCCGTCTCGCTGGGGATAGTCCTTCTGACTATCGCCGGGCTGTGGCTCTGGAAGCTGCTGGCGCCCGTCGCTGGCCTCATCCTCGCCGACGGCCCGGCGGATCCGCCGTAGGAAGGTCGGTCGGCCCGGGCCCCTCGGGACGATGAGCCGCCGGCCGCGACCGAGCGAAGATCCGTCTCATCGCGATCCCCTTCTTCCTGTGCGAGGGCGATCCGATGCTGAGGAAAGCCCGGTCCCTCCTCCATGATCACACGCCGGCGGGGATGATGCACTGGGCCGCACCGATGACCGAGAGCCGCCTCGTCGGCCGGATTCTGTTGGACCGGGTCGAGGCGCCGAGCCGGAAACCCCGCAGGAGCCACTCGTCGTGATCGGCGCCGGCACCACGAAGAAAGCGACCTCGACCGCCGGTAAGACCGACCTGGCCCGGACAGCTGTCGGAGGAACGTCGGACGTTACGCCCCACCGTGCTTGAGGTGCTCGCTGAGAAAGTGCTCCAGCCCCGTCTGCTCGATCGTCCGGAGCCGTGTCTCGAACCAGTCGATGTGCTCCTCCGTGTCCGTGATCATATCCTCGAGCTTGTGCCGGGTCGTGTAGTCGCCGACTTTCGCGCAATGCGCGATCGCCTCGCGCAGGATCGCCACATCGTCTCGTTCGAGCGCAAGGCCGCCCCGGAGAAGATCCGGGACCGTCCGGCCGGCCGTCACCGTCCCGAGGCGCTGCATGTCGGGCGCGCCCTCCAGGTAGAGAATATGGTCGATCAGGCCGGAGACGTGGCCGATCTCCTCCGCGGCGAGCTCGTGGAGCTCGTGCTGCAACCGCTCGTAGCCCCAGTGGTCGCAGAGCGACGCATCCAGGATGTACTGATGGATCGCCGTGAGCTCGTGCGTCAGCACCCGGTTCAGGAGGTCGAGGACGCCTTCTTTCGCCCTCATGCGGGCTAGCTCCCTTCCTTCGTGATCTGCTCGCTCAGGTAGTTCTCCAGGCCGACCTGCTTGATCAGCTCCTGCTGCGTCTCGATCCAGTCGATGTGGCCGTCCACGTCCTTGGCCATGTCCTCGAGCATGTGTCGGGTGGTGTAGTCCCCGACCTTGGTGCAGTGCGCCACCCCGTCCGACAGTATCTTGAGCATCTCCTGCTCGGACTTGAGGTCCGCCTTGAACTGCTCGGGCACCGTCTCGCCGACGTTGACGGTCCCCAGGCGCTGCATGTTGGGCACGCCCTCCAGGTACAGGATGTGTTCGATGAGCTGGTCCGCGTCCTTCATCTCGTCCAGGCTCCGCTCGCGGACCTTGTGGCACAGCCGCTCATAGCCCCAGTTCTCGCACATCTTGGCGTGCACGTAGTACTGGTTGATCGCGGTCAGGTTGGCCGTCAACAGCTTGTTCAGCAGGTCGATGACCCCCTCTTTGGCCTTCATGGGTGAATCCCTCCTTCCCGGTGGCGGTGAACGGCGAGGCAAACGGCGCCGGGCACCGGCGTCCCGTCCGGCCCCCTTGAACGCGGATTATGCACGGGGCGGGGCCGATGGTCAACTGGGAATATAAGTAGTAGTGACTATCATTATCAATTTCGACGGGCGGCGCGGCGCGCGGTCGAGCGGCCGAACCCGGCCGGGCGGGGGTTCACCGGCGCGGACGGCTCAGCCGACGCCCTGGTGGCCGCACTTGGGGCAGGAGCGGGAGGTGCCGCTCTCACGGCCGGTCTTCTCGACCATGAGGGGGAAGGCGCAGCTCGGGCAGGGCTGGTTGACGGGCCGGTCCCAGATCGCGTACTGGCAGTCGGGGTACCGGCTGCAGGAATAGAACACGCGGCCCTTCTTCGTCCGCTTCTGGACGAGGTCGCCGCCGCACCCCGGCTCGGGGCACTTCACGCCGAGGGGCAGGGGCTTGGTCGTCTTGCATGCGGGATAGGCCGAGCAGGCGATGAAGCGCCCGAACCGGCCCGTCTTGATGACCATCGGACTGCCGCACTTCTCGCACTTCTCGTCCGTGGCCTGATCCTGTCTGGCGAGCGGCTTGATCGTGCCGTCCGCCAGTTTCTCGAAGTTCGTCGTGTTCTTGCAAGGCGGGTCGTCCTTGTACCCCGGGCAGGCCAGGAACATGCCGTTCCGGCCCCACTTGATGACCATCATCCGCCCGCACTTCTCGCAGGGCACGTCGGTCGGCTCCTCCTTGCCCTTGACGCCTTCCATCGTGCTCTCGGCCAGGCCCAGGTCCTTCATGAAGGGCGTGTAGAACTCCCGCACGGTCTCGACCCAGTCCTTGCCGCCCTCCTCGATTTCGTCCAGTTCCTCTTCCATGCGGGCGGTGAAGGCCACGTCGAAGACATCCGGGAAGTGCCGGACCAGCCGCTCGTTGACGATCCGACCCAGCTCGGTCGGTTTGAACCGGCCTTCCTCTTTCTCCACGTACCGCCGCTCCTGGATCGTCGCGATGATCGCCGCGTAGGTGGAGGGCCTCCCGATCCCCTTCTCCTCCAGCTCCTTGATGAGCAACGCCTCATTGTACCGGGGCGGCGGCTGGGTGAAGTGCTGCTTGGACACGACCCCCGAGGTCTCCCCGCGGACCAGCTCCAGCTCCTCGCCCACCGCCAGCACCGGGAGCTGACGCCCCTCCTCGTCCTCCGGCTCCTGGGCCACGCCGACCTGGGCGGCGCTCCCATCGCCCCGCGCCGCCTCCTCTCTGGCCTCCGAGTAGAGGACGCTGTAGCCCGGGAACTTGACCACGGTCCCGCTGGCGCGGAACAGGTGGACGCCCGCGGCGATGTCCACCCGCGTGACCTCGAGCTGGGCCGGCGTCATCTGCGAGGACAGGAACCGGTTCCAGATGAGCTTGTAGAGCTGGTACTGGTCGCGGTCCAGGAACGGCTTGATTTTGTCCGGCTCGCGGGCGACGGCGGTGGGCCGGATGGCCTCGTGGGCCTCCTGGGCGGCCTTTTGGGTCTTGTAGACGTTGGGCTGCTCGGGCAGGTACTCCCGGCCGAAGCGGTCGTGGATGAAGGCGCGCGCCTCGGCCAGCGCCTCGGCGGCGACCCTGGTGGAGTCGGTGCGCATGTAGGTGATCAGGCCGACCGGCCCTTCCTTGCCGATCTCCACCCCCTCGTAGAGCTGCTGGGCCAGCATCATCGTTTTCTTGGGGCTGAAGCGCAGCTTGCGCGCCGCCTCCTGCTGAAGCCGGCTGGTGATGAACGGCGGCAAGGGGTTTCGCTTCCGGTCCTTCTTCTCGACGGCCGAGACGACGAAGCGGGCCCCCTCGAGCGCCTCCACGACCCGCCGGGCCTCCTCGCCCGTCTTGATCTCCGCGGGCCGGCCCTGGATCTCGTGCAACCGCGCCTCGAAGGGCGGCGGCACGTGGCCGCGCAGCGTGGCGGTCACGGTCCAGTACTCGACCGGCCGGAAGGCCTCCCGTTCCGCCTCGCGCTCGCAGATCAGCCGCACCGCGACCGACTGGACGCGCCCGGCGCTCAGGCCCCGCCGCACCTTGTCCCAGAGGAGCGGGCTGAGCTTGTAGCCGACGATCCGGTCGAGCACGCGGCGGGCCTGCTGCGCGTTCACCTTCTTCGTGTCGATCTGGCCGGGCGACTGCAGCGCCCGCCTGATGGCCGACTCCGTGATCTCGTTGAACAGCACGCGGTAGATGGCGCCCCGCGCGCCGTTCAGCTCCCCGGCGATGTGCCAGGCGATCATCTCCCCTTCCCGGTCGGGGTCGGTGGCCAGGAAGACCTTGTCCACCTCCTTCGCCTTCTTCTTGATCTCGGCGAGCACCTTGCCCTGGTTGCGGTCTTTCCGCCGGATCACCACGTAGTCCGGCGCGAAATCCCGGTCCACGTCGATGCCGAACTTACTGGCCGGCAGGTCCTTCACGTGCCCCACGGAGGGCAGCACGGTGTAGCCCCGCCCCAGGTACTTGGTGATGGTGCGGGCCTTGGCCGGGGATTCGACGATGATCAGCGCTTTGGCCATGACTTGCTCGGGTTCAACGCGGGCCGCCGTTGCCGGCCCGCGACGGGGCTGTGATATATACCGCGCCCTCTCGGGAATGCAAGGGTCATTATACCCGAACGCAGGACGGACCTGGTAAACGACGCGCCAATCCCTTCAGCTCGAGGGCAAGCACCGCCGCGGCCACCGCGGCGGCGGGCAGGCCGACCCTGGCGATCAGCTCGTCCATCGGGACCGGCTCGGAGGAGAGCGCCTCGTGGACCGTCCGCTCCTCCGCGTTGAGCGCCGGGGCGGCGCCGGCGGCCGGCCGTTGCGCGAGCCGCGCGAGGAACGCCTCGTCGAGCTGGGCGCGGACCTCCTCCACGATGTCCTCCACCGTTTCGACCAGCTTCGCCCCCTGCTTGAGGAGGCCGTTGGTCCCGCGGCTGTTCTCCGCGCGGGGGGAGCCGGGCACGGCGAACACCTCCCGCCCCTGCTCCGCCGCGAGCCGCGCCGTGATGAGCGAGCCGCTGCCCAGGTCAGCCTCGGTGACGAGCACGCCGAGGCTGAGCCCGCTGATGATCCGGTTCCGGCGCGGGAAGTGGTAGGCGTGCGGCGGCGCGCCCAGCGGCAGCTCCGACAGCACCGCGCCGTGCGCCTCCACCCGCTCGCGCAGCCCCCGGTGCTCCGGCGGATAGGTTCGATCGATCCCGCAGCCCAGCACGGCCAGGGTACGGCCTCCGCCGGCCAACGCGCCGCGGTGGGCGGCCCCGTCGACGCCGCGCGCGAGGCCGCTCACGACCGTGAACCCCAGCGCCGCCAGCTCGCGGCTCAGCGCCTCGGTGAGGAGACGGCCCTCGGCGCTCGCGCGCCGCGACCCGACGACCGCCACGGCCCACCGGTCCTCCTCCGCCAGCGCGCCGGTCAGGTACAGCAGCGGCGGCGGGTCCGGGATGGTCCGGAGGCGCGCAGGATAGGCCGCATCCAGCCAGGTCAGGACCGTGCAGGCGCCCCGCTCCAATTCCCGCAGCTCCCGGTCGAGCGCCTCGCGGGTCTCGCGGTCCGGACCGGTCCGGATCGCCGACAGGACGGCTCCGTCCAGGTTCGCGGCCCCGGCCAGTTCCTCCGGCGAGGCGGCCAGCACCGCCTCCGGGGAGCCGAGGGCCTCGACGAGGCGGCAGCAGGCGGCATCGCCCAGGCCGCGCACGGCGCGGAGGGTCAGCCAGGACCGGAGTGAGGCGATCGGCTCCATGGAACAAGGGCGGTCGGCGCTCAGAGAACGACGAGGTCGTACTGCTCGAGGTGCAGCTCGGGGTCGGCCCTCACGACTACCCGGGTCCGGCATTCGCGCTCCAACGCCTCGAGCCCCTGCCGCTCCTCGTCGAACAGGAGCTCGGCCACGGCGGGGTTGACGCCGACGACGATCTTTTGGTCGTCGGGCAGGTCGCCGATCTTGCGGATCTCGCGGAACAGTTCGTACACGACGGACGTCGGCGACTTGGTGTAGCCGCGCCCCTCGCAGTAGTGGCAGGGCTGGGACATCGTCCGGAGCAGGTCCTCGCGGACCCGTTCGCGGGACAGCTCGATCAACCCCAGGTCCGAGATGCGCGTGATGCGGGTCCGGGCCTTGTCGGTGGCCATGGCGTCCACCAAGGCCTGGTAGACCCGTTCCCGGTTTTTCTCACGCTCCATGTCGATGAAGTCGATGATGATCAGCCCGCCGATCCCGCGCAGCTTGATCTGGTAGGCGATCTCCTTGACGGCTTCCAGGTTGTTCTTGAGGATGGTTTCCTCCTGGTCGCGCTTCCCCACGAAACGGCCGGTGTTGACGTCGATGACGGTCATCGCCTCCGTGTGGTCGATCACGATGTGTCCGCCGGACTTGAGCCAGACCTTCCGGCTCAGCGCGCGCGCCAGGTCCACCTCGATGCCGAGGTGGTCGAACAGGTTCTCCTCCTTGTCGTAGAAGGTGATCCGGGAGGTCTGCTCGGGCAGGAACTTCTGGACGAAGTCCTTGACGGCCTCGTACTCCGGCTTCGAGTCGATCAGGAGCCGCTCCACCTTCTTGGTGAACAGGTCGCGGACGACCCGGAACGCGAGCGACAGGTCGGAGTGGACCAGACAGGGCGCGGGGCGGTTGTCCCGATTCTTGACGACCTCCTGCCAGACCGCCGTCAGGAACTCGACGTCGGAGCGGAGGTCCTCCTCCTTGACGCCCTCGCTGACCGTCCGCACGATGAAGCCGTACCCCGGCTTGCGGAGCCGCTTCATGATCTCCTTCAGGCGCGCCCGCTCCTCGTCCTTCGGGATGCGGCGCGAGACGCCGACGTGCTCGACGCCCGGCATGAACACCAGGTAGCGGCCCGGCAGCGAGATGTACGTAGTGACCCGTGGCCCCTTCGTCCCGATGGGCCCCTTGGAGATCTGCACCATCAGCTCTTGGCCCTCGTGCAGGAGCTGCTCGATCGGGCGGCTCGTCTGCCGGCGCGGGCGCGGCATCTCCGGACCCTTGTCGTCCTCCTCGGTGTCCAGGAGCGTGTCGCCGGGCTCGGTCTCCAGCGAGAGGTCGGAGACGTGCATGAACGCCGCCCGGTCCATCCCGATGTCCACGAAGGCCGCCTGCATGCCCGGCAGCACCTTGGCGACCCGCCCCTTGTAGATGTTGCCGACGTAATCCTTGTTCTTGGCGCGGTCGACGAAGAACTCCGTCACCACGCGGTTGTCCAGGACGGCCACGCGGGTTTCCTCCCGCGTGACGCTGATCGCGATTTCCAAAGCCATGAGTTCTCCCCTGCCGCCCGCGCGCGCCCGACGCCGCCGCGCGGCGGACGGCTCATCTAAACGGTGATCGGACGGCCGCGCCGCCCGGTGATCGTCGTCAATAGAACAACGTCAGGCGTCGCCGCTTGACGTTCAACAGCAAGCCCAGCGCGGCCATGGTCGCCACCATCGCGCTGCCCCCGTAACTCATCAACGGCAGGGGGATGCCGACGATGGGGAACAGCCCCGTCGTCATGCCGATGTTGACCAGGACGCAGAACCCCAGCATCGCCACGACGCCGGCGGCGATCAACGCCCCGAGCACGTCCTTGGCCTTCGAGGCGATCTCCATCGCGAGCAGGAACAGCCCCATGAACAGCGCGAGCAGGGCCAGGACGCCCACGAAGCCCCATTCCTCGGCGAAGACCGCGAAGATGAAATCCGTGTGCCCCTCGGGCAGGAACTTGAACTGGCTCTGCGTGCCGCCGTGCAGGCCACGGCCCAGCCACTCCCCCGACCCGATCGCGATCCGGGACTGCAGCCCATGGTAGCCCTTGCCGGCGGGGTCGTAGTCCGGGTCCACGAAGGTCATGATCCGCTCGCGCTGGTAGTCGTGCAGCGAGCCCCAGACCATCTCCCAGGCGAAGGGAAACAGCATGAGCGACAGGAGCACCAGCACGCCCAGCGCCTTCGACCGGATGCCGACGAGCAGGACCAGGGCCACGTAGACCGAGAGGTAGCTGAGCCCGCTGCCCAGGTCCGGCTGCTTGAGGATC
The DNA here is from genome assembly GCF_979578155.1 of Candidatus Nitrospira neuquenensis. NCBI lineage: Bacteria > Pseudomonadati > Nitrospirota > Nitrospiria > Nitrospirales > Nitrospiraceae > Nitrospira > Candidatus Nitrospira neuquenensis. The sequence continues at coordinate 114,076 of NZ_CEFZDU010000037.1, read as the reverse complement.
AGCAGCAGGCCCGGCATCATGATCAGGCCGGGCAGCACGACGCGCTGCAGCCAGCCCTCCCGAGGCTTGCTCGCGTAGTACCGGGCCAGGACCAGAATCAGCACCAGTTTGGCGAACTCCGACGGCTGGAAAGCGACGGGGCCGAGGGGAATCCAGCGCTGGGCCCCGCGGCTCGTCTTTCCCACGACCAGCACCAGCGCCAGCAGCCCGAGCACGACGGCGTACAGGACGTAGGCCAGCCGGCAGATCTCGTGATAGTCGAACAGGAGCATGGCCAGGAACGCCCCGATTCCCACCAGAATCCAGGCGACCTGCTTGAGGTACAGCGGCGCCCCCGCGGCCTCCTGCGCATGCGTCACGCTGTGGATGGTCAGCACCCCCGCGCCGAGGATCGCTGCGACGACGGCAAAAAACCGCCACTCGAAGGTGTCCACCATCCGGCTGTCGGCGAGACGATCGATCACAGCGACTCCACGCCGGCCGCCCCGCCCGCCTCGGCCTCGATCGTGACGTAGGCCTCGATGAGCTGCCGGGCCAGCGGGGCCGCGGCCGAGCCCCCGTGCCCCATGTGCTCGACCAGCACCGCGACGGCGATCCGCGGCCGGTCCACCGGGGCATAGGCCACGAACCAGGCGTGGTCGCGCAGCTTCTTCGGCACCTGCTCCTCGGGACCGGTCCGCAGGGCGGCGGTCTGGGCCGTGCCGGTCTTGCCCGCGATCGTGACGAGGGGGGACTTGGCCCGCGTCGCCGTGCCCTTGGTCACGACGTCGGTGAGGGCCTGCCGGATCAGCTCCATGGCGGAAGGCTTGATCGTCAGCGCCTCGATCGCCGTCGCGGGCAGCGCCCGCATCCGGCCGGTCTCCCGCTCCATCACCGCCCGCACGACGTGCGGCTTGTATCCCCGCCCCTCGTTCGCCACGAGCGCGATCACCTGGGCCATCTGCAGGGGCGTGACGGTCACGTACCCCTGGCCGATGGAGGCGGAGATGGTCTCGCCGGGCAGCCAGGCCTCGCCCTTGGCCCGCACCTTCCAGGTCGTGGACGGGACGATCCCGACTCGCTCGGAAGGCAGCTCGATGGCCGTCTCCCGTCCGAGGCCGAACCGCCCCGCATAGGCCGCGATCGTGTCGATCCCCATCCGTTGCCCCACCGTGTAGAAGAACACGTCGCAGGAATGGGTGATGGCCTGCCTGACGTCCACGGCCCCGTGCCCACCGGCCTTCCAATCCCGGAAGATCCGCTTCCCGAAGGGGTAGCCGCCCGAGCAGTGGATCTTCGTCGCCGGGGAGATCACGCTCGCGTCCAACGCCGCGGCGGCCATGACGATCTTGAACGTCGAGCCGGGAGGATACTGGCCCTGCGTGGCCCGGTTCGTGAGCGGCCGGCCCTCGTCCTGGACCAGGGTCGCCCACTGCTGGGCCGTCAGCTCGCGGGAGAGCAGGTTGGGGTCGAAGGACGGCCGGCTCGCCAGCGCCAGCACCTCGCCGTTGCGCGGATCGAGGGCCACGATCGCCCCCGTCTCCCCGCCGAGGAGGTCCTCCGCCAGCCGCTGCAGCCGGAGGTCGATGGTCAGGTAGAGATCGTCTCCCGCCGTCGGCCGCTCCACGGACAGACGCCGCTTCTCGTGGCCCAGCGCATCCACCTCGACGGTCTTCTCCCCGGTCTTGCCGCGCAGCATCCGGTCGAAGGTCTTCTCGACCCCGTACTGCCCCACGATGCTCCCCTGGTGCAGGGTGCCCGTCTCATCCCGTTCGAGCTGCTCGGCCGACACCTCGCCGACGTAGCCGATGAGGTGCGCGGCGGACTCCCCGGCTGGATAGTTCCGCCGGGACTGCGGCTGCACCATGACCCCCGGCAGGTCGAGCCGGTGCGACTCGATCAGCGCGGCCTCTCTGAGGGTCAGCCGGTCCTTGAGCTTGATCGGCACCAGCCGGCCCCGGCGCTGGGCCAGCTTCTTCCGCAGCAGGGCCTCGTCGAGCCCCAGCAAGTCCGCCAGGCGGGCGACGAGCGCCGCCTGATCCTTGACGTCCTCGATCGTGACGTAGAGCCCGAAGCTGGGGACATTGTTCGCGAGCAGGACCCCGTTCCGGTCGTAGACGAGGCCGCGCGCCGGTTCGAGGAGCACGGTCCTCGTCCGGTTGTCCTCCGAAAGGCCGCGATAGTAGGCCCCCTCGCTGATCTGGAGCTGGGCGACGCGCAGGGCGAGCCCGATCACGAGGAGGATCACCCCCACCTTCGCGATCGTCAGGCGACGTTGAAGGTCCCGCAGATCGTCGTAGGCGGCACCGTATTCGGACATGGCTCGATCCTACACACCCAGGCGCAGGCCGTCCTCCCGCGCCCCCGGGCAATCCCTCCGTCGGATCATGAGAAACCAGTAAAGCCCGGCCCCCAGCGCGGCGTCCATCAGGGCCTGCGGCACGGCCACCGAGCCCACCGTCACGAGGGGAACCGCGATCCCCTTGCCCATGCGGAGCGCGAGGAGGAACAGCGCCGAGGCGCAGAGCGAGAGGCCGAGGACCGCCAGCCCGACCGCCCGTGTCGTCGGGTGGGTCATCTGCCCCGCCAACAGCCCGGCACCCAAGCCGGCGGCGCCCTTGGCGGCCAGGTTCCCCCCCCACCCTCCGGCGGAGAAGAGATCCTGGCCCAGCCCCAGGGCCATTCCCATGAGCAGCCCCTCGAGCTCGCCGTTCAGGAACCCGATCAGGCAGGCCGCGACCAGACAGAGATCCGGCCGGACTCCGAAGACGTCCAGATGCGGGAGCAGGCTCGTCTGCGCGGACACCAGGCCGAGCGCCAAGACCAGGTAGAAGGCGGGCTTCATGGGCGCCCTTCCGCCACGCCGGAGGACGGGGCCGCCGGCACCGCCGCGTCGAGCGTCCCGGCCGCCGGGACCGCAGTCACCACCAGCACCTCTTCGAGCCGCGAGACGTCCACCGACGGCAGCAGCTCGGCGGATTGAAAGAGCTCGCCCTCCGCCTTCTCGATCCTCGTGACGGTGCCGATCGGCAGCCCCTTCGGGAAGACGCCTTCGAGCCCCGAGGTCACGACCAGGTCGCCCTCCCGGACCGAGGACAGCAGCGGGAGGTATTTCATGCGGGCGCGCCTGGCCGGAGTCCCCTCGACGATGCCCTCGTCCCTCGTCCGCTGCACCAGCCCCGCGACCGCATTGTTGGGGTCCGTGATCAGGAGGACGACGGAGGTCGCGGGCGTCGTCTTGACGACGCGGCCGACCGCGCCGGCCCTGGTGATCACCCCCATCTCCGTCCGGACGCCGTCGCGCTCGCCCTTGTCGAGCACGAGTCCGCGGAACCAGTTCGTGGAATCCCTTCCCACGACCTGGGCGGCCACGGTCCCCGGCTGGAGGGAGGTCTTGAACGAGAGCAGCGCGGCCAGGCGCGCGCCGGCGGCGGCCGCCTCCCGGAGCTCGCCGAGCTGCCCCTTCAGGGCCTGGATCTCCTGTCGGAGCCGCCGGTTCTCCTCCGCGACGCGGCGAAGGGCGACGTAGCCGTCCCACGCATCGCCGGCCTTGCGGTTCAGGTTCGCCAGGGCGTTGACGGGAAGAGCGGTGACCTGGGCGAGCGGTCCGCCGACGAGCTGCAACAGGTTTTGACTCTGACGAGGGAGCACGAAGACGATCGCGAGCAGCAGGCCGAACAGGGCCAGCGTCACCCGTCTGGTTCCGGAGGTCGTTCGAAACATGGCCATCCGCGCGCCGGATGGACCCCCTACCGGGAACTGCCGCACTGCGACATCACGGAGACCTTTCGCAGGAGATCCAGCTCGTCGAGGATCTTGCCGACCCCGAGCACGACCGAGGTCAACGGATCGTCGACGGTGATGATGGGCAGATTCGTCTCCTCGCGAAACCGCGTGTCCATGCCCTTGAGCAGGGACCCCCCTCCGGTGAGCACGATGCCGCGGTCGATGATATCCCCCGCCAGCTCCGGGGGCGTGTTCTCCAGCGCCACCTTGATCGCGTTCACGATCGTCCCGATCGGCTCCTGCAGCGCCTCCCGAATCTCGGCGTCGTCCACCATCAGCGTGCGCGGGATACCCGAGATCAGGTCCCGCCCCTTGACCATCATGGTCTTCTTTTCCTCGAGGGGGTAGGCCGACCCGATCTCGACCTTGATCCGCTCGGCCATGTGCTCGCCGATGAGGATGTTGTACTTCTTCTTGACGTAATTCATGATCGCGTCGTCCATCCGGTCGCCCGCGACCTTCACCGATTCGCTGTAGACGATGCCGCCGAGCGAGATGACCGCGATGTCCGTCGTGCCCCCGCCGACGTCCACGACCATGTTGCCCGACGGCTCGGTGATCGGCAGCCCCGCGCCGATCGCCGCGGCCACCGGCTCTTCGATCAGATAGACTTCCCGAGCCCCGGCCAGCTCGGCCGAATCGCGGACCGCCCGCTGCTCGACCTGGGTGATGCGGGACGGCACGCCGATGATGATGCGCGGCCGGACGAACGTGCTGCGGTTGTGCGCCCTCGTGATGAAGTACTTCAACATGCGCTCGGCCATCTCGAAGTCGGCGATGACGCCCTCCTTCATCGGACGGATGGCCACGATATTGCCGGGGGTCCGGCCGAGCATCTTCTTGGCCTCGGCCCCCACGGCCAGCACCTTCTCGGTGCGCTTCTCCACCGCCACCACCGACGGCTCGTTGAGGACGATCCCCTTGCCCTTGACGTAGACGAGGGTGGTCGCCGTGCCGAGGTCGATGGCCAGATCGTTGGAAAACCAGCCCAGTACGTCGCCCGTCAGTCCCACCGGTGCATCCTTTCCTCGTCCTGACCCGCAAAGCGGGGGCCGGCCGGCCGCCCGCGGCCGGCGGACCGCTCAGTCGGGTCGGTCGAGCTCCCCCGCGTCCAGCACCTGCGTGTGCGCCATCTCATCCCCCAGCCGCAGCCCTTGGGTGTTGCCGATGATGAGCAGGGCCTCGAAGCCCGTGATCGCCATGGCGAGCAGCCACCCGATGTAGGGGAGGGGAAACAGCAGGTAGGCCAGCGCGAGGGGCAGGTTACGAATGATCGACTCCTTGAAGCCCGCGGCGTCCTTGCCGGGGCTGATGACCGTATGCAACCCGATGAGTCGTTTCCCGATGCTCTGCCCGCCCGAAAATCCGTCGGCGATCAACACGTACATCAGCCCGGCCAGCCACCCCGCCGGTGGAGCCACGTGCCCCACGGCGGCCGCCAGAATGGCATCCACGAACTTGGCGATGAACCGATTAAGAATTTGTGCCTTGGGAATCACCCCCAGGGCTAGAGGGGTCGGCTCCACGGGCGTTCCCCCGGGTCCACGCGCGTAATTAGCGGACAAGTATAACAAATCAACAAGGGAAGCACAAACGAGCCGGCCTCCGCCCACGGAGGACCCGGACCGTGCTCGATCCAGGCTGCAGTCCCGGCACCCGGTGCGGGGGCGGCCCTTGCCTTCCCGTCACGACGGCGGGTACAATTTCACCGTCTCGCTCCCTTCCACCCACCCGGAGGCGCCGATGATCAAGCTGATGCGCGAGGGCGCGCGCAGGTACCCGTGGCTGCTCAAGTCCATCATGGGGATTCTGGCCGTGGCCTTCGTGATCACGATGGGCTGGTGGGGTTTTACCGAGCAGGAGTCGAACGCGGTCGCCTCCATCGGAGACCTGAGCGTCAGCCGCGATGAGTACCGCCGGACCTACGAGAGCACCTATCGCTTCTACCGGGACAAGGTGCAGGGGGACTTCAAGGAGGAATCCCTCAAGCAGTTCGTGATCGACGGACTGGTCGAGAACAAGCTCTGGACGATCGCGGCCAGGGAGCTCGGCCTCTCCGTCTCGCCCGACGAGCTCCGGGATTCCATCATGAAGATGGAGGAATTCCACCGGAACGGAAAATTCGACCCGGAGCTGTACCAGCGGCTCCTCGCCGTCAATCACCTGACGCCAGCCACGTTCGAGTCCCTCCACAAGGTGGAGCTGCTGGCGGAGAAGGCCCGGAGCGTCATCCGCGACTCGGTGGCCCTGACGCCTTCCGAGGTGGCCGAGGCCCAGACCATGATGGCCCGCCAGGCCCAATCGGACGCGGGGAGCGCGGCGGCCCATGAACGTATCCTCCAGGATTTCCTCTTCCAGAAGCAGCAGCGGGCCGTGGCCGCCTACAAGGAAGCCCTCAAGGCCAGGGTTCCCGTCCAGATCCACAAGGAATTCCTCTGAGCCGGCCGCCGGCAGGTCTCCCACCGCCCCATCATACCGGCGAGCGCCGGAATCCAGATGGCCCTCGCATGATCCCGTCCGCGGCGACGGCCTCCCAGCCCACCGGCGGCTGTTTCGCTCAGAGAATCAGCATCGCATCCCCGTAGCTGTAAAACCGGTAGCGCGCCTCGATCGCTTCACGATAGGCCGCGCGCAGCGCCTCGACACCGACGAAGGCCGACACCAGCATCAGGAGCGTCGTCCGCGGCAGGTGGAAGTTCGTGAGGAGGCCGCCGACGCAGCGGAACCGGTAGCCCGGCGTGATGAACAGGCCGGTCTCCGATCGGCAGGGCCGGACCGTGCCCGCCTCGTCGGCGGCGGACTCCAGCGCCCGCACGACGGTCGTCCCGACGGCCAGCACCCGACGCCCCTCGGCCCTGGCGTGATTGACCGCGGTCGCGGCCTCCTCGGACACGATCAGTTGTTCCGTCCCCATCTCATGGTCCTCGACGCGCTCGGCCGTGACCGGCCGGAACGTCGCCGGCCCCACGTGCAGCGTCACCCTGGCCGTCGTCACCCCCCGCGCCCTGAGTCCGTCCAGGACCCCCTGGGAAAAATGCAGGCCGGCCGTGGGCGCGGCGACGGCCCCCTCCTCCCGCGCGAAGATCGTCTGGTACCAGTCACGGTCCGCCGGCGTCGGCGGCCGCTTGATGTAAGGAGGCAGCGGGATCTGCCCGTATGCCCTGACTAAGTCCGGGATCGGCCGACTGCCCGCGACGGTGATGAGCCCGCCCGGCGAGGCGGCACCCGCCACCGTCAGGCAGTCGCCCGGGCCCACCTCAATGACCTGGCCGGGCCGCACCCGGCCCTTGACCATCGCTTCCCAGGCCCCATCCCCGGCCGGACGCAGTACCAGCAACGTCACGCGGCCGCCGTGCGGGCGCTTGCGGCCGGCGAGGGCCGCCGGCACCACCTTCGTGTCGTTGACCACGACCAGATCGCCCGGATCGAGCAGGTCCGGAAGGTCCGTCACGTGCCGGTGGGTCCGCGGACCGCCGCCGCGCGGAACGACGAGCATCCTGGCCCGGTCCCGCGGCTCGACGGGGTGATCGGCGATGAGTCGAGGATCGAAGGGAAAATCGAACTCGTCGAGGCGCATCAGCGGAGCGCGCGCTGTGGGGATGCGGTCGGCCGCTGCAGGGCCAGCTCGGTGCCCGGGAAGAAATACCCGAGGATCGTCTCGTAACCGTACCCGAGGGCCGCCATTTCCTTGGCGCCCCACTGGCAGAGCCCGACGGCATGGCCGGCGCCTCGCCCGGCGAAGACGACCGACTGACCGGCGATCCGCGCGTCGAACTGCGTGCTGGGGAGGACCGTGTAGCCCACCGCCTTCCTCAGCTCCTCCCCGCGCAACACCAGCTCACCGCCCGAATGGAGAATCCGCAGTCGGACCACCCGGCCGGCCCGGCTGTAGTCCATCGGCGTGAGCGCGGCGATCGTGCCGACCGCGAACCCCTGCCCCCGCAACGCCGTCTCCACGTCGGCCGTCCGAAGCTCGGCGCGCCACTGGTAATAGGGCGAGCTCATGTCGAAGGGACAGTCCACGCCCTTGAGGTAGGGAAACTCCTTGGACCAGACGTTCACCGCGTCCTCGGTCGGCCCGGCCGCGGTGGAGGAGAAGGCGGAGAAGATCGGCTCGCCCCCGTACGTGAGCACCAGCCCCCGCGTCGCCTCGACTGCCAGCTCCACGCGCTCGTCCCGCTTGCGGCGGCCGCGATAGACCTGGTCCTGCGTGCTCGCCGCCACGTCGTAGTCCCGCCCCGCCGCGGACTTTCGCTGGTAGAGGGCGTAGGTCCTGGCGACGATCGCCTGGACCTTGAGGGCTTCGATGTGCCAGGCGGAATTCATCTCGGCGGGGACCACCCCCTTCACGTACTCCTCGAGGTCCACCTCGTTGACGACCGCCAGGGCTCCGCCTCGCGCCGTGACCGTGACCCGGCCGGCTACCACGACCGGGCCTTCGGGCGGCGGGTGGGCCCCGCCGTTCTTCCCGCCGCCGACGGCGGTCAGGGTCAGCTCGCCGCCCTCCGCGTGCAGCGTCAGGCTGCCCGCCCGCAGGCCGCGGTCCTTCACCTCCACGGCACCGCCCGAGGCCTGGAGCACGAGGGGAGCGGCGGACGTCCGCTCCGTGCCCCCCGCCAGCCGGATCGCGATGCCCCCCTCCGAGGCGACGGTCAGACGACGGGTCTCCTCGAACAGGAGCACGCGGACGTCCTCCCCCGCCAGAGCCGGCGCCGCGGCGGCGACCGCCGTGCAGGCGAGGAGCCACGCCGCCGCCCGTGTTGCCGTCTTCACCATTTCGAGAGCAGGTACAGGATGAGGCTCAACACCACGCTGAGCAGCAGGCTGGTCGCCAGGGGAAAGTACAAGGTGACGTGATCCTGTTTGATGAAGATATCGCCGGGGAGCCGGCCGAGCCAGCCGAGCCCGCCGCTCCCGAGAAACCGCCCGGCCAGCACGAGGAGCAGGCCGATGAGGACGACGAACCCGCCGGCGACGATCAGCGCCTTACCCAGGCCGCTCCAATCCGACATGGTCACCTCGTCAGCAGCTCGGCGATCTGGACGGCGTTCAACGCCGCTCCCTTCCGGAGATTGTCCGCGACGATCCAGAGGTTCAGGCCGTTGGGGATGGACTCGTCCTCCCGGATCCGTCCCACGTAGACCTCGTCCTTCCCCGCCACGTCCAGCGGCATCGGGTAGACCTTGCGCGCGGGATCGTCGTAGAGCTGGACGCCGGGAGCGATCGAGAGGACGGCGCGTGCCTCGTTGGCCGTCAGCGGGCGTTCGGTCTCGATGTTGACCGCCTCCGAGTGCCCCACGTAGACGGGCACCCGCACCGTCGTCGCCGTGACCTGGATCGAGTCGTCACCCATGATCTTCCGCGTCTCGTGGAGGAGCTTCATCTCCTCCTTCGTGTAGCCCGAGGGGAGGAAATCGTCGATGTGCGGGAGGCAGTTGAACGCGATCTGGTAGGGGTAGACCTTGGGCGCCGGCTCGCGGAAGCTGAGCAGGTCCTTGCACTCCTCGAACAGCTCATCCATCGCCTCCTTGCCGGTCCCGGAGACGGACTGGAAGGTGGTCACGACGACCCGCCGGATCTTGGCCCGATCGTGGAGCGGCTTGAGCGCCACGACCATCTGGATCGTCGAGCAGTTGGGGTTGGCGATGATGCCGCGGTGGCGCTCCACGTCGTGCGGGTTGACCTCGGGCACGACCAGGGGCACGTCCTTTTCCATCCGCCAGGCCGCGCTGTTGTCGATGACGACCGCCCCGGCCGTTGCGGCGATGGGCGCGAACTCCCGGCTCACGTCGCTCCCGGCCGAGAACAGCGCGAGGTCCACCCCCTCGAAGGCGTCTTTGGTCAGCACTCGGACGGTCACCTGCGCCCCGCGAAAGGTCACGGTTCCTCCGGCCGAGCGCGAGGAAGCGAGCGGGACGAGGGTCCCGACCGGGAACTTCCGCTCCTCCAGCACCTCGATCATCTCCGCGCCGACCGCGCCCGTGGCCCCCACGACGGCGACGGTGTACGAATCCTTCTTCTGGAACATGATGGCTGTCAGGTCCTCCTTCAGACGGCCGCGATCACGCGAACCCGATGGTTGAACGTATCCGCGACGTAGATGTTCCCCGCCTCGTCCACCGCCACGCCGAAGGGATAGTTCAAGCCTCCGCTCGTCGGCGGCCCTCCATCCCCCGAGAACTGCGCGACGCCGGTCCCCGCCACCAGCGTGATGATTTTCTTCCGACGATCCCAGCGGCGGATGAGGTGGCTGTCCGAGTCGGTGATGAGGAGGTGCCCCTCCCGCTCGATCGCGATGCCGTAGGGCCGGGAGAGGCTCGTCGAGAACTCGCCCGGATGGCCCTGGTACCGATACTCGCTCCCGTCCCCGGCCACGGTGCTGATGAGGCCGGACTCTGGATCGACGCGGCGGATCCGCCCGTTGAAGGTGTCCGCGATGTACAGGGCGCGGTCCGGCCCGACCGCCAGCCCGCTCGGGCCGGCGAGCGAAGCCTCCGTCGCCGACACGCCGTCGCCGGAGTAGCCCGACTCCCCGTTGCCGGCCACCGTCCGGATGGTCCCCGTCGCCAAATCCAGGCGGCGGACCCGGTTGTTGCTCTGGTCGGCAATGTAGAGGCCTCCGCGACCGTCGAGGGCCAGGGCCGAGGGCTCGTTCAACGCGGCCGCCGTTCCCGGTCCCCCGTCGCCCCCGAACCGCCGCTGGCCGGTGCCCGCCACGGTCGTGATGGTCCCCGTCGTCGCGTCCACGCGCCGGACGCGGTGGTTCATGGTGTCGGCGATGTAGAGGTGGCCCTCCGCGTCCACCGCCACCGCCGAGGGAAAGTTGAGCGTCGCCCGCAGCGCCGGACCGCCGTCGCCGTGAAACCGCCCGGCGCCGGCCGTCCCCACGACGAACCGCACGGTCCCGCTCAGGTCCGTCACCTGCACGTAGTGATCCGACTTCCGCGGAACCGGGTCCGCCAACGGATCGTCCTCCGCCTCGGGCGGGGGCCCACCCGGCACCGGCCCCGCGGCCGCCCTCTCCGCGCCGTCGCGCGAGCCGGCCACGGTGACGATCACCCCGGTCGCGAGGTCCACCCGCCGCACGAGATGGTTCTCGGCGTCCGCGATGAACAGGCCGCCCAGGCCGTCGAGGGCGAGGCTCTTGGGCTCGTTCAGCCTCGCAGCGACCGCCGGGCCGCCGTCGCCGGCACATCCCGGCTCGCCGGTCCCGGCCAACGTCCCGATCGTGCCGGCACGGATCATGAACGGCCGGGCGAGCGCCGCCATAGTCAGACCTGCGGCAGGTTCTTGACGATCGCATCGCCCATCTGGGCGGTGCCGACGAGAGTCGTGCCCGGGCCGTGGATGTCCTTCGTGCGGTAGCCCTGCTCCAGCGTCCGCACGATCGCCCGCTCGACGGCCTCGGCCTCCTTGTCCAGCTTGAAGGTGTACGAGAGCATCATGGCGACCGAGGCGATCGTCGCGATGGGATTGGCGATGTTCTTCCCCGCGATGTCCGGGGCGCTCCCGTGGATCGGCTCGTAGAGGCCCGCGTGGGCGCCGAGGCTGGCGGAGGGGAGCATCCCGATTGAGCCCGTCAACATGGCCGCCTCGTCGCTCAAGATGTCGCCGAAGAGGTTGGTCGTCACGAGGACGTCGAACTGCTTCGGGTTGCGGACGAGCTGCATCGCGCAGTTATCCACGTACATGTGGTTGAGCTGGACGTCGGGATAGTCCTTGGCGACCTCGATGACGACCCGCCGCCAGAGCTCCGACGACTCCAGCACGTTCGCCTTGTCCACCGAGGTGACGAGCTTGCGCCGCCTGCGCGCCGCCTCGAAGGCGACCGTGGCGATGCGTCGGATCTCCGCGGTCGTATAGACCTCGGTGTTCACGCCGCGCTCGCCGTCGGGGGTCTTCTCGATGCCCTTCGGCTTGCCGAAGTAAATCCCCCCCGTCAGCTCGCGCACGACGAGCAGGTCGATGCCCTCGATGACCTCGCGCTTGAGCGTGGAGGCGTCGGCGAGCATCGGGTACAGCTTGGCCGGCCGCAGATTGGCAAACAGGCCGAGCTGCTCGCGGAGGCCGAGCAGCGCTCGCTCCGGGCGCACGCTGTAGTCCAGCCCCTCCCACTTCGGCCCCCCCACCGCGCCGAGCAGCACGGCGTCGCTCCGCTTGGCCAGCGCCAGGGTCTCCTGCGGCAGCGGCACGCCGAATTTGTCGATGGCGCGCCCGCCCACGTCGGCCGGCGCACACTCGAAGCGGTGCCCGAACCGCTCCCCCACCGCCCGAAGCGCCTTGATCGCCTCCGGCACGATTTCCTGTCCCACGCCGTCGCCGGCCAGCACCGCAATCGTCGCGTTCACGCTGATCGCTCCTCCCTCTGTGGGGCTCCGCGCCGCGCCACTCTACCCCGCCCCTACTGCCAAATCAAGCCGGCCTTCTGCTCCGGGTCGAAGTGCTTGGAGGCCCAGAACGCCAGCTTGTTCAAGGCGTTGAGGTAGGCCTTGGCCGAGGCCACGATGATGTCCGTGTCGGCCCCATGACCCGTCGTCGTCTTGCCGCCCTCTTCGACCCGGACCGACACCTCGCCCTGCGCCTCCGTGCCGCCGGTGATCGCCTCGACGGCGTACATGAGCAGCCGGCTCTTGGTCTTGGTCATGGCAGCGATGGTGCGGTACACCGCGTCCACCGGCCCGTCGCCGGTGCCAGTCTCGCTGACGGCCTTCCCCTCGATCTCCAACTCCACCCGGGCCGTCGGCACCCGGCTGGTCCCGCTCTCGACGTGGAGGCCCTTGAGCACGAACCGCTCCGGCACCTTGGCGAGCTCCTCCGACACGATCGCCTCCAGGTCCTCTTCGTAGACTTCCTTCTTCTGGTCCGCCAGGCGCTTGAAGCGCTCGAACGCGCGGTTGAGCTCCGCGTCGGTCAGCTTGTACCCGAGCTCCTCCAGCTTCTGCCGGAACGCGTGCCGGCCGGAGAGCTTGCCCATCACGAGCTTGCTCTGCACCAGCCCCACGGACTCTGGCCGCATGATCTCGTAGGTGCTCTTCTCCTTGAGCAGCCCGTCCTGGTGGATGCCGGAGGTGTGCGCGAAGGCGTTGGCGCCGACGATCGCCTTGTTCGGCTGCACGACCATGCCGGTGACCTTGCTCACCAGCCGGCTGGTCTTGATGATCTCCTCGGTCCGGACCCGGGTGTCCGCCCCGTAGAAATCCTTGCGGGTCCGCAGGCCCATCGCGATCTCTTCGAGCGAGGCGTTGCCGGCCCGCTCGCCGATCCCGTTGATCGTGCACTCCACCTGTCCGGCGCCCGCGAGCACGGCCGCCAGCGAGTTGGCAACGGCCAGGCCCAGGTCGTTGTGGCAGTGGACGGAGATCACGGCGCGGTCGATGTTCCGGACCTTCTCGCGAATACCGCGGATCAGGGCGCCGAACTCCTGCGGCGTCGTGTAGCCGACCGTGTCGGGAATGTTGAGCGTCCCGGCGCCGGCCTCGATGACGGCTTCGAGGACCTCACGCATGAAGGCGGGGTCGGAGCGGGTGGCGTCCATCGGCGAGAACTCCACGTCCTCGACGTAGCTGCGGGCGAGCGCCACCATTTCCACGGCTCGCTTGAGCGCCTCCTCCCGGGTCATCCGGAACTGGTGCTTGAGATGGATGTCCGAGGTCGAGAGGAAGGTGTGGATGCGCACCTTCGGCGCGCCCTTGAGCGCCTCCCAGGCCCTGGTGATGTCCTCGGGCCGCGCCCGGGCGAGGCTGCAGACCGTCGGGCCCTCCACCTCCTGCGCGATGCGCCGCACTGCCTCGAAGTCGCCCGGCGAGCTGTAGGCGAACCCCGCCTCGATGATGTCCACGTTGAGGCGGGCCAGCTGCTTGGCGATCATCACCTTTTCTTCGACGTTCATGCTGGCGCCCGGGGACTGCTCCCCGTCACGCAGGGTCGTGTCAAAGATCCGGATCATGCGCGTCATGGCCCCGCCTCCCTCCGAAAAACAAAAAGCCTTCCTCCCGGCCAGGGACGAAGGCTTGCGCGCTCCGTGGTACCACCCTGATTCGGCGACCGGCGCCCCCTCGCGCCGCCGCCCTTCATTCGACCCGTGACGCGGGTCCGGCGGGGTCCGCTACTCGACTTCACGGACCCGGCTCCGAGGCGAGTTCGGCGCTTCGCGGGCTGGCTCGCACCGCGTCCGCCACGGCGGCGGACTCCGCCAGCTCTCTCCATACCGCGATCGACGCCTACTACTCCTCTTCCCAGCCGTTCTGCCGTCGTGCCGTCAGTCCTTCGTCTCCGTCGACGTCTGGTCCACGCCGGACGGTCCTCGTCTGCCGAGGGCCTTCCCCACCAGCGAGACGCCCTTCTCCACCGGCCCGAGCAGCGCGTAGCCGCCGGCCAGCACGAACAACATCACCTGCGGCCAAGCGATCACGAGCATCAGGCCCAGGATGGCCCACACGAGATAGTCGAAGTGTTGTCCCCCGCCGAACTTCAGGTCCTTGAAGCTCCGGTACTTGACCGTGCTGACCATCAAAAAGGCCAGCAGCAGGGTCATGATCAGGAGCGCGACCGGCTTCGTCTGGCCGCCCATGCGCAGGATGTGACGGTCGAAGATCACGAGCGTCGCGACGACGCTGGCCGCGGCCGGAATCGGCAGCCCCGTGAAATACTTGCTCTCCGAGGCCGCCACCGTCACGTTGAAGCGGGCCAGCCGCAAGGCGCCGCAGGCCACGAACGCGAACATGACGGCCGCGCCGGCCATGTCGTTCGCGCTCAGCGCCCAGGAGTAGACGAGCAGCCCCGGCGCGACGCCGAAGGAGACGAGGTCGGCCAGCGAGTCGTACTCCACGCCGAACTGGCTGGTGCTGTTCGTCCACCGCGCCGACTTGCCGTCCAGCATGTCAAAGACGATCGCCACCAGGATCGCGATCGCGGCCGCCTCATAGTTGGCGTTGAACACGGCCAGGATCGCGAACAGTCCACTGAACAGGTTGCCGGTCGTCAGCAGGTTGGGGATGAGATAGACCCCCCGGCGCCGCCGGGGCTCCTTCAGGAACGTTGCGCGCATGTCGCCCCTCCCTCCTGCCGCGGCGGAAGCTCCGCCAACACCGTCTCGCCGCCCTTCACCCGTTCCCCCACCCTGACGCGCACCCGGCTGCCGCGGGGAAGAAAGGTATCCATCCTCGACCCGAAGCGGATCAGCCCGTAGCGCTCCCCCCGGCGCACCGTCTCGCCGGGCCGCGCCCAACACACGATCCGTCGGGCGATCAACCCCGCCACCTGTACGCAGAGGAGCTTGTGGCCCTCCGCGGTGCGGATCATCAGGGCGTTCTGCTCGTTGTGCAGCGTCGCCTCCGGCCGGTTGGCCGCCAGGAAGCGCCCCGGCTGGTAGGCGATGTCCGCCAGCGTGCCGTCGCAGGGAACGCGGTTCACGTGCACGTCGAAGACGTTCAGGAAGATGCTGATCCGGATGCCCCGGTCCTTGAGGAACCGCGGTTCATCCTCTTCCTCGACGGCGATGACGCGGCCGTCCCCCGGCGACACCACCAGGCCGGGTCCGACGGGCGGCACGCGCGCCGGATTCCGGAAAAACCAGGCGGCGAACAGGGTGCCGGTCGCGAGCAGCAACGAGGGAACGCCCCACCCCGCCAGGCCGGCCGCCGCCGCCGCCGCGCCCGCGCCGGCCACGAAGGGCAGGCCCTCCCTGACGATCGGAATGCCCTCTGCACGGTCCGCCATCGCTTCGCGTACCCAGGTCGTCAGTCTTCAGCGCTCACGGGTCGGTCGAAGACGCCCCACTGACGACCGACAACGTCTCTGGCAGGCTGTCGAACAACTCTTTTCAGTCTCGCACAGCCACCACGGCCCAGGATTCCAGACGGAACCGGAATCGCTCGCCGGATGGTCAAAAAGGCCGCCCAGCAAGGCCGCCTGCCCGCCGGCAGGCAACGAGCGAAGAGGCGAGGCGTACTCTTTGCCGTCCGTTGAGCCTCTGAGCGAGGTGAGCACGCCGCTGGCGGACGTTTTCAACATCTTGCCAGTATTGCGTCCCACAAGTTCGTGGCATCGTCATGCCGGCGGAAGCCGCCGTCCAGGACCTTGCCACGTCCCTGGATTCCGGCTCGCGACCGCTCAGCGGCCTTGGCCGGAACGACAAAAGGAATTTCCGGGACCCCCACACTAGTTCTTGCTCTTGTCCACGAGCTTGCCCTGCTTGAGCCATGGCATCATCGCGCGCAGCCTGGCGCCCACTTCCTCGATGGGGTGGGCCTCGCCCTTCTTGAGCAGGGCGTTGTACACGGGCCGATTGGCCTGGTTCTCCAGCACCCACTCCCGTGCGAAGCGGCCGCTCTGGATCTCGTCGAGGATCCGGCGCATCTCCTGCTTGGTCTCCTCGGTGACGATGCGCGGCCCGCGCGTCACGTCGCCGTACTTGGCGGTCGTGCTGATCGAGTACCGCATGTTGGCGATGCCGCCCTCGTAGATCAGGTCCACGATCAGCTTGACCTCGTGCAGGCATTCGAAATAGGCCATCTCCGGCGAATACCCCGCCTCCACCAGCGTCTCGTAGCCGGCCTGGATCAGGGCGGTCAACCCACCACAGAGCACCACCTGCTCGCCGAAGAGGTCGGTTTCGGTCTCCTCGCGGAACGTCGTCTCGATGATGCCGGCCCGGCCCCCGCCGACGGCGCTCGCGTAGGCGAGCCCGACCTGCCGCGTGTTCCCGCCCGGGTCCTGGTGAATCGCGAGCAGCACGGGCACGCCGCTGCCCTTGACGTACTCGGAGCGGACCAGGTGGCCGGGGCCCTTGGGGGCGACCATGAACACGTTGACGGTCGGCCGCGGGACGATCTGGCCGAAGTGGATGTTGAACCCATGGCCGAAGGCCAGGTAGCCGCCGTCCTTGAGGTTCGGAGCGATGTCCGTCCGGTAGATGCCCGCCTGCGCCTCGTCGGGTGCGAGCAGCATCACGACGTCAGCGCCGCGCACCGCGTCGGCCGTCGGCATGACCTTCAGTCCGCTCGCCTCGGCCTTCTTCCACGAGGGCCCCTCGCGCAGGCCGACCACCACATCCACGCCGCTGTCCTTGAGGTTCAGCGCGTGGGCGTGGCCCTGGCTCCCGTACCCGATGATGGCGACCTTCCGGCTCCGAATCTGCTGCAGGTCGGCGTCCTTGTCGTACTGAATCTTCATCATGATGGTCGGCTCCAGTTCGGATTGGGAGGGCGGTGTACGGCGAGGGACCGGGGAACCCGCCGCGGATAGCCGGCCCCGCCTCTTGTCCCGGGTCCCCGGCCCGGGTTCAGTCCTTGGCGACCCGCTTGGGCTGCGAAACCGCCGGGCGGATCGGCTCGCGCGCGATCGCGACCCGTCCGGTCCTGACCAACTCCTTGATCCCGAGCGGCTGCAGCAGGTTGATGATCGCCTCGATCTTCTTGATGTCGCCCGTCACCTCGATCGTGTAGGTGCTCGGCGTCGAGTCGATCACGTTCGCGCGGAAGATGTCGGTGATACGCAACGCCTCGGCGCGGTCCTCCGGCTTCGTGTGAACCTTGATGAGCGCCGTCTCGCGCTCGACGAACTCGCTCTCGTTGAGGTCCACCACCTTGATGACGTCGATCAGCTTGTTGAGCTGCTTGACGATCTGTTCGATGATCCGATCGTCCCCTTTGGTGACGATGGTCATCAACGAGGTCGTGGGGTCGAGCGCCGGGGCGACGGACAGGCTCTCGATGTTGAACCCGCGCCCGCTGAAGAGCCCGGCCACGCGAGAGAGCACGCCGAACTTGTTCTCGACCAGCACCGAGATGATGTGTTCCATGCGTCCAGCGCGCTCCGTCAGGCCGTGAGGACCGTATCCTTGTCTTCGGGCACGACCGGCGCGCCCGCCGCCTGCTTCTTCTTGAGCTCCGGCGGATCCTCCAGGATCATCTCGTGGTTGCACCCGCCGGCCGGGATCATCGGGTAGCAGTTTTCGAACTGGTCCACCGGCACGTCCACCAACACGGGTCCCGGCGCCGCCAGGGCTTCCTTGATGATGTCGTCCACTTCCGACACCTTGGAGGCCCGGAGCCCGACCGCACCGTACGCCTCCGCCAGCTTCACGAAGTCCGGCACCCGGTCCAGGTAGCTGGAGGCGTAGCGTCCTTCGTAGAACAGGTCCTGCCACTGACGGACCATGCCGTGGAAGCGGTTGTTGATGATGAACAGCTTCACGGGGAGCTTGCTCACCACGGCCGTCGCGAGTTCCTGCATGTTCATCTGGACGCTGCCGTCGCCGGCGATGCAGAGCACCAGCTTGTCCCGGAAGGCCGCCTGGGCGCCCCTGGCGGCCGGGAAGCCGAATCCCATCGTGCCGAGCCCGCCGGAGGTCAGCCATCGCCGCGGCTTTGCCAGCTTGAAGTACTGCGCCGACCACATCTGGTGCTGTCCCACGTCGGTGGAGACGACGGGGTCACGGTCCTTGGTCAGCTCGTAGAGGCGCTTGATCACGTGCTGGGGCTTGATCGCGCCGTCGGGGTCCTGGCGGTAGGCCAGGGGATGCGCCTGCTTCCATTCGTTGATCTGGTCCCACCAGGGTTTCCGGAGCGCCTGCTGATCCCCGTTCACCGACGCCTTGAGGATCGTGTTCAGCTCCCGGAGCACGCGCTTGCAGTCACCCACGATCGGGATGTCCACGTGGATGTTCTTGCGGATGGACGTCGGGTCGATGTCGATATGGATGATCTTCGCGTGCGGGCAGAACTCCGACACCTTGCCCGTCACCCGGTCGTCGAACCGTGCGCCCACCGCGATCACGAGGTCGGAGTAGTGCACCGCCATGTTGGCCCAGTAGGTGCCGTGCATACCCATCATGCCGAGGCAGAGCGGGTGCTCGCCGGGGAAGGCCCCCAAGGCCATGAGCGTGAGATCCACCGGGATGTTCGTCAGCTCGGCCAACTCGATCAGTTCCTCCGACGCCCCGGAGAAGACCACGCCACCGCCCACGTAGAGGACCGGCTTCTTCGCCTTCGCGATCGCCTCGGCCGCCTGCTTGATCTGCCACTTGTTCCCGTCGTAGGTCGGGTTGTACCCGCGGATGGACACGGAGCCGGGATACTTGAACTCGGCCTTGTCCATGGACACATCCTTCGGGATATCCACCAGGACGGGGCCCGGGCGTCCCGTCGTGGCGATGTAGAAGGCTTCCTTGATCGTCACGGCCAGGTCGTTGACGTCCTTCACCAAGAAGTTGTACTTGGTGCAGGGGCGGCTCAGGCCGACGTTGTCCGCCTCCTGAAACGCATCGTTGCCGATCAGGCTGGTCGGGACCTGCCCCGAGATGCACACGAGAGGAACCGAATCCATGTAGGCGTCGGCCAGGGCCGTGATGACGTTGGTCATGCCGGGGCCAGAGGTCACGAGCGCCACGCCGGCCTTGCCGGTCGCCTTGGCGTAGCCCTCGGCCATATGGCCGGCCGCCTGCTCGTGCCGGGTCAGGACCACCTCGATGTCCTTCTGCTGGTGCAGCACGTCGAAGATCTTCAGCACGACCCCGCCCGGCAGGGCGAAGATGGTCTTGACCCCTTCCCGCTTCAGACACTCCAGGAAGATTTCGGCGCCGGTGAGTTTCATAGGCCCCTCGTCAGTGCTAGAGTTACGGTCACACCTTGTAATCCCAGGACCCTGTCGGCCGAACACCGCGCGAGAATCGACGGGCCACGGAAGGCGCTGAAAAACAAAGGGATAGGGTTCGCCATCCTACCATCGTGCCTTGCGGCGAGTCAATGGAAAACTCCCGTCCCGGGCCCGGTTGAGCCCGAAGCCGGCCCCTGTCTCCACACCCAGTCAAGTCGGGGAACGGCTTGAGCTGACAGGGAAAATCCAGTACGGTGCGGTCGTTCCGCGCCGCTCCCTCAATGTCCCTGGCCCTCTTTGAGGAGACATGGTCACGGTCACCGTCCTCTCCCGGCCCGGCTGCCACCTGTGCGAAGTGGTCCTCGCGACGGTTCGGCTCGTCAACCTGACGCACCCCTTCGTCCTCGAGCACGTGGATGTCGAGAGCGACCCCCGGCTTGAGGCTCGCTACGGGACGAGAATCCCCGTCATCCTGATCGACGGAGCCGAGGCCCTTTCGGGGCGGGTCACCGACGGGCAGTTGCGGTGGGCGTTGAAAAAGGCGCGCTGGAGCCGGCCTGTAAGCCGGATTCTGTCCCGTCTGAAGGAGACCCTCAGACGGCGGTGATCATTTCTCTGGGACCCGGATTGCTCCGGGCCTCAAGCGACCTACCCGAGGACTTTCGGCCGGGCCAGCCGTTCCTGGACCCGCCCGAGGGCGGGTCCAGGGCGTCCTCCTATTTGGTCTTGCTCCGGGCGACGCTTACCGTGCCGTCTGTGTCGCCACAGACGCGGTGGGCTCTTACCCCGCCGTTTCACCCTTGCCTGATCCGAAGGCGACGCAGATGGGGCCCATGTCACCCCGGCCATCGGCGGTCTGTTCTCTGTGGTGCTGGTGTCGGATCGCTCCGCCTGGGGATTACCCAGCGCCCCGCCCGTGGAGTCCGGACTTTCCTCCCACCGGGGAACCCGATGGGCGACCACCCGACCTGCTCCAGCGCGCGGGATGAGTATACCGGCCGGGGGCGGTCGGTTCAAGGCATTTGACCGCCCGCGGACGCTCTGCTAGAGTGCGCCCCCCAGTGAGCCGCAACCCGCCCCAGTCGCAACGATCACCATGACCCCGCCCGACATCAGCACCGCCCCGAGCCGGATCGGCATCGACGAGTCCGGCAAGGGCGACTATTTCGGCCCCCTCGTGATCGCCGCGGTGTTCGTGGACCGGGCGGCGGAAGGGGACCTCAGAGTCATGGAGGTCCGGGACAGCAAGCGCATCTCCGACGGCCGCATCCTGGAGATGGCCCCGGACATCCGGCAGGTGTGTCCGCACAGCGTGGTCGCCATCGGCCCGCAGCGCTACAACGAGCTGTACGCCAAGATCAAGAACCTGAACCGGCTGCTCGCCTGGGGCCACGCCCGCGCGCTGGAAAACCTGCTGGAGCGGGTGGACTGCGGGCTGGCCATCTCCGACCAGTTCGGCGACGAGCGGCTGATCCTCAACGCGCTCCAGCAGCGGGGCAAGCAGGTCGAGCTGCAGCAACGCCCCAAGGCCGAGTCGGACCTGGCCGTGGCCGCGGCCTCGATCCTGGCGCGCGCCGAATTTCTGCTGCGGCTGAAGCGGCTGTCCGACGAAGTGGGGACGACGCTCCCGAAGGGCGCGTCGAGCGCGGTCGAGCTGGCGGCACGGATGGTGATCAAGAAACACGGGCGGGAGCGGCTCGGCACGGTCGCCAAGCTGCACTTCAAGACCACGCAGGCCGTGCTGGCGGGAATCGAAGCAACCGGGGCGGGTTAATCGTCGGTGCGGCTCGCGGCGGGAGCCGAGGCCGCGCCGACCGCAGGCCGCTCCCCTTCCCAATAGAGCATCCGGTGGCAGTAGCTGCAGGAGAGCAACTCCTGCGCGCGCTTGACCTCCGCCACCAGTTGCGGCGGAAGCTGCAGCCGGCAGCCGGTACAGATGCCGTTCCGCACGGGCACGACCGCCACGTCCTTCCGCATCGCCTTGATCTTGTCGTAGCGCTCCAACTGGGCGGGAGTCAACGTCGCCGCCACCGTGCGGCGCTTCTCTTCGAGCTGGGCCAGCTCGGCGACGAGCTCGGCCGAGAGGGCCCCCAGGCGGTCTCGCTCGCTCGTGAACTGCCGTTCGGCCTCGGCCGCGGCCTCCCGCGCCTGCTTGACGTCCTGCTGCAGCTTCTCCAGCCGCTCCATGAGCAGGAGAATCTGCTCCTCCACCTCGCCCTTCTTCTTGTTGGCGACCTCGATCTCGAACTGGCGGGCCTGGTACTCCTTGTTGCTTTTGAGCTCGCTGAAGTCCCGCAACTTGCGGATGTGCGCCTCCTGCATCTCCAGGTCGCGCTCCTTGTCGCGCCGCTCCTTCGCCAGCGCCTCCGAGGACGACGTCGCCAGCTTGAGCCGGGCCTGGGCCTCCTTGAGGGGCGCCTCGGCGGCCTGCAGCAGCTCCGGCGTTTTGCGTTCCTGGTCCTTGATCTCTGTGATCCGGCGATCGAGAGTCTGGAGTTCGATGAGCGACGCCAGGTGTGCGTTCAATGCGACCTCGGCAACGATAGGAACCGTGGATGGTGGGCCCACCAGGACTTGAACCTGGGACCAACTGATTATGAGTCAGCCGCTCTGACCACCTGAGCTATGGGCCCCCGTGCGATCCAGGGGATCAGCGACACAGCCGGGCCATCAGCGGGCGCGGCATTGTAGGCGGCGGGGCCGCCCCTGTCAACGTCCGGACCGGCCCGGCGCGCGGCCGACTACAGGCTCTCGACGAAGCTGCGCAGTTTCTTGCTCCGGCTGGGGTGGCGGAGCTTGCGCAGGGCCTTGGCCTCGATCTGCCGGATCCGCTCGCGCGTCACCTCGAAGTCCTGCCCCACCTCCTCGAGCGTGTGGTCCGTGCTCTCGCCGATCCCGAACCGCTTCCGCAACACCTTCTCCTCCCGCGGTGTCAGCGTCTCCAGCGCGTTGTTGATCTGCCGCTGCAGGTCGTAGCGGATGGCCGCGTCCAGGGGCGAGATCGCCTTCTTGTCCTCGATGAAGTCTCCCAGGTGGCTGTCCTCCTCCTCGCCGATGGGCGTCTCCAGCGAGATCGGCTCGCGGGCGATCTTCAGGATCTTGCGCACCTTGTCGAGCGGCAGGTCCATCCGCTCGGCGATCTCCTCCGGCGTCGGCTCGCGGCCGAGCTTCTGGACCAGGTGGCGCGAGACGCGGATGAGCTTGTTGATCGTCTCGATCATGTGCACGGGGATCCGGATCGTGCGCGCCTGATCGGCGATGGCCCGCGTGATCGCCTGCCTGATCCACCAGGTGGCGTAGGTGCTGAACTTGTAGCCGCGGCGGTACTCGAACTTGTCCACCGCCTTCATGAGCCCGATGTTGCCCTCCTGGATCAGGTCCAGGAACTGCAGCCCGCGGTTCGTGTACTTCTTCGCGATGCTCACGACGAGCCGGAGATTGGCCTCGACCAGCTCCGCCTTGCCGCGCTTGACCCGCTCCTCCGCCAAGTCGAGACTGCGCACCGCCTCCTTAACTTCCTCCGCGGACACCAGGGCCTGCTCGGTCTCGAGCTGGCGGATCTTCTGGCGCGCGCCCTGGAAGATACGCTTGATCTCCTGGAGCGCTTCCTCCGAGAGACCGGTCTTCCGGCGCACCGCCAGGAAGTCACGGCGCGACCGGCCCAGCTTGCGCAGCAGCTCCAGGCCCGCCTCGCCCGACACGCCCAGCCGGCGCTGGCTTGAGGCCACTTCGCGCTCGGCCTCGCGAATCTCCTGCGCCAGGGCCCGGACCCGCTGCACCAGCCGGTCCTTGAGCGCGGGGTGGAGGTTGATCGCCTCCATCTTCTCGACCACCTCGCGGCGGGCGTCCTTGATCTGGCGCTTGATCTTCGCCTGTTTGGCCGGATCGTTGCCGGTCTTGCGGGCCTTGTCGTACAGGAGCATCAGCGACTTGGACGTCTTGCGCATCCGAGAGAGGGCGTCGAGCGTGCGCGCCTTCAGCTCCTCGTCGTCGTGCTCGACGACCTCCTCGGCGGACTCCTCGAACTCCTCCTCGCTGACCGAGACGATCTCGCGGACGTTGACCTTGCCGAGCTTGAGCTGGTCCCGCAGGGAGAGGACGTACTCGATCGTCATCGGCATGCCGAAGACGGCCGACGCGATGTCCTTCTTGCCCTCCTCGATGCGCTTGGCGATCTCGATCTCGCCCTCGCGGCTCAGCAGCGCCACGCTGCCCATCTCTTTGAGATAGAGCCGGACCGGGTCATCGGTGCGACTGAGGACGCCGGGCGTGAGGTCGATCTCCTTCTCGTTCTCCTCCATCTCCTCGCCGTCTTCGGACTCCTCGGCGGCCTCCTCGGCCTCCGCCTTCTCCTGGTAGCGCTCGCTGTCGGCCGCGTCGATCACCTCGATGTCCATCTCGCCGAAGATGGTCATGAGGTTGCTGAGCTGCTCGGACGACACCATCTCGGCGGGCAGGCTGCTGTTCAGCTCGTCGTAGGTGAGGTACCCCTTCTCCTTGCCGATGGAGATCAGTTTCTTCACTTCCCCGAGCAGTTCTTCTTTCGGCATGGCCGCTCCTAATCGCATCACGACACCCGTACCGTCTGCACGACCGACGTACCCGCGACGGGAGGACGGGCCGATTTGCTGCGGCGCAGCTCGTTCACCTCGACGTTGAGCCGCCGCGCCTCCTCGGTCCGGCCTTCCCGCTCGGCCGACCGCAGCCGGGCGATCAATTCCTCCAGCCGCGCCTCGCGGCGGCGCCGCTCCAGCGTCTCCAGGCAGCCGGCCACGTGGGCCGCCAGGTCGTCGTCGTGGCGTTCGAGCAGGGACAGCTCGGTCGCCAGCGGCCCGCACAGCGGGTCGGGCACCGCCGCCGCGAGGACCTCGCCGACCAGCACCCGTCCGTCGCGGTCCAGCCGGCCGAGCGCAAGTTCCACGATCCGGCGACAGGCCGGGTCGGTGAAGGCGTCCGCTCCCAGCCCCCGGACCTGGGCCGGGTTCAGTTTGCCCTGGAGCAGCAGGTGCACGAGTTCGCGCTCGGCCGGCTGGACCCTGCCGCGCGCGGGAGCCGCCGCGACCGGCGTCGGGCGGGTGGGCCGGGCCCCCGGAGCCTCAGCCAGCGTCGGGTACCGCTCGATCAGCCGCTGCTGGCTCACGCCGAGCCGCTCCGCGACCCGCCGCAGGCATTCTTCCTTTTCCAACCGATCGGAGGCGCGCTGGATGATCCGCAGCACCTCATCCACGCCGCGGATGCGGTCCTCGATGCTCCCGGAGGCCGCGCCGCCCAAGGCGTGCTCGACGGCGAAGTCCAGCAGGCTCGGCGCCGTCTCCTGGAGTCGTTGAAACGCCTCCGCCCCATGCGCCCTGACGAAGTCGTCGGGGTCGAGGCCGTCGGGCAGGGTCACGACCTGCACGCCGAGGCCGCTGCCCACGAAGAGGTCCAGGGTGCGGAGCGCCGCGCGCACGCCGGCCGCGTCCGGGTCGAACAGCAGCACCACCCGGCCGACGAAGCGGCGCAGCAGCTTGAGGTGGTCGGGCGTCAGCGCCGTGCCCAGCGTGGCCGCGACGTGGGTCACGCCAGCCTGATGCAGGGTGATGGCGTCGAAATAACCCTCGACGACGACGAGCGTGCCGAGCCGTGACGCCGACTCACGGGCCCGGTCCAGCGCGTAGAGCGAGCGCCCCTTCTGGAAGAGCGGCGACTCGGAGGAGTTCAGGTACTTGGGCATCCCTTCGCCCATCACCCGCCCGCCGAACCCCATCACCCGCCCCCGCAGGTCCATGATGGGAAACATGAGCCGGCCGCGGAACCGATCGTAGTAGCCGGCGGCCTCCGGCGCGCGACGGCCGGCCGTCTCTCGCGGCACGGCCAGGCCGGCCTGGCCGAGCTCGGCGGGCTTGAACCCCTCGCGGAGGAGGCACGTCATCAAGCCGTCCCAGGCGGGCAGCGACACGCCGAGCCGGAACGCCTCGATCGTCTCCCGCGTGATGCCCCGGCCGGCCAGGTAGGCCCGCGCCTCCCGGCCCGTCGCTTCATCCAGCAGCGTGCGGTGGAAGTAGTCGGCCGCCGCCGCGTTGATCCGCTCCATCCGGTCGCGCACCGCACCCTCGGGGCCCCGCGTCCCCGGGCTCGCCTGCGGCACGGCGATTCCCGCGCGGCGGGCCAGCTCGCGCACGGCCTCGGGGAACTCCTTGCCCTCGATCTTCATCAGGAACGTGATGACGTTGCCCCCGACGCCGCAGCCGAAACAGTGGAAGATCTGCCGCGAGGGGCTCACGTTGAAGGAGGGGGTCTTCTCGGAGTGGAAGGGGCAGAGTCCCTTGAGGTTCTGGCCGGCCCGGCTGAGGGTCACGTAGCCCGACACCACGTCGGCGATGTCGGTCCGTTCTCGAACGAGGTCGATGATGTCGTCGGGAATCAAGCCCTGGCTCACCGCCGATCCGCTCCTGTGATCCCGAGCCCTTTGAACCGAGCCAGCCGAAGTGGAAGGGCTTGAAAAGCCAGAAAAGTTGGCGCTGAACTCTACCAGACGCCCCCGGCGAAGTCAACGGGAGCGGAGGGGCGGACGGCCGCGGGGTCAACTGTTGGAGAAGTCGGAGTCCAGCGGCGGGATGTTGTACAGCAGCTCCAGGTCGAACTCCTCGACCAGCTCGTTGACCGCCGCGGCGCCGAGGTCGGAGCGGACCTCGTTGATCACCAGCTCGATGGCCATGCCGGCCTGCCGGCCGTACTGCGTGATCGCCGACTCGATGCGCTGCCTGGCGTCGTCCAGATTCATCGGCCCCTCATCGGCTCAACCGCCGCGGCTCACCCGAGCGACTGCAGCAGCGCGCGCATCTCCGGGATCAGGTCCACGCCGCCGTTCGAGCGGCCCGACGCCGCCGCGTTGATGCCGGCCGTCAGCACGGCCTTCGCCTCGTCTTTCCGCCCCAGCTTGGCGAGCGCGCGTCCCAAGGCCAGATGCGAGGCCACGTGCAGCGGGTCGAGCTCCACCGCGACCCGCAGGTGCTCGACTGCCTCCTCCAGGCTGCCCCCATCCTGCAGGATTTTGTTCCCGAGCCCGTACCGGCCCAGGAATCCCCGCGGGTTCTTCGCGACCATCTGGCGGAACGCGTCGAGGTCCATGGCGACCGTTATACCATGTTCTCAAGCCAAAAAAACCGGCGACCGACGACGAGGCGCTTGCCCGTGAACAGGGGAAGTGCTAGGCTTTTGCCATGATCATCAAGCGTTCCAGCGACGTGCCGCCGGTGCGCTACGCCGGCGTGCCGGACGGCGTCGAGCTGCGGGAGCTGATCACGGAGCGCGACGGCGCCACGAACTTCTCCATGCGGATCTTCGACATCGAGCCCGGCAAGAGCACCCCGTTCCACACGCACGCCTGGGAACACGAAGTCTTCATCGTCGAGGGGAGCGGTACGGTGCGCACGGAGGGCAAGGAAACGCCCTTCACCAAGGGCGATTCCGTCTTCGTGGCGCCCAACGAGCTCCACTGCTTCGTCGCCGACCCCGCCTCCTCCGTCCGCCTCATCTGCTGCGTCCCGGCCAAGGACCAGTGCAAGTTGTAGGCTGCCCCCCCGCGGGATCCCACCGCCTCGAGGGAATAGGGCAAGGCTCCCTTTCGCATAGGGTACTGGGCGGCGCTTTCCTTGGCCTCGTCGCGGATTCTTCACCTTCCATGCCTTCACCGCCAGCGGACGCTCTATCGCCGATCGCGATCCCGGCGGATGAGCTCGGCGCTGTCACTGAACCGGCGCCCGACCGTTTCAGACGGTTCTAAAATCGCTCGATCCGTCTCCACACCGCAGCGGAGCCCCACGCCGATTCTTTCAGGATCATCGCACTTCGGACTCCACGGATCGGCCATGTTCCTTAGGCCCGTCGCTTCAGCCGCTCCACGACCTTGTCGTCAAGCTGTCGGACGAGAATTTGTGCCATCGGTCGCCTCCCGCTCATCAATGGAGAGCGAAATGCCGGCACCGGCGCCGACCCCTCGTCAATCGGCCTTGCCAGCGCATCCACCGTGGATGCCCGCCGGCGCGCGCGGGGTGCTCAAGGAGGAAGATGGGCCCGACGAGCGGCGGGGGCGGGCGCCCCTCACCCCGGCGGCCAGTGCATGGGGCGGCCGCCGAGGACGTGGAGATGGAGATGGAAGACCGTCTGGCCGCCGTTGCGCCCCGTGTTGACGACCACCCGGTAGCCGGCCTCCGCGATGCCCTTCTGCTTCGCCACGGCCGCGGCTGTCAGCATCAGGTGACCCAGCAGCCCGGCGTCCGCCTCGGCCAGCTCGCTCACCGAGGCGACGTGCCGCTTGGGAATCACCAGGACGTGGGTCGGCGCCTGCGGGTTGATGTCCTCGAAGGCGACGGCCCGCTCGTCCTCGTGGACCAGCTTGGATGGGATGGTTTTCTCGGCGATCTTGCAGAACAGGCAGTCGCTCACGAGGTGGCCCCCTCCCGGCCGTCCTTCCGCAGGCCAGGCTTCCCGAAGCGGCCCGCCAGCTCCCGGTAGACCGCCTCCAGCGTGATCCCGTGGTACCCCAGCACGAGCAGCAGGTGGAAGAGGACGTCGGCCGTTTCGTAGATGACCTCGTCGGGCTTCCCGCCCTTGGACGCCAGGACGACCTCGCCCGCCTCTTCCACGACCTTCTTGAGGATGCGGTCCTCGCCGCCGGCGAAGAGCCGCGCCACGTAGGACTCCGGATTCGGCGCCCGGCGGCGCTCCGCGATCGTCTCCGCGATTCGGTCGAGGATACCGCCCGCGGCGGCCGCCGCCGTGACCGCCTCGGGGGCGCCGCTCGCCGTCAGCCTGGTGAAGAAGCAGGCGCGCTCGCCCGTGTGACAGGTCGGACCGACCGGCTCGGCCTTGACCAGCAGGGCGTCGCCGTCGCAATCCAGGAACAGGTCCTTGACCAGCAGATGATTGCCCGAGGTCTCGCCCTTCGCCCAGAGGCGATTCCGCGAGCGGCTCCAGAAGTGGACGCGGCCGCTCGCGAGCGTGCGGGCGAACGCCTCGCGGTTCATATAGCCCAGCATCAGCACGGTGCCGTCCCGCCAGTCCTGGACGATCGCGGGAATCAGCCCCTGCTCGTCGAACCGCACCTGGCTCGCTTCGACCATGGCCGCCTCATGCGCCGGAGGAGACGCCCGCTCCCGCCGGCCTGACCGGAACGCCCCGCTCCCGCAGGTAGGCCTTGGCCTCCTGGATCGTGTGGGTGCGGTAGTGGAAGATGGACGCGGCGAGCACCGCGTCGGCCTTGCCGCGCACGAACCCGTCGTAGAGGTGCGCGAGCGCCCCTGCGCCGCCCGACGCGATCACGGGGATGGACACGGCCCCGGCGACCGCCGCGGTCAGCGCGAGGTCGTACCCGTCCTGCCGGCCGTCCTGGTCCATGCTGGTCAGGAGGATTTCGCCCGCGCCGAGCGCCTCCATGCGCTTGGCCCAGTCCACCGCGTCCAGCCCGGTCGGGCGCCGGCCGCCGTGCGTGTACACCTCCCAGCCCGGCGCGCCGGCCGCCTGAGCCGCGCGGCGCTTGGCGTCGATCGCGACGACGATGCACTGGGTGCCGAAGCGCTCGGCCGCCTCCTGGACGAACTCCGGCCGCGCGACGGCCGCGGTGTTGATGCTGACCTTGTCCGCCCCGGCCCGGAGCAGCGCCCGGATGTCCTCCAGGGTCCGCACCCCGCCGCCGACGGTCAGGGGCATGAACACCTGCTCGGCCGTGCGGGCCACGACGTCCAGGATGGTCTTGCGTTCCTCGTACGAGGCGGTGATGTCCAGGAAGCAGAGCTCGTCGGCCCCGTCGCGGTCGTAGGCCCGGGCGACCTCGACCGGATCGCCGGCGTCCCGCAGGTTGACGAAAGAGACGCCCTTCACGACACGGCCGTCCTTCACGTCGAGACAGGGGATGATGCGCTTGGTCAACATCGTTCACGCCGCGGCGGCGAGCGCCTCGCGGAAATCCAGCTTCCCGTCGTACAGGGCCTTACCGACGATCGCCCCGGCGATGCCGGGCCCGAGCGCCTTGATGGCCCGGAGGTCCTCCACGCGGCTGATGCCGCCCGAGGCGATCACCGGCCAGGGGCTGTGGGCGGCGACCTCCTTGAGCGCACCGACGTTGGGCCCCTGCAGCATGCCGTCGCGCGCGATGTCCGTGTAGATCACCCCGGCCAGCCCACAGCCGGCCAGGTCGTTGAGCAGCTCGATCGCCGACCGGTCCGACAGGCTGGTCCAGCCTCGGACCGCCACCCTGCCGTCCCGCGCATCCACGCCCAGCAGCACACGGCCGGGGAATTCGGCGCAGGCCCGCTCCACCAGCGGCCGGTCCGTGAGCGCCGCAGTGCCCAGCACCACCCGCTGCACGCCGCCCCCGAGGTAGGCCCGGACCGTGTCGAGCGTCCGGATGCCCCCGCCGACCTGGACCGGGACCGCGACGGCCTCGACGACGGCCCGGATGGCCGGCAGGTTCCGGGGCGTGCCGTCCACCGCGCCGTTCAGGTCCACGACGTGGATGAGCGAGGCGCCGAGCCCCTGCCACTGGCGGGCCGTCGCCGCCGGATCGTCGGAATAGACGGTCTCCTGGGCGAGGTCCCCCTGGCGCAGCCGCACGCAGCGGCCGTCTTTTAGGTCGATGGCGGGGATCACGAGCATCGCCGCGTCCTCACGACAGGTCCTCCGGCGCCACCTTCTCGGGCCGGACGCCGAACGGAAACTTCTCCAGCACGTGGTCCACGCCGTAATGGGCCAGCTCGTCCGCCGTGACGAACACGCCGCCGCGCTCCCAGAAACCGGTGATGTCCTCGGTCATCGGCCGCTGCTTCTCGTAGTAGCTGCCGACCCACAGGGTCGTGCCATCCGCGGCGATCAGCCGCAGCTCGAACCCCACCGTGGCCGGGCTCCCGCCCATCTTGGTCCCGCCCCGCTCCTTGTAGATGAGCACGCGGCCCATCAGGACCGCGTCGGCGGACAGCTTCTCCGCGACGGCCTTCGCCAGTTGCTTGACTGCCTCTTCCGTCTCGGCGGGCGACTGGCCCGGCTTGGACGGCGGGAGCGCGCCCTTGGCGTCCTCCGGCGGGATGACCTTCAGCCCGTCCCACTGCTGGAGCCGCTTGGAGACGAGCCGCGTGACCTTCTCCGGCGCGTAGGTGGGCACGGTCACGGTCGGGGTGTCCAGCCGCTCCGCCTGCAGCGGGATCGTGACCGTGATGTTCGAGCGGATCATACCGGACGGCACGTACAGGTCGGCGGCGCCGGTGTCGATGCTCTGGGGCGTGTGCAGCCCCTCGAAGGGGAGGATGGCCAGCGACCGAACCTTGTACTCGGCGAGCTTGGGGGACTCGTTGATCGTCACCTTGGCGGGCGCGCAGCCGACCGCGCCGAGGAGCCCGACCGCGACGGCCAGCCGGGGGAAGGCCCCGCCTCGCCCGCGAGAGGTTCGGTCTGCCGTCACGACACCCTCATTTCCACTCGCCGAAGTTCCGGATAAGCCGGAGGCCGGCCGCCTGGCTCTTCTCCGGATGGAACTGGCAAGCGAAGACATTGTCCCGCCACACGCTGGACACGAAGGAGACGCCGTACTCGGTCACCGTCGCCGCCACGGCCTCCTCGGCGGGCTCCACGACGTAGGAGTGGACGAAGTAGAAGTGCTCGCCCGACTCGATGTCCTTGAGCGGCGGGGCCCGGCGGCGGACCGCGACCGTGTTCCAGCCCATGTGCGGCACCTTGAGCCCCCCCGCCCCGTCCCCGGCGCCGGGAAGGCCGAAGCGGAACCGCGTGACCCGCCCCGGGACGAGGTCCAGGCCCCCGTGCCGGCCGAACTCCTCGCTCTCGGTGAAGAGGAGCTGAAGCCCCAGGCAGATTCCCAGGAACGGCTTGCCCGCGGCCACCGCCTTGCGGATCGGCTCGATGAGCCCGTAGCGCTCCAGGTTGGCCATGCAGTCGGCGAAGGCGCCGACGCCCGGCAGGACCAGGTGGCTCGCGTCGCCGATCGTCCGCCGGTCACGGGTCACCACCGCGTCGTGCCCCACGGCCTCGAAGGCCTTCTGGACGCTCCGCAGGTTGCCCATGTCGTAGTCGATGATGGCGATCATGCTCGTCGCGTCAACGGGAACACGTCAACGGCGAAGGGGGCGCGGGGGGCACGCCCCGACACCCGCCCCCTCACGCCTCACCTCTGCCCTCTCACCTTTCACGCCTCAGCTTTCACGTCTACAGGCTGCCCTTCGTCGAGAGGACGCCCTGGAGACGCGCGTCGCGGGACACGGCCTGGTCGAGCGCCTTCGCCAACGCCTTGAAGGCCGCCTCCATGATGTGGTGGGGGTTGCGCCCATACATCTGGTTGATGTGCAGGTTCAGCCCGCCGTGCGTCACGAAGGCCTGGAAAAAATCCTCGAACAGGCCGAGGTCGAAGGTCTTGATCCGGCGCTCCGGCAGGTCCACCCGGTAGACGAGGTACGGCCGCCCGCTCAAGTCCACCGTCGCCTGCACGAGCGTCTCGTCGAGCGGCACCGAGGCCCAGCCGAACCGCCGGATGCCCTCCTTCGTCCCCAGCGCCTGGGTCAGGGCCTGCCCCAGCACGATGCCGATGTCCTCGACCGTGTGGTGGTCGTCGATGTCCGTGTCGCCCTCGGCCTGGACCGTGAGATCGAAGAACCCGTGCTTGGCCAGGAGCTCCAGCATGTGGTCGAGGAACGGGATCGTCGTCTCGATCCGGCCCCGGCCGGTCCCCTCCAGGGCCAGTTCCACCGTGATCTGCGTCTCCTTGGTGGCCCGCTCGACCCTCGCCCGCCGCGCGTCCCGCTTCGCCGTCATGACAGCCGGCTCTCCGCGCTCCGGGCGTGCGCGTCGAACCCCTCCATCTGCGCGAGGCGGGCCAGGTGGTCCTTGGCCTTCATCAATTCCTCCTTGCTGTAGGAGATGATGTTGCTCTTCGTCACGTAGTCGTCCAGCGACAGGGGCGAGAAGAACCGCGCCGTTCCGCCGGTCGGCAGCACGTGGTTCGGACCCGCGACATAGTCGGCGACGGCCGGCGCCGTGTACCGCCCCAGGAACAGCGCCCCGGCGTGGCGCACCTTCTCCAGGTAGTCGAAGGGCCGGTCCACGGAGAGCGTCAGGTGCTCGGGCGCGATCTCGTTGGCCAGCTCGATCGCCTCCTCCATGTCGCCCACGACGAAGGCGAGGGCGTGCTGGCCGATGGACTTGGCGAGGATCTTGTCCCGCGTGAGGCGCTTGTGCTGCTCCTCGACCTGGCGGACGACCTCCCGCGCCAACCGCTCCGAGGTCGTGACCAAATAGACGCGCGCCTCCTCGTCGTGCTCGGCCTCGCAGAGCAGGTCGGCCGCGACGTGCGCCGGGTTCGCCTGCTCGTCGGCGATCACCAGCAGCTCGCTGGGGCCGGCCACCATGTCGAGGCCGACCGTGCCGTAGAGCAGGCGCTTGGCCGCCGCGACGTAGACGTTGCCCGGCCCGACGATCTTGTCCACCCGGGCGATGCTCTTCGTCCCGTAGGCCATGGCGCCGACCGCCTGGACGCCGCCGATCCGGTACACCTCGTCCACGCCGGCGATGTCGGCGGCGACGAGCAGGTAGGGGCTGATGCCGGCCTTCTGCGCGGGCGTGCACATGACCACGCGCCGCACGCCGGCCACCTTGGCGGGCACCGCGCACATGAGGACGGTCGAAGGATACACCGCCTTCCCGCCGGGGACGTAGAGCCCGACCGAGTCCAGGGGCAGGATCACCTGGCCCAGCGTCGCGCCCCCGTCCTGGTACATCCAGGTTTTGGCCTGCTGGCGCTCGTGGAAGGACCGGATGCGCTGGGCGGCATAGCGCAGCGCATCTCCTTCCTCCTTGCGAATGTGGTAGTAGGCTTCCTTGACCTGCTCGGGGCTGACGCGGAACTGGGCCGGCTTGAGGGTGACGCGGTCGAACTTTTTGGTGTAGCGGGCGACGGCCTGGTCCCCGCCGCGCTGGACCGCCTTGAGGATGGTCCGCACGGTCGCCTCGACCGCGCGGCCCTGCCGACTCGCCCGGGACACCGCCTTCGCCACGGCCGGCTTGAAGGCCCGATCCGTCCTCGCCACCACCTTCATGGTCGCCCCCTGCGCCGCCCGGCCGGCCTCGCCGCGCCGGGCTCGGTTCACTGCTCCGCGCGGCCGCCGTGCGCGGCCGATCGGGCCCCGCGGCGACGTCCGCGCCCGCCCTCCCGCTCGAGCTGCGCGATGAGGTCCATGATCGGACCCGGCTTGAGCTTCAGGCTGGCCCGGTTGACGATCAGCCGGGCCGTGGATTCCGCGATCACCTCGACCTCCACCAGGTTATGCTCCTTGAGCGTGCGGCCGGTGGACACGAGGTCCACGATGCGGTCGGCCAGCCCGACGACCGGCGCCAGCTCGACGGAGCCGTAGAGCTTGATGATCTCGACGGGGACGCCCTTCTGGTTGAAGTAGCGTTCCGTGATGTTGGGATACTTCGTCGCGACCCTGATCCGGGAGGACAGGCGGTCCTGCCGCGCTGGCCCTTCCAGCGCGGCCACGACGACCCGGCAGTAGCCCAGACCGAGGTCCAGGGGCTCGTAGACGTCCCGATCCTGTTCGAGCAAGACGTCCTTGCCGACCACGCCCACGTCGGCCGCGCCATATTCCACGTAGGTCGGCACGTCGCTCGGCCGCACGATCAGCAGCGTCGCCCCGGCGTCGGGACACTCCAAGACCAGACGGCGGCTGTCCGGCGTCAACTCGCGGCTCGCGTAGCCGGCCCGCTGGAGGCGCGCCAGCGTCGGCTCCAGCAGCTTGCCCTTGGAGAGCGCGATCGTGATCACGGGGTCACCGCGGCGGCCGCCGCGCCCTTGACGCGACGGATGTCGGCCCCGAGGCCGCCAAGCTTCTCTTCGATCCGCTCGTAGCCCCGGTCCAGATGGTATACGCGCGACACCTCGGTCTCACCCTCGGCCGCCAGCCCGGCCAGGATCAGGCCCGCGCTGGCCCGCAGGTCCGAGGCCATGACCGGCGCGCCGGTCAGCCGCTCGATGCCGGTGACCATGGCGTGGCTCCCCTCGACCTTGATGTCGGCCCCCATGCGCCGCAGCTCGGGCACGTGGATGAAACGGCTCTCGAACACCGTCTCCGTGATGACGCTCGCGCCGTCCGCGACCGCCATCAGGGCCATGAACTGGGCCTGCACGTCGGTGGGAAAGCCCGGATAGGCGAAGGTCTTCACGTCCACGCCCTTCGGCCGCCGCCCGCCCTTCACGCGCAGGCTCTCCTTGCCCTCGACGACCTCGGCGCCCGCCTCCTGCAGCTTCAGCACGACCGCCTCCAGGTGACGGGGCCGGCAGCGCTCGACGCTCACGTCCCCGCGCGTGATCGCGGCCGCCACGAGGTGCGTCGCCGCCTCGATGCGGTCCGGGATCACCTCATGGTCGGCGCCCCGCAGCTCGGCCACGCCCTCGATCGTCACGATGTCGGTCCCGGCCCCGTGGATGCGGGCGCCGCGTTTGACGAGGAACTCGGCGAGGTCCACGATCTCCGGCTCCCGCGCCGCGTTCTCGATCACGGTCTCGCCCTCGGCCAGGCAGGCGGCCATCATCAGGTTCTCGGTGCCCGTCACGGTCGGAATGTCCAGATAGATGCGCGCCCCCCGGAGCTTGCGCGCCCGGGCCCGGATATAGCCGTGCTCGATGCTCACCTCCGCGCCGAGCCTGGCGAGCCCGGCCAGGTGCAGGTTGACCGGCCTCGTGCCGATGGCGCAGCCGCCGGGCAGGGACACGGTCGCCTCGCCCCAGCGCGCGAGCAGCGGGCCGAGCACCACGACCGACGCCCGCATCGTCCGCACGAGGTCGTAGGGCGCCTCGGTGGAGGTCAGGGCGTCGGCGCGGGCCGTCACCCGCGAGCCCTCGACGCGGACCGACACCCCCATCAGACTCAGCAGCGTGGCCATGGTCGCCACGTCCACGACCTGGGGGACGTTGCCCAGCACGCACTCCCCGCCGCCGAGGAGCGACGAGGCGAGGATCGGGAGCGCGGCGTTCTTGGCGCCGCTGACCTGCACCCGGCCTTCCAGCCGTCGGCCGCCCCTGATGAGGATCCTGTCCATGGCTAGAAACTCAGTGATCGCTCCGTTGAGTCATTGGATGATCGGGTGATTGATGCATTGTGGAAGTGGGGAGTGCCCCGAGCACTCTCGCAATGAAACGATGACCCGATCACTCAATGTGAAACCGGACCACCCGCTCGATGCCGGCCCCGTCCTTGAGGACCTCGCCGAGCCGATAGCCCCCTTGGGCCGACGCCAGGGCTTGTACCGCATCCGCCTGTCCCGCTGCGACCTCCAGAAGAAGAAGCCCCCCCGGTGCGAGCAGGTCCCTCGCCTCGGCGAGCAGCCGGCGATGGAAGGCCAGCCCGTCGGGTCCGCCGGCCAGCGCCAGCCGCGGTTCGAAGCGCCCGACCTCCGGCTGCAGGCCCTCCACCTCGGCCTCGGGAATGTAGGGGGGGTTGGAGAGGATCGCGCCCAGCCGGCCGCGCAGCCCCTCGGCCTCCAGGGGCCGGCAGAGATCGCCCTCCAGGAACCGGACGCGGCCGGCGACCCCGTGGCGCTCGGCATTGGCCCGCGCCACCCGGAGCGCGCCGGGCGACAGGTCCACGGCGTAGACCAGGATCGCCGGCAGACGATGCGCGGCGGCGACCGCGAGGCAGCCGGAGCCGGTCCCGATGTCGGCGATGAGGGGGTTGGCCTGCGCCGCCTGCGAGGCGGCCAGGGCTTCGACGAGCACTTCGCTCTCGGGGCGGGGAATGAGGACGTCGGGACCGACGAGGAAGTCGAGTCCGCAGAACTCCTGCGTGCCCAGGATGTACTGGAGCGGCTCGCGGGACGCCCGGCGCGCGAAGAGACGCTCGGCGCGGGCCCGCTCGTCCGCGGACAGTCGTCTCGCACTCTCAAGCCGCACCGCCAACGGCGAAGTCCCGAGGGCGGCCTCCAGCAGCCAGCCGGCCTCGCGCTCCGCCCGCTCGATACCGGCGGACCGGAGCAGGGCGACGCCGGCCCGCAGCACTTCGCCGAGCGCGCCCGCGTCGCTCGCTGGCGGGGCGGGCATCCTCATGCGTCGGCCCTCACGTCGTCGGCCCGGGCGGCGCGCAGCGCCTCGACCAGCTCGTCGAGCTCGCCCTCCATCACGCGATCGAGCTTGTGAAGGGTCAGCCCGACCCGATGGTCCGTCACGCGGTTCTGCGGGAAGTTGTAGGTGCGCACCTTCTCGCTGCGCTCGCCGGTCCCGACCTGCGAGCGCCGCGATTGGGCGATCTCGGCTTCCTGCCTGGCCCGCTCGGCTTCGACGATGCGCGCGCGCAGCGTCCGCATGGCCTTGGCGCGGTTCTTGAGCTGGGACCGCTCGTCCTGACAGGTCACGACGACGCCCGTCGGGATATGGGTGATCCTGACCGCCGAATAGGTCGTATTCACGCTCTGGCCGCCGGCGCCGGACGAGCAGAAGGTGTCGATCCGCAGGTCCTTGGGGTCGATCTGGACGTCCACCTCGTCCACCTCCGGCATCACGGCCACGGTGACGGTCGAGGTGTGGATGCGTCCGCTGGCCTCGGTGGCCGGCACCCGCTGGACCCGGTGCACCCCGGCCTCGTCGCGGAAGTGGCCGTAGGCGCCCTTGCCCTCGACGAGCATGACGACTTCCTTGTAGCCCCCGATGCCGGTCTCGCTGGCCTCGACGACCTCGACGCGGAGCCGCTTCTTCTCCGCGTACCTCACGTACATCCGGAAGAGGTCCCCGGCGAACAGCGCCGCCTCGTCGCCGCCCGTACCGGCTCTGATCTCGACGAAGGTGTTCTTCTCGTCGCGGGGGTCCTTGGGTACCAGCAGCTCCAGAGCCCGGGCCTCAATCTCGCGCACCCGCCCGCGCAGGCCCTCGGCCTCCTCCCGGATCAGCCCCGCCATCTCCTCGCCCGCCCCCGGCTCCCCGAGCATCTGCTCGGTCTGGGCGAGCTGGCGGAGCAGGTCACAGCGTTCGTCGTAGAGCTCGGCCAGGGGCGCCAGCTCGGTCCGCTCCTTGTTCAGCTTGTGGAGCAGGGACGGCTGGCTCAGGACGGACGGCTCGCTGAGCTGCCGATTCAGCTCCTGGTAACGGCGCGCCGCCCCCTCCCACTTGGAGAGCCGCAGCGCGTCCCTCCTCTCCAGCCCCGTCGTCTCGGCCATGGCCCGTTACCGGTCCTTAAAAACAAAAAAGCCTGCCCCGGGGGGCAGGGTTCCACACTTCCGCGAGCCCTTCCAGCGACCGACTAGGACTTCTTGGCGTACTTTTTCTTGAACCGCTCGACACGTCCCTCCGTGTCCACGATCTTCTGCGTGCCCGTGAAGAAGGGGTGGCAGCTCGAGCAGATGTCCACCTTGATGTCCCCGACCGTCGTCCGCGTCGTGAACCTCGCCCCACAGGCGCAGCTCACCGTCGCTTCCCTGTAGGCCGGATGAATGCCTTTCTTCATGATGCCTCCAACGTTCTCGGCTCCGAGTTTTCCGATCCGGGGCTGCAGGCCGATGACCGACGACGGCTTTTCGCTACCGGTTCATCGACTGCAGAAACTCCTGGTTGGTCTTCGTTCCCTGGATCTTGTCCATGAGGAACTCCATCGCCTCCATGGTCCCCAGCGGGCTGAGGACCTTCCGCAGGATCCACATCTTGTTGAGGCGGTCCCGATCCACCAGGAGCTCCTCCTTCCGGGTGCCGGACTGGCTGATGTCGATCGCGGGAAAGATGCGCTTGTCGGCCAGTCGGCGGTCCAGGTGCACTTCCATGTTGCCCGTGCCCTTGAACTCCTCGAAGATCACGTCGTCCATGCGGCTGCCCGTGTCCACGAGCGCGGTGGCCATGATGGTGAGGCTGCCGCCGTTCTCGATGTTGCGCGCGGCGCCGAAGAATCGTTTCGGCCGCTGGAGGGCGTTGGAGTCCAGACCGCCCGAGAGCACCTTCCCGCTCGGCGGCGCGATCGTGTTGTAGGCGCGCGCCAGCCGGGTGATGCTGTCCAGCAGGATTACGACGTCCTTCTTGTGCTCGACGAGGCGCTTCGCCTTCTCCAGCACCATCTCCGCGACCTGGGCGTGCCGCTGGGCCGGCTCGTCGAAGGTCGAGCTGATGACTTCGGCCGCCTTCACCTGCCGCTGCCAGTCGGTCACCTCCTCCGGCCGCTCGTCGATCAGCAGGACGATGAGCACCACCTCCGAATGGTTCTTGAGGATGGCGCGCGCGATCGCCTGGAGCAGCATGGTCTTGCCGGTCCGAGGCGCCGCGACGATCAGCCCGCGCTGTCCCTTGCCGATGGGGGTGATGAGGTCCATGATCCGGGTGCAGTACTCCTCCGGGTCGAACTCCAGGTTGATGCGCTCCTCCGGGTACAGCGGGGTCAGGTTGTCGAAAAGGATCTTGTCCCGCGCGACCTCCGGGTCCTCGAAGTTGACCTTCTCGACCTTCAGCAGCGCGAAGTACCGCTCGCTTTCCTTCGGCGGGCGGATCTGTCCGGACACGATGTCGCCCGTCCGCAGGTTGAACCGGCGGATCTGCGAGGGAGAGATGTAGATGTCGTCAGGACCCGGAAGGTAGTTGGAGTCGGGGGCGCGGAGAAACCCGAACCCGTCGGGCAGGGTCTCCAGGACGCCCTCGCCGAAGATCACGCCGTTCTTCTCCGTCTGCGCCTGGAGGATCGCGAAGATCAGCTCCTGCTTGCGCAGATTGGGCGCGCCTTCGATCTTGAGCTCGCGCGCGACCTCGTTCAGGTCGGCGATGCTCTTCTGCTTCAACTCCGCCAGATGCATGGTAATCTCCCTTGACATGATAGCCTTCGCTTTCGTTGGCCGCTAGGGGCGCGCGTTGGGATCGACCGCGGGGATTGATACGTGCCGAGCCATGATGGATGAGCTGTCGAAGGTGGCGCTGAGTCCCGTGAGAGGACGCTCCGCGAAGGGTTCAGGACCGACGCCTTGATCGCCCGTTGATTCGTCGCCGGCCGCCGGATGCAGCGTGGCACGGCATTGAAAACCTGGCTACTGACTTGGTTCGAGACTTGCCCTGGGAAGCTGCACAGGGGTGGAAGTGAGCTCCGACACGATTCGGGAAGCTTGGCGTGTGGATACTATCGGCCCTGGTCGCGTTTGTCAAGGGCTAAAATGCGGGATCGCCGGCCCCCGCCGGACGGCCGCCACGCCGGGAGCGCCGTTGCGTCGCTCCCTTGATTGTGCTACACAGGGGCAGCACCGAACCGACCACAGGCCCGTCCGTCCATGGCACACCGCGAAGAAGGCGAGAACGTCGATCGGATCTTCACCATCTCGGAGGCCAACCGCCTCCTGCCCCAGATCGAGGAACACCTCTGCGCCGTCAAGTCCGGCAAGGCGGTGCTCCTGCGGATCAAGGATGAGATCAAGAAGGCGGCGGCGAACGCGCATCTGGGCGGCGGCAGCCACGCGGGTCGCCATTACATCAACGCCCTGCAGGAGATCAGCACCAACCTCCAGGCCATCCACGAAATGGGCGTGCTGGTCAAGGACGTGGACATGGGGCTGTGCGATTTTCCCTACCTGATGCAGGGGCGCATCGTCTTTCTCTGCTGGAAGCTCGGCGAGCCGGAGATTCGCTGGTGGCACGAAGTCCACACGGGGTTCGCCAGCCGCCAACCGATCGAGGAATGCGGTGAATAGCCCGCCCCAGGCCAGACCCCACCCCGCCCCCCCGCAGGGTAGGCGTCCGTGACGTTCGTGATCCTGGGCTACGACGGCCCGGAGGGCCAGGCGCGCCGGAAGCTCCACCGGCCGGCCCACCTCGCCCGAGTCGAAGCGCTCGCGGCCCAGGGCCGCCTGGTCCTGGCGGGACCGCTGACCGACGGCGTCGGCAGTCTGATCATCATCGAGGCCGACTCGCGGGCGGAGGCGGAGGAGTTCATCAAGAACGACCCCTACGTCCTCCAGGGCGTCTTCCAGCGGTACGAGATCCACCCGTTCCAACAGGTCCTTCCCTAGCTCACCCCCCTTTCGTCGGTCGCGGCTTTCACGGCCCACGCGGCGCGCCGGTCACATGGAAAAAGCTTTGACAACCCTTCCCGGGCATCGCTATACTAGGCAGCCCAACCCTGCGTGACATTTGAAGAATGTCGGTTTTGGTCCGGCCCGAAAGGCCTAGTGCCTTGACGGTTCATAGCCCATCTTTCCAACCGGTTGGGCCTTCTGTCGGCTTGCATTCATGCGGAGAGGCGCCTAGAGTAGGGAACGAAGCTCGCAGCCTATAAGGAAAACTGCTGTTCCTGTCCTTCCAACCCCCGTTGAGGAGTCCCATCGGATGAGCCAGATTGGTGGAGCGGGTCACTATCGAGTGTTGCCGGGGCCTGAGCATTTCCTGCCGCCGGCCGCGGCAGCCATGGGCGTTCGCCTGCCGAACCCGGGTGAAGGCCACATCAACGGAGTGATCGTCTCCGAAGAACAGGCCATGGAGGAAGCCGCACGCCAGTTCCTCATGGCGAAAGTCCCGACGATTTTCCCCGGCCCGCTGGTGCTCTGGGCTTGGAACGAGAAGGCGGCCAAGAAGGCCACGGCGATCAGGCACCTCTTTGAAACCATCAAGGAGTGCGTCACGCCCGAACAGCATCCGATGCTCATCCCCATGCCGGACTACCGGCCGAAGTACCCGAAGATCAACCCGGAAATCGAGATCAATCCGAACCACCCCAACCTCACCATCTGGCACAACAAGATCGATTGCTGCATGTTCGTGGGCGTGCACTGCCACCAGGCGAACCTCTCGCTCAAGATCATCCGCGGCGGCACCTCCTGCTACACGATCGCCATGTGCGCGCAGGCCGGGCACGAGGACGCGATGCTCTCGTTCCGCGACGCCACGGCGGACAAGATCATGCACCTGGCCGACTGGGTGAAGAAGTTGAAGGGCACCGTCAAGGTTTCGGAGAAGGTCATCAAAAGCGGCGCGTCGAACTGAACCCCACTTCCGCGCTCACGTGCTCCCGCACCCCCGCGTGCGAGGCCGGCTGAAAAGGAGGCACGCTCCATGGATGCCAAATCGGTCATCGGCCAGAAGAACAAGAAGGGGCAGACCTATACCGACCCCCGGCACATGATGTTCGAGGCGCCCCGCACGCCCTCCTTCTTCACCGGCAGCGAGGTGATTAAGGAGGCGATCCGCCGGGCGAGCTGCGACGTCATGATCGCCTACCCCATCACCCCGCAGAGCGAGGCCGCCGCGCTGATCGGCGAGCTGTTCGCCGAGGGGTACGTCGGGGACTACTTCCGCGGGGAGAGCGAGTTCGCCGTCATGTCCGAGTGCGCCGGCGCGGCCTTCGGCGGCGCGCGGGTGTTCACGACGACGGCGGGCCCCGGCACGATGCGGGCCATGGAGAACTTCCCGATGTGGGCGGGCGCCAGGCTCCCGATCGAGATGATCGTCACCTGCCGCGGGATCAACTCGCCCCTCTCGATCCAACCGGACACCCTGGAGATCTCCTACCTGCTCAACACGGGCATGCTCGTGTGGCACGCGGAGACGGCCCAGGACTTCTACGACTGGATTCTCAAGGGCTACATGGTGGCGGAGGAGCCCGACGTGCACCTGCCGCTGGCGCTCTGCTGCGACGGCTTCTTCGTGACCCACACGAAGGACGTGGTGAACCTGACGCCGGCGGACATGTGCCTCCCGCCGTACGACCCCTACCGCTCGCCGGTGCCCTGCATGGACATGGAATGCCCGCCGGTCCGGATGATGCGCGATCCCTTCGTGATGAAGAGCAACTACATCAGCTACGCCACCCACGCGAGCTGGCAGCAGGAGGTCTGGGCCGCGGTCGAGCGTTCCCGCAAGCACACGATCGCGTGGCTGGACGGCCTCATCGACACGGA
Source organism: Candidatus Nitrospira neuquenensis (assembly GCF_979578155.1). Classification (NCBI taxonomy): domain Bacteria; kingdom Pseudomonadati; phylum Nitrospirota; class Nitrospiria; order Nitrospirales; family Nitrospiraceae; genus Nitrospira; species Candidatus Nitrospira neuquenensis. The sequence continues at coordinate 71,836 of NZ_CEFZDU010000037.1, read as the reverse complement.
GAACACGGACGCCGACGTCCTCATCGTCACCTCCGGCACCGCGGTGTCCCAGGGCCGCGAGGCGATCCGCATGCTGGAAGACGAGGGCATCCGGGTCGGCCTGGTCAAGATCAAGACCCTGCGGCCGTGGCCGGGCCAGGAGATCCGCGAGGCGACGAAGAACGCGCGGTTCATCTTCGTGCCCGAGTTCAACGTCACGGGCTGGCTGGCGCGGGAGATCAAGGCCAGCATCCCCAACAGCGACCGCGTCATCGCCGCCCCGCACGTCGCCGGCGGGATGACGATGCCGCCCGAGATCATCGTGTCGGAAGTCAAGTCGGCGCTCGGCATCAAGTCCGTCTCGCTGGCGGGACGCGGAAGCTGAGCGCGCGGGGGCGCCCGGGCCGGAGGCAGTTTCACCCACGACGAGCCGCACGCGGAAACGAGGAGGCGTTCATGAGCAAGGAACGGATCAAGATCGCGCCGGAGTTCTTCGAGATCATGCCGCCCGAGTACCAGGACCTGGTCCAGCGGGCGACGTACGGCAAGGACGATCGCGGCTGGAAGGACATCGGGGCGGCGAAGGAGCTCATCGAGGAACACTCGCTCTGCGCCGGCTGTCCGGAGTCCATGGCCTTCCGCTACATCCTGGCCTCGCTGCCCAACCCGGAGGACACGGTCATGGTGGGCTCCACGGGCTGCACCAGCCTGGTGTTTCCCCACGTCGCGGTCCACAACATTCACTCGCTGTTCGGCAACCAGAACGCGATCGCCAGCGGCCTGAAGCGCGCGCTGACGGTGCGGTTCCCGGGCCGGATCAAGGACGTGGTCGTGCTGGCCGGCGACGGCGCGACCGTGGACATCGGGCTGGACATGACGCTCCAGGCCTGGTTCCGGCAGGAAAAGTTCACGACGATCTGCTTCGACAACGAGCTGTACGCCAACACCGGCGGCCAGGAGAGCGGCCTGATGCAGAAGGGCTTCGTGGCCAAGATGGCGCCGGTCGGCAAGACCTTCGAGAAGGTCCGCCTTCCGGAGATCGCCCGGGAGTCCGGCTGCCACTACGTCGTGCAGTGCACGGTGAGCAAGCCCTCCCTCGTCGAGAAGGTGGTCAAGAACGCCGTGTACGTCGCGCGCGAGCTGGGGCCGACCTACATCCAGTTCTACACCCCCTGCATCCTCGAGATCGGCAAGAACAGCATGGAGGGGCTGCAGGAGATGCGCGACTCCGAGAAGCCGACCGAGCGGTTCGCCTACAAGGAATTCGTCACCGACGCCGCCAAGCAGCTCCTGGCCGACATCGCGGCCAAGGAGAAGGAGAAGAAGGCGGCGGCCAAGCAGCTCGCGGCGCAGGAAGCCTGAACGGACGCGCCAATCCACGGGCGGGAGGACCCTTTCCATGATCAAGAAGCGGTTGAACATCCGGATGTCGGGCCTGGGCGGTCAGGGGGCGGTGACGGCCGCGCACGTCATGGCCATGGCCGCGTCCCGGGACGGCAAGTTCGCCATCTCCAACCCCTTCTTCGGCGCGGAGAAGCGGATGGCGCCGGCGGAGAGCTATTGTCGGATCGGCATCGAGCGGATCTACGACCGGGGGGAGCTGGTCTTTCCCGACGTGATCGAAGTGTTCCACCCCCAGGTGATCACGATGGGGAAGAGCTACACGATGCCCTTCTACTCCGGCATCAAGGAGGGCGGCCTGGTCATTATCAACTCCGACGTCCCCCTGCTCTCCGAGGAGGACATCCAGCGCCTGAAGGACCTGCACGTAGGCGTCTTCTACATCAAGGGGACGCAGATCGCGCTGGAGGTCGCGGGCACCGAGCTGTCCACGAACATGACGATGATCGGGTCCGTGGCCGGGATCACGAAATGCGTATCCATGGAAGCCCTGGACCAGGCGCTCCAGGAGCGGTTCGGCAAAAAGTTCGTCGCCTCCGGCGGCACGGCCACCCTGGACGAGGCGATCAAGAAGAAGTTCGCCAAGAAAGAGATGCTGTTACAGAAGAACCTGGCCACGGTGAAGCGGGCCTACGAGATCGCCGCCGAATGGGCGGAGCAGAACCATTTCGAGCTGCGCGTGGGCATGCCGGTGGCGGCCTAGGCGAGGAAGGAACCCCCTACGCATGTACAATGTCGCTCAAGTCATCGAGGAGAAGTGCGTCGCCAAGAAGGGCTGCCGCCTCTGCATCATGTACTGTCCCGAGGCCAACTGTCTCGACCTGAACGTCGAGAAGATGGTAGCGCAGGTCAACATCTCCCGCTGCAAGGGCTGTGAGCTCTGCGTGGTGGTCTGCAACGCCGCGAAACACCAGGCCATCGAGATGGTGGCGGTCAGCGCCGACGGGTCGCTCATGGCGAAGAAGGGAGAGTCCGCCGCGCTCGGCCAGGCCTATCAAGGCTGACCGCCTCGGCGGACACGGAAAGACCCCACGGCCCCGGCGCTGTGGGGTTTTTTGTTGGGGCGCCGCCCCGAGGAGCAGGGATGGAAGCCGAAGACAACGTGGTCAGCGAGCTGCTCGCGGAGATCAACACCCTCCTGCACGAATTCCCCAAGGCCCTCGAGCGGCGCGCGGCGGAGATCCGGTTGACCGGGAAGGATCCGGACCTGGTCGGCAAGCTGGTCAAGGGCGCGGACGCCATGCGTGACAGCGGCAACATCTACCTGTCCTGGGCCCGTCACTACGCGGGGCTCGCGCAGGGCAACCCGGAGGCCGCGGTCGAGGAGGACGAATCGGATTTCGACGTGTGACGGGCGAGGCGGAGAGAAAACCGGCCACGGCCGACCCCGACTGTGCTAGAATGCGCTCCGTTGACCGTTGAAGCGCGCGGCATCGTTCACCACACCCCATCAGGTTGCGTTCCCCGGTAGCTCAGTTGGTAGAGCGACCGGCTGTTAACCGGTTGGTCGCAGGTTCGAGTCCTGCCCGGGGAGCCACCGTCCACACCGGCGGGGGCGTTGCCCTTGCCGGTGTCCACGCAGCGCCCTCCACCGCCCGTCGGCCACGATGATCCCTACTGCGCGCCGGTCGAGCCGGCCGGCTTCGCCGCCTGCGCCGGCTCGGACTTCGTCCCCCCACCGGGCTCCCAGCCCCCGCCCAGCGCCTTGTAGAGCTGCATGACCGCCACGAGCTGGTTGCGCCTCGTATGGGCCAGGGCCAGCTCGGCCTCGAAGAGCGTGCGCTGCGCCGTCAGGACGTCCAGGTAGCTCGCGCGGCCGCCGCGATACCGCTGGTCGGCCAGGGAGAGCGCGGACTGGAGGGCCGCGACCTGGGCGTCCTGCGCCTCGCGCTGCTCCCGCGCCTTCTGCACGGCGATGAGCGAGTCCTCCACCTCCTTCAAGGCCGTCAGGATCGCCTTCTCGTAGAGCGCCAGCGCCTCCTTGGTCTTGGCCTCGGCCACGGCGACCTGGTAGCCCAGCGCGGAGGCGTTGAGAATCGGTCCGGCGACGGTACCCATCGCCGACTGGATGAACATCGGCCCCACGGAGAGCGAGGACAACTGGGTGCTCGCCACGCCGAGCCCGCCCGTGAGCGCGAACTGCGGGAAGCGCATCGCCTGGGCGACCCCGACATTGGCGGTCGCCGCCGCCAGGTTCTGCTCGGCCTGCAAGATGTCCGGGCGGCGCTGCAGGAGGGCGGAGGGCAGCCCGGGCGGCACCTCGGGCGGCAGGTGCTGCTCCAGCAGGCTCTGGCCCCTTGTGATCATCGAGGGCCGGCGCCCGAGCAGGAGGCTGAGCTGGTTCTCCTTCTGCACCATCTGCCGCTCCAGGTCGGCGAGCTGGGCGGCCGTGCTCATCCGCTCGGCCTCGAACCGGTCGAGGTCCAGCTTGGAGATGTAGCCCTTGTCCAGGCGCACCCGCGACAGCCGGACCGACTCGTCCCACGACTGGAGCGTCCGGCGGGCGATCTCGATCTGCAAGTCGAGCTGTCGCAGGTCGAAGTAGGCCTCGGCCACGTTGGCCACCAGGCCCAGGATCACCGCCCGCTGGTTTTCCTCCCTGGCCAGCATCTGGGCCTTGGTCGCCTCCACCGACCGCCGGAGCCGTCCCCAGACGTCCGCCTCCCATTTCACGCCGACGATCCCCATCTCGTTGGAGAGGGTCCTCGAGTCGCCCCCGCCGACCCCCGGCAGGAAAATGCCGCCGCCGTCCGTCCCGGTCGGGATCGCCACGGCGCTGCCCTGGACGTGGTAGTCGAAGCCCCGGCCCAGGTAGGCCACCGAGGGCACCAGGTCGAACCGCGAGATCGCGAGCTGGGCCTGGTACTCCTCCACATGGGCCGCCGCGACCCGGACATCCTGGTTCTCCTTGAGCGCGATCCTGATCAGGCCCTGCAGCTCCTCGTCCCGGAGCAGGTCCCACCAGGGCAGGTTGGCGAAGGACTCGGCGGTCGTCGGCGCCACCCGCCAGGCGTCGTCGCCCGGAGGCGCGGGCGGCCGCTGATAGTCCGGGCCCATCTTGCAGGAGGCCAGGAGCAGGAGCAGCGGGAGCCAAGCCGCACGCGACCGGCCGCCCATGTCAGGCCCCTTCCCCTGCGCGCCCCGCCTCGACCGGCGCGAGGAGGCCGGCGGGCTCGGGCTGTCCGTTCCCGGAGGCGGCCGGTCCCGCCGGACCCGGCGCGGCGGGACCACGGCCGCGCCGCTTCAGCCGCTCGACGACGGAGAACGTGACGGGGATCAGGAAGATCGCGATGACGGAGGCGGCCGTCATGCCGCCGATCACGGCGATCCCCAGGATGTGCCGGGCGTTGGCCCCCGCCCCGCCGGACAGCACGAGGGGCACGACGCCCAGGATGAACGCCATGGCGGTCATCAGGATCGGCCGGAGCCTCAGGCGGGCCGCGGCCAGCGCCGCCTCCGGGATCGATTTCCCGGCCTCGCACTCCGCCTTGGCGAACTCCACGATCAGGATCGCGTTCTTCGCCGCGAGCCCGATGAGCAGCACGAGCCCGATCTGGACGTACACGTCGTTCTCCGCCCCGACCAGCCAGAGCGCCCCCAACGCGCCGAAGACGGCGACCGGCGTCCCCAGGAGCACGCTGAACGGGAGGGCCCAGCTCTCGAACTGGGCCGCGAGGATCAGGAAGACGAACAGGAGCGAGAGCCCGAAGATGGCGCTCGGCGGCACCCCCCGCCTTGCGACCTGCTCCTGGAAGGACATGCCCATGTAGTCGTACCCCATCTCGCGGGGCATCGTCGCGGCGAAGACGTCCTCCAGGGCCTGCATGGCCTGGCCGGAGGTGTAGCCGGGGGCCGCCGAGGCGATGATCTGCGCGGCGCGGTACTGGTTGTAGCGCATCGTGAACTCCGGGCCCTCGACCGACTCCATCGTCACGAGGGCCGACAGCGGCACCATGTCGCCCGCGCCGTTGCGGACGTAGAAGCGGCCGACGTTCTCGGCCTGCGTCCGGAACTCGCCCTCCGCCTGGACGTACACCTGCCAGACACGCCCAAATCGGTTGAAGTAGTTCACGAACTTGCCGCCCATGAAGGTCTGGAGCGTCTGGTACACGTCGTCGAGGCTCACGTCCTGCTTGAGCGCCTTGTCCCGGTCCACGCGCGCGAAGACCTGGGGGACGCCGGGAATGAACGTGGTGTCCACGCGGGCCAGCTCCGGACGCTTCCGGGCCTCCTCCAGGAACGCACGGGTCTGTTCGGCGAGGAAGCCCACGTCGCGGCCGGACCGGTCCTCGAGGATAAAGGTGACGCCGCCCGATGTCCCGACGCCGGGAATGGCGGGCGGGGGAAACACGAAGGCCTGAGCCTCGGGCAGGCGGGCCAGCTCCCCGTTCACGTGCGTCGCGATGGCCCGGATCTGCTCCTCGGGCGCCCGGCGCTCCTCCCAGGGCGCGAGCGTGATGAAGTAGAAGGCGTTGTAGGTCGTGTTCACCGTGCTCAGCAGGCTGAACCCCACGACCGTCGTGTAGTACCGGATGCCCGGCGTCGCCTTGAGGATGGCCTCGACCTTCCGGCAGACCTCGTCCGTGCGCTGCAGCGAGGCGGCGACCGGCAACTGCACGTGCACGTAGAGGTAGCCCTGGTCCTCCGGCGGCAGGAACGCCGGCGGCAGCCGGGCGCCGAAGTACCCCGCTGCGACGGCGAGGACGGCCAGGAGCACCAGCGCCCGCCCCGCCTTGCGGATGAGCAGCCCGCAGAGGCCGACGTAGCCGTCGGTCAGCCGCCCGAACGCGCGGTTGAACCACCCGAAGAACAGGCCCAGCGGCCCCCGCGCCGGCCGGCGGGGCCGGAGCAGCAGCGCCGAGAGCGCGGGACTGAGCGTGAGGGCGTTGAAGGCGGAGATGACGACCGACAGGGCGATCGTGACCGCGAACTGCTGGTAGAGCCGACCCGTGACGCCGGGGATGAAGGCCGTCGGCACGAACACGGCCGCCAGGATCAGGGCGATGGCCACGACCGGCCCGGACACCTCCTCCATGGCCCTGAGCGTCGCGTCCTTGGGCGACATCCCCTGTTCGATGTGGTGCTCGACCGCCTCCACCACGACGATCGCGTCGTCCACGACCAGCCCGATCGCCAGCACCAGCCCGAACAGCGAGAGCGTGTTGATCGAGAACCCGAGCAGGGGAAAGAGCATGAAGGTCCCGACCAGCGACACGGGCACCGCCAGCATGGGGATCAGCGTCGCGCGCCAGCCCTGCAGGAAGACGAAGACGACGAGCGCCACGAGCCCCAGCGCCTCCCAGAGCGTCTCGACGATCTCCGTGATACCCTCCCGGACCGCGAGCGTCGTGTCGAGCGACACGACGTAGTCGAGATCCTCCGGGAACCGCTGCTTCATCTCCTCCATCAGGGCCTTGGCCCGGTCCACCGTCTCGATAGCGTTCGAGCCGGGAAGCTGGTAGACGGCGACGATCGCGGCTGGCGTCCCGTTCAGCCGCCCCCGCATGGCGTAGGTCTGGGCCCCCAGCTCGATGCGCGCCACGTCCCGCAGCCGCACGAGCGAGCCGTCGGGATTCGCCCGGACGACGATGTCCGCGAACTCCGCCTCGCTCAGCAGACGGCCCTGCGCGCGCACCGTGTAGGTGAATTCCTGCCCGGGCGGGACCGGCTCGGCGCCGATCTGGCCGGCCGGGTTCACCGTGTTCTGCTTCTTGATCGCATCCAGGATCTCGGTGACCGTGATCCCGAGCTTGGCCAGGTGGTCCGGCCGGATCCAGAACCGCATCGCGTACTGGCCGGCGCCGAAGATCATGACCTGCCCGACGCCCGGCACCCGCGTCATCGGGTCGTTGATGTTGATGTACGCGTAGTTGGCCAGGAAGGTCGCGTCGTAGGTGCCCTTGGGCGAGTAGAGGGAGAACAGGGCGAGCGGGCTCGTCGTGGACTTCTTGATCGTGACGCCGTAGTTCCTCACGTCGGTCGGCAGTTGCGATTCCGCCTGCGAGTACCGCATCTGCGCCAGGATCTGGTCGTCGTTGGGGACGGTCGTGATGTCGAAGTCCACCCGCAGGGTCATCTGCCCGCTCGAGGCGTTCACGGAGTACATGTAGAGCATGTTGTCCACGCCGCTCATCTGCTGCTCGATCGGCGTGGCGACCGACTGCTCCAGCGTGACCGCGTCCGCGCCCACGTACGTGGCCTGGACGAGGATCTCGGGCGGGGCGATGTCGGGGAACTGGGCGACGGGGAGCTGCACCATGGCCACCAGGCCCACGATGACCATCACGATGGAGATCACCATCGCGACGATCGGGCGGTTGATGAAGAATCGGGCCATGGGGACTCTTGCGGCCGGCCGGCGGATGGAGCGGGCCCGCGGCGCGGACTAGGTCTTCGGCTTCGGCTTGGCCTTCTCCTCGGCTGGGGCGGAGACGTACGGCCTGGGGTCCACGACCATCCCGGCCCTCACCTTCTGGAGGCCCTCGACGATCACCCGATCCCCGGCCGCGACGCCCTGCTCGACGATCCAGTTGCCGCCCGTGCGCGCCCCGACCGTGACCGGCCTGATCTCCACCTCGTTGCCGGGACCGACGACGGCGACCTGATGCCCGCCCTGCAGCTCAGTCACGGCCCGCTGGGGCACGAGCACCGCCCCCCGCCTCGTGTCGGTGAGCGCGCGCACCCGCGCGAACTGGCCCGGGCGGAGGACGTTGCCGGGGTTGGGGAAGACGGCCGCGACCCGGATGGTCCCGGTCTTCACGTCCACCTGACGGTCCACCAGCAGGAACCGGCCCCGGTGCGGGTAGGTCGAGCCGTCGCTCAGGACCATCTCCAGCCTGTCCTCATGGACCGTCCCGGGATTCCGGTAGGCCTCCTGCACGCGGTCCGCCGCGCGCAGGTACTCCTGCTCGCTGATGGGAAAGTAGACCTTGATCGGGTCGAGCGTGGACATGGCCGTCAGCTCCTCGCCGGTCGGCCCCACCAGGTCGCCGATCTGGGCCTTGGCGATCCCGACGACGCCGTCGATCGGCGCCGTGATCCGGGTCCACTCCAAGTTGAGCCGCGCCTGCTCGAGCGTCGCCCTGGCGGAGTCCACGGAGGCCTTGGCCGCCTCGTAGGCCTGGATCGAGTCGTCCAGTTCCTTTTCGCTGATGGCCTTGACCCTGGCGAGGGGGGTGTCGCGCTTGACGTCGAGCTCGGTCTTGACGAGCTGGGCCTGGGCCTTGCCGAGTTCCGCCTTGGCTTTCAGGTAAGCGGCCTGGAAGGGGCGCGGGTCGATCTCGAACAGCAGGGTGCCGCGCTTGACGAAGGCGCCTTCGCCGTAGTGCCGCCGGATCAGATAGCCGGAGACCTGCGCCCGGATCTTGGCGGTCACCAGGCCGTCGGTGGTGCCGATCCACTCGGAGTAGAGGGGGACATCCGCCTGGGTCGCGGCCACGACCCCGACCTGCAGGGGGGCCTGGGGCGCCGTCGAGCCGCCTTCCGGCGTACAGCCCGACGCCACGGCCGCCCAGAGCACGGCGGCCAGGCCCCCCCACCGCATCTGGAGCCGACACGATCTCCGCAAGCCGACCGATCCCCCGTCGCGTGGACCCGTATTCTCCCCGATTTGGGTGGGAGGCGCAAGCGGGAACTCCGCCCGGCGCGCGGCGACGGGCGCGGTCGAGAGCCCGGCCGAGGCCGCCGAGGCGGACGACCGCCCGTCCGCCGGGCTTGCGTCCTGGCGGACGGATTGCCTAGACTGCCGCATGGCTCCGGCATCGGCGCGCGACCGGATGGAGGGGGGCTGACCGATGGATTGGCCGTCCTTCCGCCCCCATCCCCTCTGCCCCAACGGCCACCTGATGACCGTGGTGCCGCGGTTCCTCCCGCGGCGGGGCCTCCTGGCCGGCGTCCCGACGGAGTCGCGCCTGTTCGCCGTCGCCCCGCACACGCAGGTCCTGGCGCAGTGCCACTGGCAGCCCGACCGGACGAGCCGCCGCACCCTCCTCCTCCTGCACGGGTTTGAAGGCTGCGCCGACTCCCACTACATGCGGGGCATCGCGGACCGGGGCTGGCGGGCCAGCCTGAACGTCGTCCGGCTCAACCAGCGCAACTGCGGCGGCACCGAGCACCTGACGCCGACCCTCTACCACTCGGGGCTCAGCGGGGACGCGGCCGCGGTCGCGACCGAGCTGGCGGAGAAGGACGGGTTGCGGGCGATCTGGGCGGCCGGCTACTCGATGGGGGGCAATCTGCTGCTCAAGATGGCGGGAGAGGTCGGCGCGGGGCTGCCGGCCCTGCGCGGCGTCCTGGCCGTCTGTCCGAACATCGACCCCGCCGCCTGCGTCGAGGCCCTGGAGCGCCCCGCCAACCGGCTCTACCGGCACTATTTCCTGACGAGGGTGAAGGCGCGCCTGCGGCGCAAGGCCGCCCACTTTCCCGGGCGCTACGACCTCGCGCGGCTGCCGCGCATCAGAACGCTGCGCGCCTTCGACGACGCCTACACGGCCCCGGACGGCGGGTTCCGCGACGCGGCCGACTACTACGAGCGGGTCGGCGCCCGCCACGTCCTCGACGGCATCGCGGTGCCGACCGTGATCCTCGCCGCGCAGGACGACCCCTTCATCCCACGACGGATCTTCGAGACGCCGGCGCTGCGGCGCAACCCCCGCCTCCGCCTGGTGATGACGAAGGCGGGCGGGCACTGCGGGTTCCTCGAGCGGCCCCGGCCGCGGGAGGACGGCTATTGGGCGGAACAGCGCGTGGTGGAGTGGGTGCGCGCGGCGCCGGGCTAGCGCGCCTCACTCGACGGCCTGGAGGGTGGCCGTCACCGATCGGCGCCGCCCGTCCCGCAGGACCTCGAAGGTCACCCGGTCGCCGACCTTGTGGCGGTCCAGGATCCGGAGCAGGTCGTCGGAGGTCCTGATCGGCTCGCCGTCCGCGCCGGTGATCACGTCGCCCAGCTCGAGGCGTCCCCCGCGCTGCTCCTTCACGCCCCGCAGCCCGGCCCGCTCCGCCGCGCTGCCGGGCACCACCCGGCCGACGACGACGCCCTCCACCCTCCACCGCCGCGCGATGGCGTCGGGGATCATGGCGATGCCCAGGCCCGGGCGGATCGGCTTGCCGTAGCGGATCAGCTCCGGCACGATCCGGTTGATCGTGTCCACCGGCACGGCGAAGCCGATCCCGGCGTAGGCCCCGCTCGGGCTGTAGATCTGCGTATTGACCCCGATCAGCCGCCCGAAGCTGTCCAGGAGCGGCCCGCCGGAGTTCCCAGGGTTGATCGCGGCGTCCGTCTGGATCACGCCCTCGATCGTGCGGTCGGTGAGGGACTTGATCGTGCGTCCCAGCGCGCTCACGACCCCGGTCGTCAGCGTGTGGTCGAGCCCGAAGGGATTGCCGATCGCCAGCACCTTCTGCCCGACCCGCAGGTCGCGGGAGCTGCCGACCGGCAGGGGCACCAGCGCCTCGGCCGGCGCCTGGATCTGCAGCACGGCGAGGTCGTGGTCCGGGTCCGCCCCGACCACCTTGGCCGGATGGTCCGCGCCGTCCGCGAGGACGACGTTGATCGCGTCGGCGCCGTACACGACGTGGAAGTTCGTCACGATGTGGCCGGCCTTGTTCCAGACGAAGCCCGACCCCGACCCCTGCGGCACCTCGAAGAGGTCCAGCGAGAAGGGCCCGCGGCGGAGGGCGGTGTTGGTGATGAAGACGACCGACCGGGCGGCCTTCTCGAAGACCGCGATCGTGGCGAGCTCCTCCGCGCCGAGCTCGCCGGGCGCCTTGGCGAGGGGGCGGGGCTGGACTTCGGGGCCGTCGTAGGCCGGCCCGAGCGGACGGCCCCACTCCGAACGGGCGACGCCGACGGAGGCGAGCAGCAGCACGAGCGCCGGGAGCGCACCGAGGGCGAGGCGGAGACGGTCGGTCCTCATCACGCCGGGCCTACTCGCCGAGCACCTGCACCACCAGCTCGCGGCGGCGGGCACGCGTGTCGAAGTCCACCACGACGACCTGCTGCCAGGTGCCCAGCTCCAGCCGGCCATCGTTGAAGGGGATCGTCACCGAGCAGCCCTGCAGGTGCGCGCGGAGGTGGCTGTGGCCGTTGTCTTCGCCGGCGTTGCGGACGTTGTGCTGCCAAGCCGGATCGGCCGGGACCAGCCGCTCCCACAGGGCCTTCGTGTCGGCCCGGATGCCGGGCTCGTCCTCGATGATCAGGACCGAGGCCGTCGTGTGCCGGATGAACACCGTGGCGAGGCCCGCCCGCAGGCCCGTGCCCTCCAGCGCCTTTCGGACGAGGTCGGTGACGTTCTCGACCTGCGTGTCGCCCTTCATCTCCAGCGTGAGGGGGACGCGCTTCACTGGCATGAGACGGCCCCCGTGCCGAGCGAGCGCAGCGCCCGGACCTCCCGCCGGGGCAGCGGGCCCCCCTGGGCCTCCGCGAGCAGGCGGTCGAAGGCGCCCTCCGCGGCGAGGTCCCGGAGCGCCTTCACGACCGGGTCGCTGAGGATGCCCTCCACCCGGAGCTTCTCCAGGTAGGCGGAGGCGTCCGCCACGCTTTCCCCCGTCCGCGTGTAGTAGTCCCGGCCGCGCCGGCGGTTGCAGTAGGCCTCGAACTGCTCGCAGGCCACGAGCACCTCCGCGAGCTGCCGGACCCACCCGGGCGCCCCGCTCAGTTTCTCCGGATAGTAGTAATAGAGCATGACCCGGCCCATCCACGCCCCCCAGCGCACCCCCATCGCGGCCAGGCGCGGCTTCACCTCGCGGAGGCGGCGGGCGAGGCGGCGAGCGTACCCGAGCCGCATCTCGACCTGCTCCTTCGTCCAGCCGTCGAGGGCGATCCCCATCGCCGCCAGCTCGTGCCCGTACCGGGCGAGGAAGGCCTCCGTTTCCTTCCCGTACGGCGTCTCCGGATGGACCGCGCGCCACTCCCGCGGCCTGGTGGGGATGCCGCGATGCCGGGCCCAGGACCAGATCCGCCCGAACAGCGGGCTGTCCAGGCCGGCGCGGCCGAGGTCATGGAGCAGGCAGGCGATCTGATAGCGTACGACCCGCTCAGGCGGATGCCCGAGCCGGAGCGCGACGCTCGCGCACATCCGCGCGGTGCGCAGCGCATGGGGCCGGTCGTAGCCGCGGATCAGCCGGCCGGGCCGGCGGGGGTCCGGATAGTCGTAGAGGCCGAGCAGCGCCCTCGCGAGCGGCCCGGGCACGAGCAGGGGCGCGGACGGTCCCGGTCCCGGCGGGGCCGGGGCGCCGTTGCGACGGGCCGGCACGCCCGCCTGAGCCGTTCGCTTCACACGCATCCTCCTCGGAAATCGGGGCGAGGATAGCCCTCGGTCGGACGGAGTGTCAAGCGCGGGGCAGCGGGCGGGATCGGGCAAAGGGACCAGCGGTGGGCCGCCTAGCCGACTTCCTTCATGGCGGGGCGATCCTCGGCGTCCATCGAGGCCATGCGCTCGAATCGGAGCGCCTGGTCGGTGATCGAGAAGTCGCAGCCCGCACAGGTCCAGAAGGCCCCCGTATGCCCCAGGGCGCCCTCGCAACGCGGACAGGTTGGCAACCGCTTGCCGATCATCGGCGCGTCCGGCGGACCCGACGACCCGCGCGCCTCACGGACGCTGGGGCGGATCGTGGCGTCGCTCGGCCAATTCGGGATAGAGATCCGGGTACCACTTCTCGACGCAGCGCGGGCAGATGCTGTGCGAGAGGATCGCGTTCGAGAGCGCCTCCAGGTACCGATCGACGGGCTGCCAGGTCCCGTTGACCAGGCGCAGATTCTTGCAGGAGGCGCAGATCGGGAGCAGGCCCCGCAGCGCATGGACCTCCCCTCGCGCCTGCATGTCCCGCAGGGAGAGGACCACCGTGATCCAGATGGCCGCCGCGCTCAGGAAGCGGTTGCTCACCCCCACCCACGGCGCTGCGCCGACCGGCGACAGGAGGAACCCCACGGGCAGGAGCAGCGTGCAGACCGCCGCCACGGCCAGGCTCACCGCCCGCCGGCCCGCGTACAGGGCCAGCAGCACCGGCCCGACGTACAGCACCCCGACCGCGATCCCCGCCGGCAGCATCACGTCCACCGCCAGGATGGCCGCGACGAGCACCGGCACCGCCGCCAGAGCCGCCCCCCGCCGCGCTGCGGTGCCTCCGCCTCCGGTCATGTCGCCCCTCCTCTGAGCTCCGGCGCCGGCCCCGTCGGCCCGTAGGGTACCACAGGTACGGAAAGAACGGGAGGGGGAAACCCCCCGGCCCGGCGAGGTGCCCGCACTCCCCCTCCTGCTCGCCGCGGCGCTCGCCCTCGCCGCCCTGTCCACCTGCAGCGATCTCAAGCCCCTCCTCAAACAGGTCACCGGCCGGGTCGAGCGCCTGCCGGAATAGCCGCCGCGAAGAAAGGCGGGCGCGTAGCGCGGAAGTCGGGCATCGGAGCAGCGCCGGCGGCGATCCGGCCGTCTCATCACACTGACATGACGTCGAGGATGACCCGATCCCCAGCACGAACCGATAGGAGCGCGGAAAGTCAATCACGCGAGGAAGGAGCCAGCAGGCCAGGAAGAACCAAGGGCTCAAGGGTCCAAGGACCAAGGGCTCGGGGAGTCTTCGCGCACCGGCAGCCGAGGCCGCCGTGCCGTTCCACCGGAGGGGCGCTGACCCGGATCGGGAATTCTCCGAACATGAAGTACCGGATCGAGCCAACCAGCAGAGTGCCCCAGCCGCTGCCCCGCAACAGGCGAGTTTGACCTTCGGCAGGTCCGGTCGGATTGCGTTGAGGGCTCCGCCCGTAGGAGTCCGCGCCGTACCAGTCCGCCGTCCACTCCCCCACATTCCCCGTCGTATCGTAGAGCCCGAAGGGATTCGGCTCGAACGAGCCCACCGGGGCGGTCCGCGCGTAGCCGTCGTCGTAGCCGGTCATGGTCGGCCAGCGGAGAACTGCCGCTTCGCCGTCTCATCCGCGAGGTTCGCCACCCGCCGCGTGCCGGGACGCCCGTTCCCCCACCAGGTCCGCGTCTGCGTCCCCGCCCGCCCCCCACCCTTGTAGCTGATTTTGTAACCGGAAAAGCTGGCTCGCAGAACCCGTTGATTTATGGAGCCGGCGAGTGGGATTGAACCACCGACCTGCTGATTACGAATCAGCTGCTCTGCCACTGAGCTACGCCGGCTTCCGGAGGGAACGAGGCCCGCGACGGAGGGCCGGGCACCGGCGGCGATGATACTCAGGAGCCGGAGGGCCTGTCAACCGGCGGGCCGGGTGAAGCCGTTCGTTCTAGCAAAGGGGGGGAGTTGCATTCTAACCGGGGGAAATGACTGGGATCGAAGTTGAGGTTTTGGAGGAAAACTGGAGGAGAGTGAAATCGAATTGCATCTCTGCTACGCCGGCGCCGCAGAAAAGTGCAATGGAAGCGGCTTGCCAATCGCACCTGGCTTAGCCGCGGTCGAGGGGGCCGTCCGGACAGACGGCACACTGGCCGGCGAGATACCAGACCTCATGCCAGGGACAGAAGCGGCCCTTCGGGCTCACGCGCGGCGTCAGCCCGCCGCCTTGGTGCGTGCACCGGCCGCTTCGCTGCGGCCCCCTTTATGCTCCTGCTCGACCAGCTCGATCGTGTCGAGCATCGCCTTCAACTGCGCGGCCACCAGTTGATGGGTCTTGCTGCTGCCCGTGCGGAGGCACAACAAGAGCCGTCGCACGGCCTGTTGGTCTTCTTCCGGCGCCTCCTTGATAAACTGCAGGGCCGCCGCCGTCAACGGCAGCTTCGTGATCGGCATCTCTAGCAGCAGCTCTTGCACTTGGCGGGCTACTTTGTTCGTCGCCGCAATCGCTTCCATCCGGTAGGCCAGATCCTTGAACATTTGGGTGGCCGGTCCTTCCTGGCCAGTCGCGAGCCATTCGAACGATCTCCCCGTCTTCTGAGACACCTGAAAGACCCACTTGGTCGGGATCTGCTTCCGTCTCAGTGCCGCGTTGATCGCCTGTGGGGTCACGTCGAGTGCACGGGCCAGAGCTGCGAGCGTTTGGGCACCCAGCGCTTCCATCAGACGATCAAGAATCTCGTGAGGATGTAGGGCCATAAACTTTTTAGCTTGACACTTATAAATGAATTAGTTTATATCCGCTCCCATGGAGCATTCCCGTACAACATGCATCGACCGACAGCGCCGCCGAGTACGCCGCGCACCAACGGTGCCCGTTGCCACGCGGGCCCGGTTCGCCCTGATGGAACACGGGTTCACCTACAGCGCGGCGGCCACGCGACTCGGAGTCACCAGACAGATGGTCTTCCATGTGGTCCGGGGTAACTGCCGGACGCCGTGGCTCCGTGAAGCCCTGGCCCGCTTGGTGAATCGGCCCGTTGCCGAGCTGTGGCCGGATGAGGCCGGGCCGCCCAGCGCGGCGTAAGCGGGAGGACACGCATGGCTGAGACACTGCCTGTCCCTGTTATCCCGCACGCCCCTCAGATTCTCTCCCACCTGCTGGGCAACCGCCGGGTGGCCGTCATCCCGGTCGTGGATGCGGCTCAGCTGATCGGATACTCCCGCCAGGCAGTGTGGCAGATTCTTAAACGCAACGCCCCCCTGTTTGAGGGTTTAACCGTCAACGTTACGTTGACGGTTAAACGGTCCCGTTTTCGAGTCGTCAGACGCAACCCAAAGCTCTTCGATGGATGGCTTGAACCGGTTACCGTAACGGTAACCGGTTCTCACCGTCGGAACCAGCAGATCCTCTGTGCGACCCGCGAAGGCATCATCGCCTCACTCGTGAAAGTCTCTTACGACCGGATCAAGGACCCGGCGGCCCAGGAGCGGATCATTGCCTTCCAGCGGTGGGCGATCCGGACCCTGACCGCGATCATCGACCGGCGCTGCCCCGAGCAGCCGTTCGATTTCACCGACTGTCTCTCGCTCCCAGCGGGGCGGCTGCGGGCCCGCGCAATCCAGCGGCTCGCGCTCGATGCCGGGATCAGTAAGACCACCGCCTATAAGCAGCTCCAGCTCGCGCGCCTGGCGGCCGGGTTGCCGCCCTCGACCAGGCTCCAACGGTCCGATGCCGGCCAGCCCAAGGACCCGGCAGCGTACCAGACCGTCGAGGCCTACTGGCGCGCGCATCCGCAAGAGTCGTATCGGACCATCCACCGCGCGACCGGCGTCCCGGTAGGTTTGTGCACCGTGGCCCGCTGGGTCCGGGCCTGGCGGCGCGCCGCTCCGGCGCAGCATCGCCCGGCCGAAGTGTTGTCGTGAACCTCAACCATAAGGAGGGACCATGTCCTTCAACTCATTCAACGCGGAACATGCCCGTCAACGCATCATCACCGACCAACTCCGGTCCATCCGGGACTCCCTCGAGCTGATCGAGGAGGCGCTGACTTCGCAATGGTTCAAGGTCTGCCCAGAATGCGGGCAGGCCGATCTTGCGACGGACCTGCACGCTATCTATTGCATCCTCTGTGGCGCCCCCTTGGCGCACGTGACCCTCGCCAACGATCCCAAGGCCCACACGGCCTGTGACGAGACCTGCACGCGCGTCGGGTGCGGGTACGATCCGCGGCGCGCGCCCGCAGTGCCGCCAGGATCTGATCAAGCTCCATCGCCAGCGCGCCCTTCGGCCAGCGCCGCCTCACCCAGCGATTCTCTTCGCGAGTGAGGGGCCGATGCAGCGCGTCGGCCAGCTCCCCCAACAGCGACATGCAGGTCAGCCGGGTGGGCGCGGCAGCCGCCGCGCCCCAGGCCTCCGCCCGGCGCAACGGCTGATGGCAGCGCTTGCAGGCGGTCGCGCGGGGCGACGTGATCGACTCCTCGCAGCCGGGGCATCGAGCGAGTGCCGGCGCCCAACAGTCCTCGCAGATGTAGTCCGGCTGGGGATTGGCGTCGCGGGGCCATTCAATCGCCCAACAGCATTGAGGATTCGAGCACACCATCCAGTGCCGCTGCGCCATCGAGGCCCCCTCCTCCAGGGCGTCGGTAGCCTAGCAAATGCAAGAGACTTTCACAATGTCTAAATGCCCACGACCGGCAGATATCCGGCAGCTCCCGCTGGACTTCGAGGCGGCCCTGGACGCGGCGGAGCAGGCGCGGGCGCTGGCCGTCCCCGGCGGGTATGCGATCGAGCGGCAGTTCCTGGGGCTGCTCAACGAGGCCATGCGCCGGGCATTGGTCAGGGGAAAGAAGGCCGAGGCCGTGGCGGCCGAGATGCGGGAGCTGTTGGGCTTTGCCGAGGGGGACAAGCACTGCTCGATCCACATGCTGCGGAACTACCTCGGCCAATCATCGGACAAGGAGCCGTACCGGTTCCCGGCCGCGTGGCTCCCCGCCTTCTGCACGGTCACCGACGACGACGAACCCCTGCGGTACCTGGCGCGCGTCCGGGGCTATGAGCTGGTGCCGGCCGAGATCCTCGCGCTGGCGAAGATCGGGGAGATCCGGATGAAGCGCAACGAGCTGACGGCGGAGGAACGGAGCTGGAAGAAGAAGCTCGAATCCATGGGAGGGGGACGATGAGCAAGGCGGTGGAGAGCGCGATTTTGTTGATCGAGGCGGTGGCGGAGGCCGGACCCGGCGGGCTCAGCCAAGCGGATCTGGCGAAGTCGTTGGGTGTGTCCGAGGCCTCGGTGTCGCGGCTGTGCACCGTCTGGGAGGCGCACGGGTATCTGGAGGAGACCGCGCGGGGCGTGCGGCTGGGGCGCCGCTGCGGGGAACTCTGGCGGGCCTACCGGCGCGGGCTCAAGCTCACCATCCATGAGGCCGAGGCGGCGCTCCGGGCGACGGCGGTGGAGGAGGATGGCGATGGGCTACCGCAAACTTGATGCGCTCTCACACCAGATCGACTCACCGAGTTCAGGAGCCTTCACCGACGTTCAAGGATCTATTTCTTGCTGGGTGAGCTGCACCGGTTGACCGAGTGGACGAGCACGGACGAGGAGCTGGCGGAATGGTTTCGTCGCGTGACCCGCGAGAAGGGCGCGGGCATACCAAAAGGCCCTCGATCGTCAACGTCGGGTGTTGGCCCGGATGTTTGATCTGATGGATTCCATCCTGCAGGACATGGCTACGCTGGAGGTCGCCGCCCACCATGAGCCGGACATTGTGTCCGGCTTGCCAAAACCGAACCCGTTGAAAATTCAGGCAACACGAAAACCGAGCCGGACAAATGTCCGGCGGGAACCAGGAGGCCAGGGCCGATGAGCAAATCTGCCAGAGACGAGCGACGGACTGCACAGATGACGGCGGCGACCACGCGCGCACTCACAGTAGCCGAGCCGCATGGAAGCGTTGTGGAGCAGTTGCCTGGCCACCTTCGTGAGGTCCTGGGCGAACTCCGAGCCCTGGTGGCGGTCAGCGATCTCTGCCGGCTCAGCGCGATCAAGCGGCTGCAGGATCTCAAGGCCTGGTGCCTCAGCAATCGGCTGAACTGGGAGCAGCTCTGCGACGAGGCGCTGCCCAAATGCCGCCGCACCATCGATCGGTACTTAGAGACCCTGGAAACCTTCGGCGATGGCACCTACGAAACCGTGATCGAATTGACCACGGCCGCTGAGCGTGTGGCCGCCCGCCGGCTGCTGAAGGCCGGCACAATCCGCCACGAAGGCGGGTGCATCGTAATCGGCAAGAAGAAGATCCCGAACGACCCCGGTCACGCGCACCAGATCCTTGAAGTCCTCCGGGAAGCCATCGCGCAGCGGGATGCAGCCGAGGCGGAAGCCGACACCGAACGCAAACTCCGGAAGACGGACCAGGACAAGGCGCGGGAGGAGGCCAAGACCCTCCAGGCCGCGCTGCAACAGGCTCAGGACGAACTGCAGAAGTGGACAGGCGCGAAGGTCCCGGACGGGATCGTCTCCGAGCCGGAGCGGCAGCTCTGGGCGTCGCTCTCCATCTGGTGGCAGCAGTTCCACGCCGCCCTGATCGTCTTTGCCCATCATCGGGACCAGGAGCAGGTGTCCGACGCGGCGCTCGCGGCCTTCGGCGGCCTGCTCCGCGCCATGCGGGACGAGCTCGCCGACACCGTCCAGCAGATCGAGGCGGATCTGCAGCTCGAACGGCCGACGTTGCGGCGGGTGCGCTGATGGCGACGGATCCCGACGTGCGGCGCGCGGTGGTGGAGAGCCTGGCCGGCCTGACCGGGCGGGCCCGGGCGGCGACGGTGCGGCAGCTGGCGGCGACCTACGCGGTGAGCCCGCAGACCATCAACGCCTGGGCCCGCGCCGCCGGGCCGCGGGTGCGCGCGCCGCGCGCCGATCGGGGCCGCAGCGGGGTGCCGACGCCGGAGCTGCTGACGGTGGCCGCCACGGTGGCCACCAGCAAACGGCTGGACGGGGACGTGATCCTGCCCGTCTGTGACGCGCTCGAGCTCCTGCGCGAGAGCGGGCGGCTCACCGCCCCGGTGTCCCGCTCGACGGTCTATCGCCACCTCCGCGCCCAGGCCCTCTCCGTGCGCCACTTGCGGCGGCCGACGCCCTTCCGCTACCGCGCCTCCGCCCATCCGAACGCCGAATGGCAGCTCGATGCCTCCAACTGCGTCCAGTACTTCCTCGACGACCAGGGGCTGGGGGAGCGGGACATCGCGCTGCAGCTGCACCGGAACCACCCGGCCGAGTTTCGCACCATCAAGCGGGAGCTGCTCCGGTATCTCGTCGTGGATCACGCCAGCGGCATGTTCTACCTGCAGTATCGGTATGCCGCCGGCGAGACGGCGGCGGACACCCTGGACGTGCTGACCGAGGCCATCCTGCCGAAGGCCCATCCCAGCTATCAGTTCCATGGCGTGCCGTTCCGGCTCCTCGTGGACCAAGGCTCTCTCGCGCGGGCGAAGCTCTCCCAGCAGTGGCTCGCGCTCCTCCAGATTGAGCTGGTGACGCATCTGCCCGGCAATCCGCGCGCGAAGGGCCTCGTCGAGTGGGGCCACAAGTTCGGCCTGCGCTTCGAGGCCCGGCTGAAACTCCAGCGGCCGCGGGACCTCGCGGAGCTGAACCGGTGGGCCTATGACTGGAGCGTGAAGGTCTGCACCACGTGGCCCTATCGGGTGAAGACGAGCGAGGGGCTGACCCGCCAGCAACGGTGGCTCACGATCCCGCCCGCGCAGCTCCGGATTCCGCGCGACGCCGTCACGGGCCAGGTGCTGGATGCGGCGGCCCTGCGCCGGCTGCTCCGGACGGGCGAGCAGCGCCGCAAGGTGGATGGGGGCGGGCGGTTCAGCTTCGAGGGCCGGTGGTATGCCGTGCCGGACTCGAACGCCTGGCGGGACTGGGTGTGGGTCCGATACCACCCCTATGAGTTTCCGGCGGTCGAGGCGGTGTGGCGCGGCGAGGCGGGCGTGCCCCGGGCCATCTGGCGCTGCCAGCCGCTCGCGGTGCGCGAGGACGGCTGGCTGGAGGATACGGCGCGGCCCGGCACGATTCGCCGGCCGGCCGCGACGGTCACGCAGCGGGCGCAGCCGGAGCTGGAGCGGGTGGCCAGCGAGACCTTCGGCGTCACGTGGACCGGCACGGGCGACAAGCGGCGCGCGGAGGCGCCGGCGCTGGGGATGCACCGGGTGGCGGTCTTCGGCCGCGAGGCGGAGGCCGCCGCGGGCCTGGTCACGCTGCCCCAGGCCGGCACGCCGCTGCCGATCGCGGACCCCGAGGCCGAGCGGCGGCTCACGCTCATGCAGCTCTTGGGCGAGCTGCATCAGGCGCTGGGCCGGTGGCTCACGCCGGAGGAGAACGCCCGCGTGCGGCAGGCCTGGCCCGAGGGCGTGCCGCTCCGCGAGCTCGGCGCGGTGATCGAGACGTTCACGCCGACACGAAAGGAGGACGACGATGCCGACCGCACGATCGCAGCCGGCTAAGCCGGCCGCGCCCCCCCGCCCGGCACCCCGGGCCGGCGGCGGGCTCCCCGCCGCCTATCAATTGCCCCAGGTGGCCCTCGCCCTCACGCGGGTCCTGCGGGACTGCGGCGTCTCCGACGAGCAGGCCGCCGCGGCGTTCGGCGTCAGCCGGACCACCTTCCTGAACGTCCGGACCCGCCGGGGCTACTACCCCGGGTTCGCCGCGGCCAAGTCGCGGCGACAGACCGAGGCCGAGCGCGCCGCCTGGCGCGCCCGGGTGGAGGCCTGGGTCTGGCGGCACCCGAAAATGCAGCAGTGGCTCTGCGTCCGCGGGCTGGACGTGGCCGCGATCTGGGAGGAGACCGAGGGGCTGCACCGCCGGATGCCGGCGGGCTTCAGTCGGCATCGACACTACCACAAACCGGACCACATCGAGGACGGGGCCCTGATCCCCTGGGAGGTGGAGATGTTGGACAGCAAAATCCTCAAGCATTTCCGGCTCTTTCGCAATCCCTTCGCGCTGGAGATCGAGCGGGATCGGGATCTCTTCTTCGGCGAGGAGCACCGGTACGTCTACGACTGCCTCTGGCAGGTGGCGCACGAGGCCGGCTTCTGTGCCCTGGTCGGGGAAGTGGGGTCGGGCAAGAGCACGCTGCGGGACAAGCTCTTCCGCGACCTCGCGCAGGAGGACCAGGTCACCGTGGTCTTTCCCCAGACCATCGACAAGACCCGCCTGACGGCGGAGTACATCGCCGATGCCATCGTGCTGGACATCAGCGGCGAGCAGCCGGCCCTACGGCTGGAGGCCAAGGCCCGGCAGATGGTCCGCCTGCTGCGGGAACGCGCGGCGGCCGGCCGCAAGCATCTGCTGGTCCTGGAGGAGGCCCACCTGCTCCAGCAGCGGACGCTGCGGTACCTGAAGCAGTTCTGGGAGTTCACGCTGACCACCGGCGAGGGTACCCAGCGCCTGCTCGGGATCCTGCTGATCGGCCAGCTCGAGCTCAAGGCCAAGCTCGCCGAGCGCGGCGACGGCTGGGGCATCCGCGAGATGGTCCGGCGCTGCCAGCTCGTCGAGCTGGGCCCCCTGAACGGCGACAGCCGCGCGTACCTGCAGCATCTGATGACGCGCGCCGGCGGGGCGCTCGATCGCGTGATCACCCCCGAGGCGGTGGACGCCCTGGCCGAGCGGCTCAAGACCCGAGACGCGAGCGGCCGGCGCACCGTGAGCCACACCTATCCCCTCATGCTCCACCGGTGGCTCGCGAAAGCGATGCGGGAGGCGGCGTTGCGGGGCGAGAGCACGGTGACGGCCGACATCGTGCGGGAGATTGGGGCATGCTGACCGCGGCGGACGTGCTCATCCTCGGCGTGGGCAGCTTCGCGCTGGGGCTCCTCATGGGGCTGGGCGCGGGACTGTGCCTGGCCCTGGCGGGACGCGACGATGACTGACGACGTCCGCCCCCACTGTCCGGCGTGCGGCGTCGCGCGGCTGCGCCCCGACGAATGCGAGGTGCGGCTCACCGCGGCGGACGCGCGCGCGATCGTCCAGGACGTCCTGGTCCTGCGCCGGGCGACCTGCGTGGCGCCGGATCAGACGCCGTGGCTCGACCGACTGGTCAATACGCTCGTGCTGCACGTCGCCGAGGCGACCGGCGTGCAGCTCATCCTCGACCCGCCGCAGGAGGTGGCCCATGGTGCTCGGCGCCGTCGTCCATAACCGCTGCCAGGGGCCCGGCTGCGCGCGCGCGGAGGCGGTCCTGGTCCTCGTGGCCACGCGCCACGGCCTGGTGGCGCTGTGTCCGGTCTGCAAGGCGGCTCGGGACCGCGTCATTCAACGGCACTTTGACCGCCGCACCGCCCAGGCCGCCAGCGCGGCCTTCTGGCGGAGGCGGGACCACAAGAAAGGAATGCCGGCATGACCGACGCCCCCACGTTATCCATCATCGAAACCCTGACCAAACGGTATGCGGAGGCCCGCGCCGGGCTGAGTGCGCGCGTCGGCGAGCTGCAAGCCGAGCTCGATGCGCTCAAGCGCAAGCGGCTGCTGGGGATCAAGACGGCGCTCGCGCACGCGGCGGAGGCCGAGGCGGCCCTGCGGACCGCGATCGAGGCCGCCCCGCACCTGTTCGTGCGGCCCAAGACCCTCGTGCTGCATGGGGTCAAGATCGGCTTCCGCAAGGCGCCGGGCAAGCTGGTCTGGGATGACGCCGACCAAGTGGTGGCGCTCATCAAGCGTCACCTGCCAGACCAAGCGGACGTCCTGATCGTGACGAAGGAGACGCCGAGCAAGCCGGCGCTGGCGCAGCTCCCCGCCGCGGACCTCAAGCGGCTCGGGGTGCGCGTGATCGAGACGGGCGAAGAGGTGATCGTCGCGCCGACGGACAGCGAGGTCGACAAATTGGTGGACGCGCTGCTGAAGGATGCGCGGGACACCGCGACGGAGGCGGCGTGAAGCAGTACTGCGAATGCGGGCGCCCCGCGCTGGTGCGGCTGCATCCGGGACGGAACCCGCACTCCTCCAAGCTCGGCCGCGCCGTCGCGATCCCCCAGCATCCGATTTGTCGGCAGTGCTGGCGCTCGCTGATCGCGCCGCATCTGACCGCCCAGCAGGTGGCCAAGGAGGCCGCCCGTCATGGAGCCTGACCGCGCCTGCATGAGCCCCGAGGAGGTCCTGCTCTGGGATCTCGTGAGCGGCCATCGCGGCCAGGCGCGGGCCATCGAGGTGGCGGCGCTGGCCTCGATGACGGGGCTCGACGAGCGCGTCGTGCGGCGGACGGTGAAACACCTGATCGAGCAGTTCGGCTGCCCGATCGCCTCGACGACCGAGCCCCCCTACGGCTATTTCGTGCCGTCCACGCTGGAGGAAGAGGAGCGGTACTACGCGTCGCTCCGATCGCGGGGGCTGTCCATCCTGGGGCGCGCGGCCGCCTTTCGCCATGTCACCTTGCCGGCGCTGTTGGGCCAGTTGGCCATGGACCTGCACAGCCAGGTGAGCCCGGAGGCCTCTGATGCGAACCCCGGCCACGCTGCCGATTAGCACAGACCAAATCAAGGCCATCAAGACGGCGCAGCGTGCACACGGGCTGTCGGACGAGACCTACCGCGCGATGCTCTGGTCGCTGTTCCGGGTCACGTCCTGCACGCAGCTCACGCAGGCCCAAGCCCGCGCGGTGCTAGACCGGCTGAACGGGCGTGGGACCTCACCGACCCGGCCGGCGCGGCCCGTGGTGGGCCGGCCACACACCTGGCCCTTCGACCCGGCTCAGGGCAGGCGCCGGCCGGGGAAGCCACGGTGGCCGAGCGGTCCGGATCCCGAGATCACGCCGAGGCAGCAGGCCTACCTCGATGGGCTCTTCGCGCGCCTGGGCTGGGATGCGATCCGGCGCGGCGCATTCTGTCAGAAGCTGATCGGCACGCCCTGGCCGCAGACGAATCGCCAGGTCACCGCGCTGCTCCAGGTCCTGCGGCCGCTGGTGACCCGCTACCCGCAGGGGTACGAGCGGGCGGGAACGAAGGAGGGCACGACATCCTGACGCACGCGGAGGCCTGGGTGATCGCTGAGGACCTGGTCGCGGAGATCCGCCCCTGTTGTGCTCGGATCGAGATTGCGGGGAGCGTGCGGCGGCGCACGCCAGGGGACGGACTGTTGGATCTCGCCACGGGAGAGGTGCTCCCCGTGACGTCCGAGCGGGATCTCTTCGCCCGACGGAATCTCCCCTATCGCGAGCCCTGGGAGCGGGACGCATGAGGCGCACGGACTGTCTGACCGAGCTGCTGGCCGACTTGACCCGCCAGGATCCGGGCCGGCTCCCGCTGGCCGCCGCGGAGGCCTGGCTGGAGGCCGTGGTGGATGTGCTCGCCGCGCTGCCCTGGCCGGGGGAACGGGCGATCTGGATGGAGGGCGTGGCCACGCTCCTGACCCAACACGAAGGCCGCCTGCTCCGGGCCGCGCGCCGCCGCTTCTGCCTGGCCGTCCTCCGCGAACGGGTGGCCCAGGCGGCCGCCAACCGACGAGGATGACGGACGACACCCTCCCACTCCTCTGTGAGGACCCGCTCGGCGAACTCCCCCGGCGGTCGCTCTATACCGTCGAGGAAGTCGCGGCCTATTTTCGCGTCGCGCCCAGCACCGTCTATCGCTGGATCGACGCCCTGGAGTTGCCCGCCGTGAAGGTCGGCGGCGTCATCCGCATCCCCCGCAGCGCCATCCAGAAAAAACTTTCGCATACATCGGAATAGTAGGCAATTTTACTGGCGCGCCTCCGCGGCGGCGGGTATGGTCCGCGTGGATGATTCGCGACCTCGCGGCACTCCATCCCCACGTGCGCGCCTTGGCGGAAGCGTTGCTCGCGGCCTGCGGGCAGGCCGGCCTGGACGTCCGGATCATTGAGACCTATCGCACGGACGAGCGCCAGGCGGCGCTGTATGCGATCGGCCGGACCACGAATCTCCACCTCCGGCCCGTCACCAACGCGCAGCCGGGCGAGTCGCTGCATGGGTACCGGCTCGCCTTCGATGCCGCCCCCTTCATCGCCGGCCAGCCGGCCTGGGACCGGACGGACCTCTTCACGCAGATGGGCGAGATTGGGGAACGCGTGGGGCTCCGCTGGGGTGGGCGGTGGCGGACACCGGACCGGCCACACTTCGAGTGGACAGGCGGACTCACGTTGGCGGCCCTGCGCGCCGGACAACGCCCTGCGGTCCCGGAGGGGCACACCGCATGAGCCGGGGGATGATCCTCGGCCTGCTGCTGCTTGGCACCCTGGCCGTGCCGGCGGGCGCGCAGGACGAGGTCGTCGCCTGGCACGTGCTGCGGAACAGCCTCGTCGAGCTCCAGCTCGATCGGGACGGCGACGGCGTCGCGGACCGGACGGAGCTGCATGTGGTGGCCCGCTGGGGGCGCACCGTGCTGACGGATGCCGAGCTGGACGCCCAAGCCGTGCAGGACCACGTGTGGCTGTTCATCGTGGAGGAGGACGACGGGCGGGTCATCTACTGGGTGCAGCCCGAGGTGCTGATGGACGGTGACGCACCCTGCACGAGGAGGGACGAACCATGTTGGCATTTCTGAGCGGCAAAAAGACGTATCTGATCGCGCTCACGGGCCTGGCCGTCATCGGGGCCTGGATGATGGGATGGGTGGACGGCGACGTGGCGGAGAAGGCGCTCGCGGCCCTGGGCTTCGGCGGCGCCATCACGCTGCGCGCGGGCCTGGCCAAGGTCAGCTGAGCCGTCGATGGACTGGGGCGCCCTCCTCCTGGGGATCGTGGCGCTGCTGGCGGCGATCCTGGATGAGCGGCGCCGGACGGCGCCGGCACGGGCGCGGCACGCCTTGGAGACGGACTATGACGATGCGGTGCGCCGAGCGACGGCGGCCCTGTCCCGCGGCGACGCCGACGCGCTCGCCCGGCTCTTCGAGACGGAGCGGCAGGCGGCGCTGCGTCGTGGGGATCTGGATCCTCGCGGCCCTGGGGCTGAGCTGCGCCCCGACCCCGGCGCCGCTGACCGCGGACCGGGCGATCGTGCCGCAGGGTGACGGGCGGTACCTGGTGACAGAGACGTGGCTGCTCGAACGCTACCAGCTCGAGCGGAGTCTCCGGCTGCGGCTCGAGCGCTGCGAGGCCCGGCCGGCGGCGGGGGGCGCCGCCGTGCTCCCGGCCCTGGGGCCGCCATGAGACGAGCCCTGCTCGTCAGCCTGATCGGGATCGGCGTCCTCACGCTGGTGCGGACGCTGGTCGCCGCGGCGACCGATCCGACGCCGCCTGGTCAGCCGTCGGCGGATCCGCTGGAGCTGCTGAAGTGGGGCGGGCCGTGGGTGGCGTTCGTCGTGTACGCGCTGAAGGAGCTGCGCGAGCGGCGGCAGGTGGACGAGGTCCTCCGGCACTACGAGCAGATGCAGCAGGACCATGTCCTGCATCTGACCCGGAACACCGAGGCGCTCACGCAGGTGGTCGAGCGGCTCAAGGCGGCCTCCAAGGAGACGGGGCCGCTGGTGGAGCACCTCACCTACAACACGCGGGTGCTCACGCAACTGGCGGAACGCCTCGAGGCCTGGGGGACGCGGAACGATGCATGAAGAGCGGCTGGCGATGCATGAAGAGCGGCTGGCGTTGAAGGGGCAGCTCGCCGAGTGCGAGCGGGACCTGCGGGCGCTGGAGCTCCAGGCCGAGGGCCAGGTCCTGATCCTGCGGATGAAGGCGCCCCCGACCGCGACGCTCGGGGAGCTGGACACCCAGGCGCTCGTGGCGGCCGCCGGCGAACTGGCGCGGCTCCGGCTCCTGGCCGACGGGATGCAGCAGAAAATCACGCGGCTGCGGGCGGCGCTGGGGGAGCGGTGATGGCCAAGAAGGCCGCGCTCTACGACGAGGCCCGGCGGCGGTATGTCGAGGATGGGCAGACGCTGGCGGCGATCGGGAAGGCGCTGCAGGTCTCCCCGACCACGCTCGTCGGCTGGAAAAAGGCCGGCGACTGGGAGCGGGATCGGGCCCGCCACCGCCAGCAGGTGGACTCGATCTGGGACATGATCCCCACCATCGTGCGCCGGACCTGCGAGCGCGTGCAGCAGGACCTCGATCGCGGCGAGGTGGATCCGCAGAAGCTGCACGCGGTCCGCGCGCTCTTGGGGCTCGTGATCAAGCCGCGCAAGGTGGAGGTCGCCGTGGCGACGCCCCCCGCGGACGGGGAGGCGCGGACACCCTCCCCGCACGAGCTGCGCCGCCTGATCGAGCAGATCCTGCAGACGGAGTACGGCGTCCGTGGCTAAGACGGTGCTCTACCCCTATCAGCGGCGGTGGGTCGAGGACCCGCGCCGCCTCAAGCTCTGGCTCGCCAGCCGCCAGATCGGCAAATCGTTCGCGCTGGCGTGTGAGGCGGTGCGCCTGGCGCTCCGCGGCAAGTGCGCCGTGCTCATCCTCTCCGCCTCCGAGCGGCAGAGCCGCGAGGTGATGGAGAAGGTGCTCAGTCACCTGCGGGCGCTCACGGCGATTGCGCGGCTCATGGGGCAGGCGCTGGTCCCCACGGAGAGCAAGACCGAATGCCGGCTGCCGAACGGCTCGCGCATTCTGAGCCTGCCGGCCGCGCCGAACACGGTGCGCGGCTTCTCCGGCCACGTGTTCCTCGATGAGTTCGCGTTCCATGAGGATGCGCGCGCGATCTACCGCGCCATGCTGCCCACGATTCTCCACGGCTACCAGCTCCGCATCGCCAGCACGCCGAACGGCCGGAGCGGGCTGTTCTATGAGCTCTGGCAGGACGAGGCCAACGGCTTCGCGCGCCACCGGACCACGATCTATGAGGCCCTGGCCGACGGCCTGGCCGTGGACCTGGCCCTGCTCCGCCAGGCGTGCCCCCATCCCGACGACTGGGCCCAGGAGTACGAGTGCGCCTTCCTGGACGAAGCCACCGCATGGCTGAGCTACGAGCTGATCAGTGCGTGCGAGGTGCCTGGGCCCCGGACCGAGCCGCCCAGCGGGCCGCTGTTCCTCGGCGTGGACATCGGCCGGCACCGGGACCTGACGGTGCTCTGGCAGGTGGAACAGGTGGGGGACGTGCTGTGGACGCGGGAGGTCCGCGTGCTGGAGCGGGCGCCCTTCGCGGTCCAGCGGGAGGTGCTCTTCAGCCTGCTGCCCTCCGTCCGGCGGGCGTGTCTGGATGCGAGCGGCCTCGGCATGCAGCTCGCCGAGGAGGCGCAACAGCGCTTCGGGGCGGCGCGGGTCGAGGCCGTCACCTTCAGCGGCGCGGTGAAGGAGGCGCTGGCCGAGGGCCTCCGGCGCCGCTGCGAAGATCGCACCGTGCGGATTCCCGCCGACCGGGCCATCCGCGAGGACCTGCACAGCGTCAAGCGGCTCGTGACGGCCACGGGCGCCGCGCGGTTCGACGCCGACCGGCACGACCGCTCGCACGCCGACCGGTTCTGGGCGCTGGCCCTGGCCTGCGAGGCCGCCGGCACGCCGGTCGGGCCGATCGAGTACGCGAGCGCCACGCGGTCCGCCTGGCGCGGGCCGATGCGCGACGACCGAGGGCCGGGCCCCGCCGCGCGCCCGTCCCCCGCGTCGGTCTTCGGTGGCTGGCGCGCCAGCCCGCACTGTGGATGGTGACCATGGCGACCCCGGCTCCGCCGCTCGTCGATCAGTTCGGCCGGCCCGTGTCGTCGCGGGAGGCCCCCGCGCCGAACCGCCTCGCCGTCGCCTCCGTGCGGGACACCTGGTACCAGTATCCCTCGCACGGGCTCACGCCCGAGCGGCTCGCGACGATCCTCAAGGAGGCGGACGCCGGCGACCCCGCGCGGCAGGCCGAGCTGTTCGAGGAGATGATCGAGAAGGACGGCAAGCTCGGCTCCCTGCTGCAGATGCGGATCCTGGCGGTGGAGGCGCTCGACTGGGCGATCGAGCCGGCGGACGGCTCGCCGGAGGCGAGGCGCGCCGCCGACTTCGCCCGCGAGGCGCTCCCGGCGGAGGTCCTGGGCGGGGCGATCGCGCATCTGCTCCAGGCCATTCCCTACGGGTACGCCGGCGCGGAGCTGCTCTGGGCCCGCGTCGGCCGCGTGCTGACCCTCTCGGCCATCGAGCCGGTGGAGACCCGGCGCTTCACGTGGCTGCCGCGCGGGTCCGAGCCGCTCCCGGCCGCGCCACGGCTCCTGACCGACGAGGCGCCGGTCTATGGCCGCGAGCTCCCGCCCTGGAAATTCGTCCTGCACCGGTACCGGGCCCGGGCCGGCTCGGTGACGCGGGCCGGGCTCATGCGCGCCTGCGCGTGGCTCTACCTCGTCAAGCACTACGCCTGGAAGGACTGGGTGGCCTTCGCGGAAGTCTATGGGATGCCGCTGCGGCTCGGGAAGTACCAGCCGGGAGCCAGCCAGGACGACCGCGAGGCGCTGCTCGCCGCCGTGCGGGCGATCGGCCACGACGCGGCCGGGATCATCTCCGCCTCCACCGAGATCGAGTTCATCAAGGCGGCGGAGCGGCCGGGGCCGGACCTCTACCAGCTGCTGATCGAGCTCTGCAACAAGGAAATGGCCCTGGCCGTCCTCGGGCAGACGCTGACCAGCGAGGTGGGGACCATCGGCTCGCTGGCTGCCGCGAAGGTCCATGAGCAGGTCCGCTTCGAGCTGACCGTCGCGGACAGCCAGGCGCTCAGCCGGACCGTCACCGCCCACATCCTCCGGCCCCTGGTCGGGTTCAACCTCGGCTGGGAGGTCCCGATCCCGCGCTTCCGGCCTCTGATCGAGCCGCCCGAGGACCTCCTGCAGACCGCGACGATGCTCAAGACGCTGGTCGAGGCCGGCGGCGCGCCGATGATCCCGGCGGCCTATGTGCACGAGAAGTTCAAGATCCGGCGACCGAACGCTGGGGAGCCGACGCTCGCGGACATGCAGCCGCCCGGCCCCGGCGGGTCCGCCGCGCTGAAGGTGCTGCCGCTGGCCGCCCGGCCGGCGGGCGAGACCTTCGCCGCCGCGGAGACGCTCACCGATCATCTGACGGATGAGGAGTGGGCGCGCGTCCTCGTGCCCCTGCTGGAGCCGCTGCACCGGCTCGCGCAGGAGGCCACGTCGCTGGAGGACTTTCGCGCCCGCCTGGCGGACGCCTATCGGGAGGCCGACCCCGCCCTGCTGGCACGGGCCCTGGCGCTGGCGATGCGGTGGGGATGGATTGATGCCGATGGCGCGAGGCGCGAGGCACGAGGCCATGAGTGAAGCTGGACTGGCTCATTGGATTGCTGGACCTGCCGCCGGGGGCGGCGGACGCGTACTTCCGCCAGAAGGGCTACGCCGTCACGTGGGACTGGCGGGAGCTGTGGCAGGAGGCGCATCACCGGGCGTTCACCGTGGCGAAGGTGCTGAGCTTGGAGCTGCTCAGGGATCTGCGCCAGGAGGTCGACCGAGCGATCCGCGAGGGCATCAGCTACAGCGAGTTCGAGCGGGCGCTGATCCCGGCGCTCAAACGGCACGGCTGGCTCCCGCACGACAGCGAGGGCTGGCCCACGCAGGAGTCGGCGACGATCCGTGGACCGGACGGGCAGCGGGCCCGCGTCGGCCCCTGGCGGCTGCGGACGATCTACGACACCAATCTCACGGTCGCCACGCAGGTCGGCCGGTGGCAGGAGATGACCAGCCCGGAGGTCCTGGCCGCGCGGCCCTATTGGCGGTACGCCTCGATCCTGGATGGCCGGACGACGCCCGCCTGCCGGGCCCGGCACGGCGAGATCCGGCGCGCGGACGATCCCTGGTGGCGCACGAACTATCCGCCGAACCACTGGGGCTGCCGGGCGACCGTCGTGACGCTGAGCGACGCGGAGCTGGACGAGTTCGGGTGGCGGGATCGGGTGACGGCCGGTGGGCCGAATGTCTGGGAGCAGGCCGGCACGGCCGGCGAGGGCTGGGGCTTCAACCCAGGCCTCACCGCCTGGCAGCCGGATGCCGACCGGTATCCGCCCGAGCTACGGAGGCATCTCAGGCCGTGAGGGGGGCGCCGACATGAAATCGACTTGCACGACGGAGCGAAAAACGCACGGAGAGGCGTCGAGGATGCCGCAAACGGCCTGGGGGCCAGTTCGACCCGCCCGACGCCTACAATCGGCGTTGACAGGGGGTTTGACTCGAATTGACAGGGGTCTTGCTTCCATCCCCCGACCGGATTGCCATCCAGGGCACCGGGTCCAGACCGGGAACAGCAAAAAGAGGTGCTGCCATGGAGTAGTGACCCACGGTAGCACGTCTGGCCACGTTCACGGACTTGAGCGCCGCCTCATTAGCGGCGCTGACCCCGGCCTGGACACGGTGTCCGCTGGACGTGGCCTCTTTTTTTCAGGCGACACGCCTGTTCAGGAGGTGTGTGATGGAGAAGTCTGCGCAGTCCCCCCGTCCGTCCCCGTCCAGTCCCGATCCGACCTTCGGCGGATCGGGCCGGAAAGGAGCGGCCATGAACCAGCGTCGCACGGTGCGCTTTGGCATGAAGTGCGAGGTCTGCGGACAGGATGACTGGATCGTCTACCAAGGCCACAATCGGTGCGCCTGCGGTCAAGTCATCTGGATCGAACGCTGGGCTGACCATGCCTGGCCGCAGAGCAACAAGAGCCAAGGGCCGGCCGCGCGATTCCGGTATCGGCAGGGGCCAGCCCTACCGGAGGACTATCGAGGCTGGGCCTTCGAGACGGAGTGAACTGGCCGGTGGGCGGGGCCCGGTGCCCCGCCCACCACTCAAGTGAGTGGGAAGCATGACGACGAGCAAACAGGCACGCGACATGGACGTCCTGGCGGCGCGGCTCGTGCCGCTGTCCGCCGAGTCCGGGGCGGCCATGCCGCCCACCGAAATCCAGCTCATCCCGGCCGGCTGGGTGGAGACCGAGACGCGGGGCCGGTTTCTGCTGGACGCCGAGGCGATCCGGGCCATCCAGGACGCCTTCTCGACGTCCGGCCGCCAGCTCGTGCTGGATTACGAGCACCAGACCCTCACGGGCGAGGAAGCGCCGGCCGCCGGCTGGATCACGCAGCTCCTGGACAAAGGCGAGGCCGGCCTGTGGGGTGCCGTGTCCTGGACCCCGCGCGGCGCGGACTATGTCCGGAATCGTGAATACCGGTATCTCTCCCCCGTCGTCCTGGTCCGCCAATCGGACCGCCGGGCCGTGCAGCTCCATTCCGTCGCGCTGACGAACACGCCGGAAATTCGCCACCTGCGGCCACTCATCGCCAAAGCGGCGTGCAGCTATCCGCTCGCCGCTCACAGCCACAGCCACGAGGAGGAGCCTATGCGAGAGCAATTGATCACACTCCTGACGATGAAACAGGATGCCACGGACGAGGAGATCCTCGCCGCCCTCACCGCGCGCCTCACGCCGCACGTCCCGTCGGCGGTCGTCGAGGCGCTGAGCCTCCAGGCCGATGCCACGGTGTCCGAGGCCGTGGCGACCATCCACGCCCTCAAGCAGGCGCAGGCGACGGCGCCCACGGTCGCCGCGCTGCAGGCCGAGCTGACGGCGCTCAAGCAGCAGCTCGCCAGCCGCGAGGCCGACGAGGCGGTGGCGCGGGCGCTCGAGGCCGGCAAGCTCACCCCGGCCCAGGAGGAGTGGGCCAAGGCCTACGCGCGCCGCGACCCGGCGGGCTTCGAGGTCTTCATCGCGAAGGCCCCGGTGGTCGTGCCGCCGGGGATGGTGGCCAGTCCGATGAGGCCGCCCGATCCCCACGCGGCCCTCGACGACGCCCAGCGGCGCGTGAATCGGCTGCTGGGGGTCAGCGACGAGTCGTTCCAGCGGTACGCGGTATAGGCCATCACCCACCCCTCTCCCCTCACCCGGTGCCACGGAAGGGCCCCGGGTCCCGGGGAGAGGGCGAGCATCGAACATCGAACTCGTAACCGGAGGACCCTATGGCTGCACTCACGAAGGATCGCAACACCCCCCGCCGGGCGGGCGAGCGGGTCTCGCTGCCCGTCGAGGCGGCCACCAAGCTCTACGCCGGGGCGATGATCGCCCGGAACGCGGACGGTCGGGCGGTGCCGGCGGCGAACACGGCCGGCCTGGTCGTGGTCGGCCGCGCCGAGCACCAGGCCGACAACAGCGCCGGCGCCGCGGGCGACCTCACCATCGAGATCCAGACCGGGCTCTTCGCCTACGCGCACGGCGGCCTGACCCGGGCGGACATCGGGAAAACGGTCTATGCCGCCGACGACCAGACCGTGACGCTGACGCCCGGCAACCGGGTCGTGGCCGGCGTCCTGGTGGACGTGGACGACCAGGGTGCCTGGGTCCGCATCGGGCCCGAGGCCCCGATGACGCCCGCGGACGCCCAGGCGGCGATCGCGACGGCCGACGCCGCCGTGGCCGCTGGCGCGTCCCCGACGAAGGCCGAGTTCGACGCGGTGGTGGCGCTGGCGAACGAGACGAAGGCGGTGGTCAACGGCCTGCTGACCAAGCTGGCGGCGGCACGCCTCCTGGCGTCGTCGTAAGGCCGAGGACGGACACACACTCACAACTGAAGGAGGACACCCGTGGGAACCAGAGTGCGCACCCTAGTGGCCGTGATGTTCGTCGCGGCCCTCGTCTGTGGCATGGCGGGAGGCGACGGCTTGGCGGCCGTCGCGCCCGCGCCGGTCGGGGGCGGCGAGGCCGACCTGTTCACCGTGCTGCTGAGCCTCGCCGTCGGGATCGGGATGGTCATCAACCAGGGCAATCTCCGGGCGATGTATCAGAGCTTCCGGGCGATCTTCCAGGAGGCCTTTCAAGGGGTCACCCCCACCTGGCCGCGGGTGGCGATGGAGGTCCCTTCGACCACGCGGCACGAAGTGTACGCCTGGCTCGGCGCCTTTCCACGATTGCGCGAGTGGATCGGCGATCGCCAGGTGCAGAACCTGCGGCTCCACGACTATACGATCAAGAACCGGGACTGGGAATCCACCATCGAGGTGGACCGCAACGACATCGAGGATGACACGCTGGGGATCTACCGGCCGATCGTCCAGGAGATGGGGCGGGCGGCCGCGATCCATCCCGACGAGCTCGTCTGGGGGCTGCTCCCCGCGGGCTTCAGCGCGGTCGGCTACGACGGCAAGCCGTTCTTCGCCACGGACCACCCGGTGGGGGATGGCACCGCCTCCAACACCGGGGGCGGCACCGGCACGCCCTGGTTCCTGCTCGACGTGTCGCGGGCCATCAAGCCGCTCATCTTCCAGAGCCGCCGCCCGCCGCAGTTCGTCTCGCTGGACCAGCCGGACGACCAGAATGTGTTCATGCGGAAGACGTACGTCTACGGCACCGACCGGCGGGACAACGCGGGCTACGGGCTCTGGCAGCTCGCCTATGCGAGCAAGCAGCCCCTCAGCCTGACGACCTACGCGGCGGCCCGGGCGGCCATGCTGGGCTTCAAGAACGACGCCGGCGTGCCGCTGGGCATCCTGCCAAACCTGCTGGTGGTCGGCCCGACGCTCGAGGAGAAGGCGCGGGAGATCCTCCAGGCGGAGCGCACCGCGTCGGGGGCCACGAACGTCTGGCGGGGCTCGGCCGACCTGCTGGTCGTGCCCTGGCTGATCTGAGGACGCTTCGCGCCGGCCCCCACGGGGGCGGGCGCGGGCTCGGATGAGGGGACATGTACGCGACCCGCGCGGACCTCGAAAAGCACCTGGCCCCAGAGGAGCTGATCCAACTCACCGACGACGACCGGGACGGCGCGGCGGACGCGGGCGTGATCGAGCAGGCGCTGGCCGACGCGCAGGCGGAGATCGACGGCTATGTGGCCACGCGGTACCAGCTGCCGCTCGCCGAGACGCCGGCGCTGCTCCGCCGGGTGGCCGTGGATCTCGCGCTCGCCCGGCTCTATGCGCGGCGGGATCTCACGACCGAGGCGCGGGCCAAGCAGCATGACGACGCGGTGGCGCTGCTCAAGCGCCTGGCGGACGGGACCGTGACCCTGGGGCTGACGCCCTCGTCGCGGGCGACCCCGCCGCCGTCCATCGTGAGCGGGGACCGGCTCTTCACCCGGGCCCGCACGCGGGGCTTCTAGGAGGGCCGGATGCCGGAGGTCTATGCGGTCTGGGACGATGCGGAGGCGCGGCGGACGCGGGCGTGATCGAGCAGGCGCTGGCCGACGCGCAGGCGGAGATCGACGGCTATGTGGCCACGCGGTACCAGCTGCCGCTCGCCGAGACGCCGGCGCTGCTCCGCCGGGTGGCCGTGGATCTCGCGCTCGCCCGGCTCTATGCGCGGCGGGATCTCACGACCGAGGCGCGGGCCAAGCAGCATGACGACGCGGTGGCGCTGCTCAAGCGCCTGGCGGACGGGACCGTGACCCTGGGGCTGACGCCCTCGTCGCGGGCGACCCCGCCGCCGTCCATCGTGAGCGGGGACCGGCTCTTCACCCGGGCCCGCACGCGGGGCTTCTAGGAGGGCCGGATGCCGGAGGTCTATGCGGTCTGGGACGATGCGGAGGCGCGGCGGTGGTTCGCGCGGCTCCCCCGGCGCCTGCAGAATCTCACCCCGTTCATGCGCCAGATCGGCGACCGGCTGATGCTCTCGACGCGGTTGCGGTTCGAGCAGGGCCGTGAGCCGCGTGACCCGCAGCAGGGGCTCACCGGCCGGCCGTGGCAGCCGGCCGGGCCCGGCGCGCCGTCGCGCCAGCGGGGCGGCCCGCCGCTCTCCGGACGGCACCTCGCCCGGCCCGGCCTCGGCTATGCGTATCAGGCGAGGCCAGATCGGCTCGAGCTGGGGACGCGCCTGCCGTACGGGCTGATCCATCACTTCGGGACCGTCGGCGCCGGCGGCTCGATGCCGGACCTCGTGCCGACGAGGGCCAAGGCGCTCACGATTCCCTATCCGGGCGTGACGCGGACGGCCCGGAGCTATGCCGACACGTTCATCGCGCAGGCCACGATCTTTCAGCGCCGGCGGCGGGGCCGGCCCAGGCCGCTCTTTCTTTTGCGCCGGCGGGTGGCGCTCCCGCCGCGGCCGATCTTCGGGGTCGAGGAGGGGGACTGGGCCTCTATCCGGGAGCTGTTCCGGCAGGCGGTGCTGGGGACATGATGCCCACGCTGACGGCGATCGAGGATCAGCTCCTCGCGCGCCTCACGGCCACGCTGCCGGCCGGGGTCGCGATCGAGAGCTGGCCGGCCAAGGGCCTCGAGCAGTGGGTCCAGAGCGGCGGCGCGAAACGGGCCGCGACCGTGCTCATCCATTACGTCGGCTCGGAGTTCCGCGAGCCGGAGACGCCGCGGCATAGCCGCCTCGTGCAAGCCCGGCTCGTGACGTACCGGGTCTTTGTCGTGGCCCGCTCGCTCCGGGATGCGAGCGCGGCGGCCCGCGGGGCCTATGCCCTCCTCGACGCGGTCCGGAGCGCCCTCACCGGCCTCGATCTCGGCGGGCCGGGCCGGCTGCGCCCGGCGGGGGAAGAGGTCGTGGAGCTGAGCGACACGCTGGCGATGTTCGCCGCCGAGTTCGACGCCGAGCTGCTCTGGATCGAGCCGAGCGAGGAGACCGGCCCGGCCTTCACGCGGGGCACGACGATCGACACGTTGCAGGGACCGTCCGTCTAGCCGCCCGCGCCGCGTGGCGGGCCACAAGGAGGAGACGCTATGCCAGCGAACTATCTGCATGGACTGGAGATGATCGAGGTCTCGGCCGGCGTCCGGCCGATCCGCACGGTCAAGACGGCCGTGATCGGCCTGGTGGGCACGGCACCGACCGGGCCGATCCACACCCCCACGCTGATCCTCAGTGAGCAGCAGGCGCAGGCGACGTTCGGCGCCCTGCAGACGCAGGGCTATTCGATCCCGGCGGCGCTGGACGCGATCTACGATCAGGGCGCCGGCACGGTGATCGTGGTCAACGTGTTCGACCCGGCGGTCCACCAGACCACCATCCTGGATGAGGCCCAGACCTTCACCCCCGACACCCTCACCCTCGCCCACCACGACGTGAGCGCCGTGGTGGTGACCAATGCGGACGGGACGGTCACCTACCTTGCCGGCACGGACTATACGGTGGACGCGGCGGCCGGCACGATCACCCGGGTGGCCGGGGGGGCCATCACGCCCGGGCAAGCCGTGAAGGTGGACTACGCCTACGCCGACGTGACGAAGGTGCAGGCGGCCGACCTGGTCGGCGTGGCCGGGCCGCCGCGCACCGGCCTGCAGGCCTTCCTCGACTGCCAAGGCCTCTTCGGGTTCAAGCCGAAGATCCTGATCGCGCCCGCCTGGTCGGACCAGGCCGCCGTCCGGACGGAGCTCATCGTCAAGGCCGACGCGCTCCGCGCGATCGCGCTGGTGGACGTGGCCAAGGGGCAGACGCCGCAGCAGGTACTCACGGCCCGGGGCGCCGGGCAGCCGCTCAACAGCGCCAGCCCGCGCGTGGTCTTCTGTTACCCCCACGTCAAGGTGATCGACGGGCAGGGCCAGGAGGTCCTGCAGCCGCTCTCCGGCCGGCTGGCCGGCGTGATCGCGGCCAAGGACCTCAAGCAGGGCTACTGGTGGTCGCCGTCCAACACGGAGATCCAGGGCATCGTGGGGGTGGAGCGGGCCCTCACCGCCGACATCACCGATGCGACCTCGGAGGTCAACCTCCTCAACGAGCAGGGAATCCTCACGATCTTCAATGCCTATGCGACCGGGTACCGCACGTGGGGGAACCGCTCGGCCGCCTGGCCCACCGAGACGCAGCCGAGCAACTTCATCAACGTGCAGCGGGTGGCGGACATCCTGCATGAGAGCATCGAATACTCGATGCTGCCGTTCCTGGATCGGCCGATCGTGCCGGCGCTGATCGACGAGATCGTCGCGAGCGTGAACGCCTTCATCCGCACCCTGATCGGGCGCGGCGCGTTGGTGGACGGCTCCTGCCGGTACGATCCGGCGGACAACCCCCAGACGGAGCTGGCGCTGGGGCATCTCACGTTCCGGCTGGACTTTATGCCGCCGACGCCGGCCGAACGGATCACGTTCCGCAGCTTCATCGATCTCGGACTGCTGCAGGCGGTGAACCAGGCTCGGTAGGGAGGGACCATGGACATCTATCGTCTGACGAACGCCAACGTCTATCTCAACGGGAACAACTTCTTTGGCCGAGCGGAAGAACTCGAGCTGCCGAAGGTCGCCCACAAGTACGCCGAGCACAAGGCGCTCGGCATGGCGGGCACGGCGGAGTTCTGGGCGGGGATCGACAAGCTGGAGGCCAAGATCAAGTGGAGCGCGCTGTATCCCGAGGCCTACGCCGCCATGGCGAACCCGACCCAGGTGGTGGCGCTCACCGTGCGGGCCTCGCTGGAGCAGTACGACGGCACGGAGGGCCGGACCGCGCAGCTCCCCGTGCGGGCCGAGCTCCGCGGCGCCTTCAAGGAGTTCCCGATGGGCACGTTCAAGCCCAAGGAGAACGTCGAGTTCGACTCCACGATGTCCGTCTACTACGCCAAACTGGTCGTGGACGGCCAGGAGCTGTTCGAGATCGACGTGCTGAACAACCTCTACAAGGTGGACGGCGCCGACCTGCTCGACCAGTACCGCGCCAACCTCGGGCTGTAACGGCTTTCACGAGGAGATCTATGCACATTCAGAAAGTGGACAGCGCCACGCCCGCCTACCAGGCGGTGCAGGTCCGCGATCCCTTGGTCGAGGACCTCATTCAAGCGGAACGCATGACGGGGAAGGAGCGGGGCATCGAGTTTGCCGTGGCCGTTGTGTCGCGGATCGCGACCTTCGATGGCCGGCACCTGCCGCCCGAGGATCTCCGACAGCTGGCGGTGCGAGATTTTTTGCTGCTCTCGGCCGCGCTGGAAATGACTGGCCTCGAGGCGTTGGCCAAGGAGCTTGTCTCCTCGCCCGGGAAGGCGGCTGGACCTACCGAGAGCTCCGCGAGTTAACCGTCGCGGAATTTGTATACTGGCTGGGGAAGCTGGACGCCACGCTGCGGATGCTCTATCGGGCACAACCCGACCGCAAGATTTGAGCGCGATCGTGAGGCTATCGGCGTAGCGCGCGCAGGACATCCCCGATGAGAGAGAGCGCCAGCACGGGCAAGACGAGAAAGAGGATGACGGCCACGAACGTATCCCACATAAGGCACCTCCACGATCGCCATGGATAGCGTATTCAAAATCGCGCTGGTCTTGCAAGGGGTGGACTACCTCACCGGGCCGTTGCGGAAAGTGACGGAGACGGTGAAGGGGGTCACCGCCCATGTCGAGCGGCTCTCCCGGGCGTCCGAACGACTCCATAACGTAGGAAAGAGCCTGCAAGCCGTGGGAAAAGGTGTCGCTCTGGGCGGCGTCGGCGGCGCCGCGCTCTTCGGCCTCGATCAGGTACCCTTCGCGGCACTGACGGCAGAGCATCGACTCCGTGCACTGGGCAATGTCGGCGGGTTGGCGAATCCCCAACTCCTCCAGATGCGCGGTCAACTCCTGGAAATCTCGCGGCTCACCAATCAAATGCAGGACGATCTCTTGAGCG
The DNA here is from genome assembly GCF_979578155.1 of Candidatus Nitrospira neuquenensis. Taxonomy (NCBI): domain Bacteria; kingdom Pseudomonadati; phylum Nitrospirota; class Nitrospiria; order Nitrospirales; family Nitrospiraceae; genus Nitrospira; species Candidatus Nitrospira neuquenensis. Next base: position 31,769 of record NZ_CEFZDU010000037.1, on the reverse strand, counting down.
GCGTGGAAGTCTTAGTCGCCGCCGGGATGGACGTGCAGGAGGCGCTGAATCTTCAGCCCGTGATCGGGAAGACGTCCACGGCCACGCAGGCCAGTGTCGAGGATCTCGCGAAGACCGGATTTGCGATGCGCGACAACTTAAAAGTCGCTGCCCAGGAGATGCAGTGGGCCATCGACGTGCTGAACCAGTCCGGGAAGGAGGGCCGATTCGAACTCAAAAACATGGCGCAGTTCTTTCCGGCTATCACCGCCGGGGCCGCGTCGTTGGGTATGAAGGGCGTGCCAGCTGTCGCCTCCTTGGGCGCGGCGCTGCAGGTCGCCATGAAGGGTGCCGGTGATCCATCCCAGGCCGCGAATAACCTCGTCAACTTTCTTGCGAAGATCACGGCCCCAGAAACCGTGAGGAATTTTGAACAGTTCGGGGTGGACATCCAGTACGAACTGCGCCGCGCCCTGACGCCTGGCAAGGACACGCTCTTCGAGTTGGTCAACCTGATCCACCAAGTGACCGGGGGCGATCGATTTGTCGTGAGTCAAATCTTCGGCGACCTGCAGGTGATGAGCTTTTTGAATCCGATGCTGCAAAACATGCAGGAATACCAACGCATCAGAAAAGAAGCACTTGCGGCGCAAGGCGTGACCGAGCGGGACTTCCAGCAGATGATGGACACGACGCTGGAGCAGTGGCAGAAGCTCAAGATCAATCTGGCCACGATCGCGATGCCCCTGCTGTTCAAGCCCATCGAGAAGTTGAATGCCTGGCTGGAGGCCGCCAACCAACACAGCACCCTCCTCACCGCCACGGTGTACGGCATCGGCGGCGCCATCATTGGAGGAGGGGCCCTGTTTGCGTTGGGCACGATCGTGACGATGGTGGCGAAAGGACTCTCGGGGGTCGCGACGCTGGTCCAGGGCGTGAGCTGGCTCATCAGCACAGGGCCGATGCTGGCCCACGGTTGGCAGATCGCAGTGGCCTGGGTGCGACGGCAAGCGTTCGAGGTATCCCGACTGATCGGCTGGCAACGTCTGCTCGCGGCGATCGACTATCGCGGGGGCTTCTGGAACGCGTTTCAATATTGGTTGATGATCGGCCGGTACCGAATGCTGGAATTGATCGCCACGTCGCGCGCCTGGATTGCGACGAACCTCCTCACGAGCGCGGGGCTCAAAGGTCTGGCCGCCGCGACCTGGGCGTGGACCACCGCGCTGCTGGCCAACCCGTGGACCTGGGTGGCGGTCGCCGTCGTGGGCGTGGCCCTGCTGATCTGGAAATTCTGGCAGCCGATCGCGAATTTCTTTGTCGGGTTCTGGCGCGGGCTCAGGGAGGGGGCGGCCGAGTTCGCGCCGGCCTTTGCGCCGCTGCTCCCGCTCGTCCGAGGGCTCGGGACGGCGCTCGCCTGGGTGCTGACCCCGTTCCGCTGGCTGTGGAATCTCCTGACCCGGCTCGTGACACCCGTGGAGGGCTTGGGCTCGGCGGGCGAGTCCCTGGGGGTGCGCTGGGGGCGCGGCGTGATGCGGATGCTGGCCGCGCTGGGGGGCCTCCCGGCGAAGATGCTGGCGGCCGGGGCCCAGATGGTCGACAGTCTCTGGCAGGGCATCCAGGAGGGCTTCGGAGCGCTGTACGCCCAGCTCCATGGCCCGCTGGAGAAGCTCCTCGGGTTCTGGCCGCGGTCGCCGGCCAAGGAGGGGCCGCTCCGGGATCTGCACCGGATCCGGCTCGTCGAGACGATCGCGGAGACGGTGCGGCCGGCGCCGCTGGTGGACGCGCTCTCGCGCACCGCGGCGGCGGCGGCCCTGACCGTGCCGCTGACCGTGACCCCGGCCCTGGCGGCCTTGCCGGCGCTGGCGGTGCCGCCGGCCGTGCAGCAGGTCCATCAGCAGCTCGAGCCGCTCCGGGCCGCGCCCGCCCTGACCGCGCCGCTGACCGTGCCCCCGGCCCTCACCCGGCGCGCGGGGGCCGGGCCGACCGGCGCGCCGGGGCTGGCCACCGCGTCGCTCGTCCAGACGGTGTCATCCGTCACCCGCACGGTCGAGCGCGCGCGCGGCGGACCGGCGGATGGCGCCGGGGCGGGGCCGATCACGATTCACTACGCCCCGCAGATCACGCTGGGCCCTGGCGCGGCCGCGGCCGGCGCCGGCGCCGTGCGCGAGGCGCTCCAGAGCCAGCTGCGACAGGATGCCGACGCACTGCTCCGGTTGATCGAGGCGGCCCAGCGCCGGCGCGACCGGACGAAGTACTGAGGCGGGCGCCATGCCGTGGGCCACCTTGGGCGACATCGCCTTCCAGCTCCTGCTCCCGGCCGTCACGTCGGCCGAGCTGACCGAGGGCTTCCGCTTTGTCGAGCACGAGCGGATCGGCCGGAAGCCGGCGCTGCAGTTCACCGGGCCGACGCGCCGGCGGGTCGCGCTCACGGTGGCGCTCTCACGGGCGTTTGGGGATCCCGAGGCCGAGCTGGCGAAGCTCCGCGCCGCCGCCGCGGCGGCCCAGGTCCTGCCCTTCACCTGGGGCCATGGCGAGCCGGCAGGGGATTTTGTCGTCGAAGAGGTGACGGTGCGCCTCCAGAAGACCCAGGCCGACGGGCGCGTGATCGCGATGGAGCTGGACCTGAAGCTGACAGAGCATGCCGGGCCGACGACGAAGCCGCCGGCGCCGGCGGTGAAGAAACGGTAGGACGAGGGGCTGCGTGCCATCAGCCCCTCCCACTGTTCAGACACAGTGCGGTGGCCAACTCATCGCAGCGAGGGCGGGATTGAGGTGCTGACCGTGGACGTGCTCCCGGGCGACCGGTGGGATCTGCTCGCCGACCGCCAGTATGGGGACCCCTACGGCTATGTGCGGCTCCTGCGGGCGAATCCGCCGGCGACGATCGGCGTGCCGGCCCCGATCTTCGCGGCGCGCGCCACCCTCACCGTCCCGATCATCGAGGCGGCAATCTCCGTGGAGGACCTGCCCCCATGGCTCCGCTAGCCGTCGCCACGGTCCCCCAGCCGCTGGTGCAGATCACGTACCAGGGCCAGGACGTCACGCGCGAGCTCGCGCCGATGCTGCTGGCCGCCACCTATACCGATCATGATCATGGCCAGAGCGACGAGATCGAGCTGCAGCTCGAGGATGTGGCCGGCCGGTGGCGGCAGCGCTGGCGCCCGAAGGCCGGGGACCGGGTGCGGCTGGCCCTGGGGTACGTCGGCGGCCGGCGGATGGACCAGTGGGTCGAGGGCACGGTGGACGAGATCGAGCACGCCGGCCCGCCCAGCACGGTCACAATCCGGGCGCTGGTCAGCGCGATCACGCAGGCGCTCCGGAGCCCGAAGACCGAAGCCTACGAGGGGCTGTCGCTGCGTGGCATCGCTGAGCGGATCGCGGCGCGGCATCACCTGACGGTGCGGGGCGAGGTGCCGGCGGCCACGCTCCAGTACGTGCTCCAGCACGACGAGTCGGACCTCGAATTCCTCCAGCGGCTGGCGGAGACGCACGGGCTGATCGTGACGGTGAAGGCGGACCGCCTGACCTTCCAACGGGCGGACGCGGACCGGCCCAGCCCGCCGCCGTCGGTGATGACCCTGCGGCCGGAGGCCCTCAGCCGCTGGACGCTCCTGGAGCAGATGTCGAAGACCGTGCAGGCGGCCGAGGTGCGCTACCACGACCCGGACGGGGCCCTGCATCAGGGGGTGGTCTCCACGTCGGAGGTGCCCTCGGCCGACGTGCTCCGGCTCAGCCAGCGGGTGGAGACCCAGGCCCAGGCCGACGCGGTCGCGGAGGCCGCCCTGGTGCAGGCGAACAAAGACCGCTTCCGGTTCACGGCGGACCTCGCCGGCGAGCCCCGGCTCGTGGCCGGCCTGACGGTCACCCTGGCCGGCTGGGGGGCCTATGATGCGGACTACTACATCGAGACGGCGCGGCATCGGGTGACCAGGGCGGCCGGGTACCAGACCTCGATTGAGGCCCGGTATGGGCGGCCGATCAAAACCGCACGAGGGCGTCGATGAGTCCCACCCCGGTGCCGTCCGGCGGCCAGATCCGCCTCGGTCGGGTGGTCCAGCAGGATCCGTCGCGCGCCCGGGTGCGGGTGGAGTTCCCCGACTGGCGCGACAGCCAGTCCCAGCCCGTCGTCTCCTGGTGGCTCCCGGTGGTCACCCACAAGACGCAGGCGGACCAGGTCTACTGGATGCCGGATCTCCAGGAGCACGTGGTCGTCGCGCTCTTCGGGCACGGGGTCGAAGACGGCGTGGTCCTGGGGGCGATCTACTCCCCGCCGTCCCCGCCGCCGATCGCGGAGCTCGACGTGGCCTACGTCGGCTTCCAGGATGGGACCTCGCTCGCCTACGATCGGGCCAAGTCGGAAGGCCGGGCCCTGCTGATGGGGGATGGGCAGGCGCAGCTCCTGGGAGACTTGCAGCTGCTGGTGGGGCAGGCGCTGAAGATCCTGGCGCTTGAGGGGATCGCGCTCGATGGGGGCTCGTCGGATCTCTCCGGGGTCGTGACGCGGGACTGCATCTGCGCCTTCACGGGGCGCCCGCACCCGCAGGCGTCGCGGAACGTGACGGCGAGCCGCGGGTAACGGCCCCGCTCCCCTTGCGGGAGAGGGGGAGGGGGAGGGGAACGATGGCGCTGTCGGCCGGTGTGCTCTCGGGGCTGATGCAGGCCCAGCTCCGCGCGCGGGGCTTCACCGAGGGGGAGTACGAGTCCTGGCGGATCCTCTGCGACGCGCTGGCTGAAGCCGTGGTGGCGCATCTCACCCAGGCGGCGCGGGCCGTGGGGACGGACTCGCGGGGGGACAGTCATGACCTGCCCATCGTCTGAGGGGACCGGCTCCGTGACGGGTGACGAGGGGACCGATGGCCGTCTGTGACTTCATCCATGCCGAGGTGGCGCGGGTCGAGGCCGACCTGCAGCGGCTGCTCGCGGTGCGGAACGCCCTCCGCCGGGCGGCGTCGGTCCTGAACAGCGTCCCGGACACCGTGGCCGATCTGCTCCCGCCGGTGCCGTCGCTGCCCACGGCGACCGAATGGCTCGCGGCGGCTGAGTCCTGTCCCTGGATCGCGGCGTTGCTCCCACCGGGCTTCGGCCCCGACAGTGTCCTGCCGCTGGCCCAGCTGCGCCAGCTGCAAGCGGGCTTCCGGGCCCAGATCGCCGCGGCGCTCCATGGCCCGATCGGGCGCGGGGTGCGCCTCCTCCAGATCGGCGCGGCGGCGCTGGCGCCGGTGAGCCTCCTGCTCGGGCAGCTCCAGCAGCTGGAGCAGTGTCTGTCCGGAGTCTGCCACCAGGTGGGGCGCGCGGCCCAGTGGGTGGACGAGTTTGAGTTCGACAGTCTGGGCAATCCCCTGATCGCCGCGAGCGAGCAGGCCCAGGCGAAGGCGTCGGCGGCGAAGGCCGCGATCGACGCCAAGCTGGCCCTGATCAATAGCTGGGCGTGATGACGTGGGCGAGCCTCAAGCTGGGGACGTTCGGGACCCTCGTGGAGGACCTGGAGGATGTCCGCCAGTGCCTCGGGATCATCCTCCGCACGCCGACCGGGACCGTCCCCCATCGTCCGGATTTCGGGTGCGACGCCTGGCAGTGGCTGGACGCGCCGCTCCCCGTCGCGACCCCCCGCCTCGTCGCGGCCGTCAGCGCGGCCATCCAGGCGCACGAGCCGCGCGTGACCGTGGAGCGGGTGCAGGTGCACCCGGGCGAGGCCCCAGGCCACGTGGTCGTGGTGATCACGGTGCGGATCCGGGAGACCGAGGAGCCCCTGACGGTGGCGGTCCCACTGGCCGCCTAAGCGGTCCCCACTCTCGGGCGCCCCTTGCACCTGCAAGAGCAAGGGGCACCCCGGGAGAGGGTCAGGGTGAGGGGACGCATGAGCGAGACCATCCAGCCCCCACAATTCGTCGAGGTCGATCCCGCCAGGATCACGCGGGACCTGATCGCCGACTACGAAGCGCGGACCGGCCGCACGCTCTATCCGGCCCAGCCCGAGCGGATCTGGCTCGATCTGCTCGCGTACCGGGAGACGCTGCTCCGCCAGGCGATTCAGCACGCGGCCGAGATGTCCCTGGTGCGGTGGGCGACCGGCCCCTACCTGGAGGAATTGGGCGTCCTGGTCGGCGTGACGAGGCTGGCGGCGCGGCCGGCCGAGGCCACCTGGACGGTCACCCGGACCGCCCCGCCCACGGGGAGCCTGACCGTGCCGATCGGGACCGAGGCCACGATTCACGGGACCCAGGTCCGCTTCACGACCACGGCCGACCTGGTCCTGGGGGACGGCGTGGCGAGCGGGACGGTCCGGGTCCAGGCGGTGGAGCCCGGCCCGGAGGGGAACGACTGGGCGGTCGGGACGCCGCTGACCTTGACGGTGCCGATCAGCGGGGTGGCGAGCGTCGTGTTCGCCTCGGTCCCGGCCGGGGGGGCCGAGATCGAGGACGATGCGCGCCTCCGGGAGCGGATCATCCTCGCCCCGGAGGCATTCAGCGTCGCGGGGCCGGCCGGGGCCTATCGGTTCTGGGCGCTCTCCGCCCACCGGGACATCGTGGACGTGTCCGTGGGCCTCGTCGCGCCCGGCCATGTGCTCGTCACGGTGCTGGCGGCGGTCCTGCCGGTCCCGGCGGCTATCCTGGACGCCGTCGCGGCGACGCTCTCGGACGAGTCGGTCCGCCCCCTGTGCGACACCGTGACCGTGCAGGGCGCGACTGCGGTGGACTATGCGATTGCGGTGGAGCTGATCGTGCTCCAGCACACGATCTATCCCGAGATCCTCAGTGCGGCCCAGGCGACCCTGGCTGCGTACGCGGAGGCGCTCCGGCGCCGGCTGGGCGCGGATCTCGTGCCCGCCCACCTGATCGGCCAGCTCCGCCAGATCCCCGGCGTGCATGACGTGGTGGTGGTCCAGCCGGCGGCGCGGGTGCTGAGTGGCACCGAGGTCGCGGTCCTGACCGGGACCCCGACGGTCACGATTACCGGCGAAGTGGAGGGCTGATGCCGGATCCGCTGCTGCCGCCCAGTCTGCGTCAGGACCCGAACGTCGCGGCCCTCGCCGACGTGCTGGCGGCCGCGATGCCCGTGGCCCTGCTCGACCGCGTGCTGGTCTACCGGATCGACCAGATCCCGGCCGCGGCCTTGCCCGTGCTGGCGCAGCAGTGGCACGCCGACTGGTGGGACGCGGAGTTGCCCGACGAGCAGCAGCGGGCGGTGGTCTCCGCCCTGCTGTTGGGGCATCGACGGAAGGGGACCGTCTGGAGCGTCCGGGAGGCCCTGGCGCGGCTGGGTCAGCCGGATGCCACACTGGTGGAGGGGGCGCAGGCGCACCGGCACGATGGCCAGATCCTGCGGGAGGGGTCCTGGTACTTCGATGGGCATCCCGCGGGGTGGGCCACCTATGCGGTCCGGCTCACGGCACCGATGACCGTGGACCGGGCGGGCCGGCTGGCGCGGGCCATCCGGAGCCAAGCGCCCGCCCGGTGCCGGCTGGTCCGGCTGCACTACCCGGAGGCGGGCATCCGCTATAACGGGGCGGTCCTCCACGATGGATCGTACACGCGCGGCGTCGTGGACGCCGTGTCCTGGGAGTAGGGGGAGACGATGGCGAATCTGGACGAAACGATCCAATGGGAAGCGGGGATCTACCAGCTGGAGACCACGGACCCGGTGGTGGGCGGGCCGAATGGGATCGATAACCTGCCCCACAAGCTGCTGGCGAACCGGACGCAGTACCTGCGGGCGGCGCTGGATCGCCTGAGCACCCAGGGCCCTGATCAGACCACCGCCGGAGGCGTGCTCACGCTGCCGGCGGCCGGGGGTTACTTCGTCGTCGCCGGCACGGAACCCCTCACCGAGATCTCCGCGCGCCCCCCCGGCGAGGTCCTGCGCCTCTGCTTTGCGGCTGTCCGCTCCATCCAGCATAATGCCGCGAAGCTGCGCCTCCCCAACGCGGTGAGCCTCACGGTCGCGGAGGGCGAGGTGACGACCTGGATCGCCGAGGCGACCGGCCTCTGGCGCCTGGCATCCCCTCGCGAGCCCGTCGGCCGGATCACGATGCACGGCGGTGGCGCGGCCCCCTCCGGCTGGCTCGTCTGCGATGGCTCAGCCGTCAGCCGGAGCACGTATGCCGGGCTGTTCAGCGTCCTGGGGACCACCTGGGGCGCGGGCGACGGCACGACGACCTTCAACCTCCCGGATTTGCGGGGGCGGACCCCCATCGGGGCCGGTCAAGGGAGTGGGCTCACGAACCGGACGCTCGGCCAAGCCGGCGGTGAGGAGGCGCATTCGCTGACCGTCAACGAACTCCCGTCACATACCCACGAGTTCTTTTCCTCCTGGGGAGATACGGGCTATCAAGTGATCAGTCCGGCGTCTGACCTCGGCCGCCGGAAACCCCACCCCGATGACAATACAACCCAATACCCCACGGAGGCCACGGGTGGGGGGCAAACGCACAACAACATGCCCCCGTTCGCGGTGGTGCAGTTTATCATCAAGACATGAGGAGCCGATGCAATTCCATCATCACCCAGACGGGCTGATCTACCTACGCACGGACCACGGCGTGTACGAGGACACGGTCGAGCACTTCGAGCAGGACGCGGGCAGTTACAGTGGACTTCCGCCTGGCATGATCGAACGTCGGTACGAGCCTGAGCAGTACCACGTACTAGTGTCCGCCGACTATGGGCAGACTGGCGGCGTAATGCCGTGGACGGAAGGCGACGGGCTCCTGGCGGCCTTCGAGCAGATCATCCATGCCCAACAGGCCAGGCGTGACCGGGAGCGTGCTGGGATGGGATGATCCGCGTCTCGCCCCCCGGCCCGCTGCAACCGTCTTGCAAATACACCCTGCTCAGGGCCACAGCACCGCACCGATTCAGGTCTATTCTGCAAGACAGTTGCACTCTGAGAGGGGAGGTCATTTCCGGCGGTTAGAATGCAAATTGCCCCCGCGCTAGAATGGAACGCTCCAGCCGGGGGGCGTCCGCAGCTTGACGAGCGGCAGGTTCCAGGCCTTCAGCTTCGCCTCCGGGACGGGGATGGCCTGGGGCTCCTGCTCGCGGCCGAAGGCCTCCGCGGCGGTCCTCGCGACTTCTTTCCTCGCGTAGTCGAACGCCTCGGCCACGGACACGACCCCGTCCTTGTTCCAGTCCGCGTCCCCGCCCATTCCCCGGAGCAGCCAGTAGGTGAAGAGCCCGTGCCGGCCCTCCTCGTATTCGACGGCGGCCTGGGCGCCGGTGATCCCGACGAGTTGGAGGAGGTCGCCCTGACTGACGGTCGCGGTGGCGGGGAACCAGTCCGGCTTGACCCCGTTCAGCCCCGGCGCATCGGGAGCCGTCGTCAGCGTGACGTCGAGGATCAGCACGACGTAGCGGGCCGGCAGCCGGGCGAGCGCCGACCGCAGCCGGCGCAGCGAGTACAGCCGACTCGTATTGGCCGGCTGCCCTTCGTAGGGCAGGAGGGAGACCGCCCCGGAGGCGTGATCCACGACGGCGCGGCCGGAAAAGAAGATGAACACCTCTCCGCCCGGCGCGACCTGCTGCGGCAGCCATTCTTCCAGCGCCTCGACCAGGTCCTGCTTCAGCGCCTGCTCCCCGGTGATCAGCCGGACTTTGTGCGCGGGGATGCCCATGGCGCCGGAGAAGTAGGCGGCCATGGTCCGGGCGTCCTGCGCCGCGAACTGCCGGGGCGGCACCGCCGGGTCGCGGGAGGCGCCGATGCCGATCGCCACGCCCACGGCCTGCTTGCGCTCCCGCGCTCCGCGACCGGGCACCTTGTCCACGTCCACCGGCTTGGGGTCCTTCGTCGGGTCCCGCCCCGGCCGCAGGGCCGCGACGAACTTTTTCGGGAGCGGCATGGGGACCTTCTCGCCGAGGGTCTCGAGCGAGATCACCAGCTCCGCCTCCCGTTCGACCGTCACGTGGGGCAATTCCCCCGTCGCCTGCAGGAGCCGGCTCTGTCCCGGCTGCAGGTCCCCGACCACCAGGGGAGAGCCCAGCCCCTTCACCAATTCCGGCGTGCCGTCGAGGACGACCATCACGGCCTTGATCGGATCGAGGCCGTGATTCTTCACCTCGATCTCCAGGTGCACCCGCTCGCCGCCCTCCAGGGTCTGGTTCTGGTTCCAGTCCCGGAACATGGCGTGGAAGGTGAGGGGCGAGGCGGCGCCGGGCGCGGGCGGAACGGCCGTGGGGAGGGGCGCGGGCGAGGTCGGCGGAGGCGGCGAGGCGATGGGCGCCGGCTCCCCGCCCCGCTTGGCCTGCACGATCTCGCGGATCTTGACCGCCGTGCCGAGGTTCTTCTTGAACCCCTCCGCCAGCCGCACGGCCGCCTCGGCGCCGAGGTCGGCCAGGTTGGCCACCTCGCACTTGTCCTTGTCCGTCTCGACCGTGCCCTTGGCGTCATACCGCAGGTTCTTGGCATAGACCTGTCCCCCTTCGGGGGTGAAAAAGGCGACGGTCCCGCCCAGCGACAGGGTGGCCGGGTACTCCTTCGTCGCGCGGCGGCCGATGAACAGCTCGAGTTCCTTGAAGCCGATCGAGACGGTGACCTCGCCGTCGAGCCCCGCCTCCCGCTCGTTCGGGCCCAGCTCCTTCACCTTGGAGAACACCAGCGCGATTTCCTTCTTGAACGCCGTCTTGAGGTCCTCGCCGAGGGGAAGGGTCTTCCGCTGCAGGCAGCCGTCCGTGTAGTCCACGCCCGCGCCAGTCACGCTCGGGTCGAAGCGCAACCCGACGCTCAGCGGATACCAGTAGCCTTGGGAGGTGGTTTCGGGGGCGAAGGTGTGGGGCGAGCGGGAGCCGCAGCCCGTCAGGCCCGCCAGCAGGATCGCCGCGCCGGCGGTACGAATGAGCAGGGAGGCAAGCGACCAGGAACGTGCGATCGCGCCGTTGGAAACCCGCACAGTGTCAGGTATATACCTGATCATGCCGGCAAAGGCAACCCTGCGGACGGCGAGGGAGGTGTTCCGCGTGCGTTGACAGGCTCGCGGGCGTCGGCGTAAGGTCCCTCCATGCCGCAGCCGCTGCCGCAGACCGTCCCGTCCGCCGACCGCGAGGGCGGGGACCGCCGGGGCGGATGGCGCGCGGGCGCCGAGTTGATCCGCCTGCCCAACCAGACCGGCACCCTGCTGCTCATGCTGCCGACCCTCTGGGCCCTGGTGCTGGCCTCGGAGGGGCGGCCCGAGCCGCGCCTCCTGGCGATCTTCGCGGCCGGCGCCTTCCTGATGCGCAGCGCGGGCGTCGTGCTGAACGACCTGGCGGACCGCGACCTCGACCGCCGCGTCGCGCGCACGAGGAATCGGCCGCTGGCGAGCGGCGCGGTGAGCGTGCGCGCCGCCGGGCTGCTGGCCGTCGGGCTGCTCGGGCTCGCCGCCGCGCTGCTGCTCCTGCTGCCTGCGCCGGCCCGCCGGCTGGGCCCCGGCGCGTTCATCCTGGCCGCGCTCTACCCCCTCGCCAAGCGCGTCATCCACGTGCCCCAGGCGGTGCTGGGCATGGCCTTCGGCTGGGGCGTGCTGATGGCCTGGGCCGCCGTGCGCGAGCGCCTCGAGCCGGAGGCCTGGCTGCTCTACGCCGCGACCCTGCTCTGGGCCCTGGCCTACGACACGATCTACGCCCTGCAGGACCTGGAGGACGACCGCCGGATCGGCGTCCGCTCCGCGGCGCTCCTGTTCGGCCGGGGGACCTGGCTGGCGGTGGCGGCGGCGTTGGGCGGCATGCTGCTCCTGCTCGCCTGCGGCGGTTGGCTGGCCGGCCTCGGCGCGGCCTTCTACGCGGCGCTCGCGGGCGTGGCGGGATTTCTCGCTTGGCAGGTCGCGCGGCTGCACGCCGCGACGGTGCCGCCGGCGCTCGCCTTCGCGATGTTCAAGCAGCACGTCTGGGTGGGATGGGCCGTGCTGGGGGGGATCTGGCTGGGGTTCCTCTAACCGGCCGGGCGCGACCGGCTACCTGCCCCGATCGGCCTTCTCGGCCGGCGGCTTCTTCGCCGGGGCCGCGGGCTCGGTCTGCTCGTGCGAAGGCGGCTCCGCGGGCGCGACGGCCTTGATCGAGGCCTGGACCTGGCGGAGCTGCTCCTTGAGCTGGGTCTCCTGCTGCCGGAAAAACTCGACCACGGCCCGGTTGGTGGCCTGGGTGGAGGCTTCGAGCGCCTGGTTCTGCCTCGCCAACTCGGCCATCCTCGCCTGGTTCGCCTTGAGCTCGTCCGACAGCTTCCCGAGCACGTCCTGGAGTGCCTTCAAGTCGGCCGCCATGCGGCGCTCGCGCTCGTCCAGTTGCTTCTTGTTGGCCTCGACCTCGCTCCTAGCCTGGGCCTTCAGGGCTTCGAGCTGGGCGGCGTTGGACCGCTGCATCTCCTGCTTGAGCGCGTCCAGGTCTCCTTGCGTCGCGCAGCCCGCGAGCATGAGCAGGACCGCCGAGCAGACCGCGGCGACCGTCATGGACCGTGGAGCGCTCCGGCTGGGCGGAGGAGAAGAGGGACCGGTGGGACCCGGGTGGATTCGGGGGTCGGGTTGGCGAAGCACCGCCGCGGTACGCATGGAACAACCCGCGCGACGAGGCACGGCGGGGAGCCGGCGGCCCCGTGCCGTGCCGGAAAGGGTCGCTCAGTTCCCGGCCGCGACGGCCGGCGCCTCGGCTTTTTCCGCCTTGAGGGTCGCCAGGTACATCGTGACCGCCTTGGCGTCCTGATCGCTCAGGCCGAGGTTGGGCATCCGCGTTTCCGGCTTCAACGACTGGGGGTACTTCACCCAGCGAAAGACCCAGGTAGGGTTCAGGCGAAACCCGGCCCGGTCGAGCGCCGGCCCGACGACGCCGCCCTCCTCGCCGACCCGATGACAGGCGTTGCAGCCGTACTTGTTCTGATAGAGCCGCCGGCCGACCTCGGCGAGCTTGGCCGCCTCCTCCGGCGCCATCGTCAAGTCGGGCCGCGGGATCGCCGCGAACTTGGGCCGGGCCGAGAAGCCCGCAGACGCGGCCTTGGCCGCCTCCAGCGCCTTGGCCGCCGCCGCCAGAGCCGCCTCTTCCTGCTCGGTGGCCGCCTCGTCCACCTCGCCGCCCTTGGCCTCGGCCGCCGCCTCCGCCTTCTTCTGGGCCTCCTCCAAGGCCTGCTTGGCCTGGTCGAACTTCTGCTGCGCGGCCTGAAGCTCATCCTGGAGCTGCTTCTTCCTGGCCTCCAGATCATAGGTCAGCTTCATCCCGTGGAGCGTCCTGACGTAGGCGACGATCGCCCAGATCTCCTCCTCCGAGAGGGTGTACTTGAAGGTCGGCATCGTGGGCACGGCGAACTCGTCGTCGCCGATCTTGTCCCCGACGTCCGGAGTCGTATCCTTCATGTCGCGGGAGACGGTGTTGAAGATCTCCTCGTCCTTGAAGGTGCCCATCTCGCTCTGGTTGGAGAGGTCCTTGGGCTTCGGGTCCGGCATCTTGCCCCAGTTGTAGCCCTCGTTTTGCCGGCCGTTTTCCCCGTGGCAATGCATGCAGTAGTGCGCGTAGAGTTTCTGGCCCTTGGCCACCTGCTCGTTCTGGAAGAGCGTGCAGCCGGCCCCGACGCCCGCGGCCGCGAGCAGCACCACCACGCCCAGCCGGGCCGTCCGCCGGCCGGCCCCCGACTCCCTGCCCCTCCGTGCCCTCATGTGGAGGACCCTTTCTTGAGCTTGCGGATCACCACGAACTGAAACCCCGCCGCGAGGCCGATGGCCAGGCCCGCGTACAGGAGGCTCGAGTAGTCCGGCGGCGGCTCGGCGCGGAAATACCACCAGGAGGAGACCGCCTTCTGCGAGCCCTTCTCCTTCGGTTCCCCGCTGGCCTCCATCTTCCCGTCCCAGATCGCGAAGGCGATGTTCAGGAAGTCGCCCGGCTTGATCCGGACGTCGTGCTCGGCGTCGCCGGTGGACAGGGCCCGAGCGAAAACCACGCGCCAGGTGCCGTTGTTGTAGGCGCCCGTGGCCGTCACGTCCTGCTTCTCCTGGGCCGCGAGGGTCCCGAAGCCCTGGGCGTTCATGTCCACGGCCTTCCCGTCCTTGTTCCGCCAGAACCAGATGTTGACCGGCCCACCCTCGACCTGCGCCATGGGCTGGCCGTGCGCGAAGTGCGCCTTCTTGTCCCCCACCATGAACTCCAGCGCGGCGGCGTCGTCGGGGTCCTGGGTCGGATCGGCGTACTCCAGGAGAATGGCGACCCGCTCCCCGTCGTGCAGGCCCCGCACCTTCACGCTCTTGGCCGTCACCTCACCGATGCGCTTGGGCCAGTGCACCTGCGGGGCGAGCGGGAACTCCGTGGCCGGCGCCTGGTCCCAGGCGGCGGCCATCGGATCGTCGGCGGGGAGGGTCCCCTTCACCAAGGCCGCCCGGGCGACCACGCTCTCCTGAGCCGGGGCGTCCGCCGGCCACGGCCCGCCGGCCGCGAGGGTCGCCCCGCCCAGCACCGCGAGCGCCCAGGGGTTCAGCCGACCCGATGTCCTCATACGACCCTCCACCTTCCCCTCACCGTCCGCCGGCCGATCGTCGCCGGCCCAGACTCATTCCCAGGTCCGCGGCTTCTGGCCCGCGCCGTCGTATTCGCCCATGATGATCTTCCAGATCCACTCGTCGGGCAGCTCCACCTCCCAGCGCGGCATGGCCGACTTCCAGGGCATCCCCTCGATCGGCAGGCCAACGCCGCCTTTCTTGATGCGCCAGAACAGGTAGCTCTCCTGGAGCATCGCGATCGTGGTCGGGTCGGAGAAATTGGCCGGCGGCGGGTTGAAGCCGCGGGCGGCCGGCCCCTTCCCGTCGAAGTTCGCGCCGTGGCAGGGCGAGCAGAAGGCCGCATAGAGCCCCTTGCCCATCATCACGTTCTCCGGCGTGTTGGGGACGGGGTTCGAGAGGCCGACGAACTCGCCGGGCGGCGCCGGATGGATCGTCCGGTTCTCGGCCGGCGGCTGGTCGCTCGGCCGCGTGGAGGCGAAGGTCTGGTAGCCGATCAGCAGGGGGATCGCCACCAGGACCGCCATCCGCACGGCCTTGATCGCCCCGTCCTGCCCTTCCCCGCTCAGGAACCGGAAGATCGGGCCAAGGAACGACTCCATCCACTCCCCGCAGAGGGTGTAGAAGATCATCACGCCGCTGAAGGTCAGGGTCAGGTAGAGGAAGATCAGGCTCGCCGGCAGCGGGGCGGTGAAGAGCGGCAGGACGAACTTCAGGAAGACGTAGATGCCGACGAGGAGGACCGCGGACTTCGCGAGCGCGCTGCCTTTCATGGTCGCACCCTTCCTTAGCCTTACTGGGTCACGCTGCCCGTGCCGGCGCCGGACGCGGGGGCCTGGGCGTGGGCGACGGGCACCGCCGCCCCGCCCTGCTCCGCCAGCACGATCTCCGACGGGCTCACGGTGATCGGCTCCCCGCTCATCTGCTGCAGGAACGCGATCACGGACAGGATCTCGTTCTTCGTCAGGCCGATCGGATTCCTGTTGATGTAGGGCATCCGGGCCGGGTACTCCTTCGGCGGCCCTTCATGCCGGTAGTCCAGGTAGATGTAGGCCTGCGGCTGGGTCAGGCTCTCATAGATGAACTCCCGGGTCAGCTTGGCGCCGATGCCCTTGAGGTCGGGGCAGCGGGCCGACTCGCTCGGCCCGATGGAGTGGCAGAGCGCGCACTGCCCCTTGCTGAAGAAGATCTTCTGGCCGATGGCCGCCATGTCCGCGGCGGTCTTGATGCTGGCCACGTCGAACTTCTCCTCGGCGGGCGGCAGCGACGCCATCTGCGGCACCCCCAGGGCGATGAGGGAGAACGTGCCCAGCACGATGGCCACGAACCCCACCACCCGGAGGAAGCGGGCCCTGATGAAGAGCAGGATCGCGACCCCCGCGCCAACGACGCAGAGGCCGATCAACTGCAACAGCGCGACTTCGCTCATAACCACCTACCCAACGAGGTAAGAAGCCGTCAGCCGGATGACTGCGTTCGATCCAATGCCGAAGACCCGCCCGCCATCGCCGGCAGGGCCCCCTCCGGCAGGCGTCCCTTCCCGTGGGGCTCCGGTGCCTTGCCCTTGTCCCCCATCGTGGCGACCCAGAAGATGAAGGCCACGAGCAGGCAGAACAGGAACGTGTTCAGCGACATGAAGGCCGCCGCGTAGCCCAGCGCCGGGGAGTAGGCGTACTGCGAGGAATCCCGCATGACGCCGTAGATGTGCCAGTGCACCCGGGACGAGGACCGGGCGTAGCCCATGAGGGTCATGAGCAGGATCACCATGACGGCGTTCAGGACGAGGGCGTACCCGGCCCGCGGCGGCATCCGCCCCCAGACCATCTCGGTGGTCGTCCTCGCGCTGCGCAGGAGCAGCGCGGTGAGCGGCGTGATCGTCAGCATGACGAACAGCACGATGAGCACCTGCGCCACCGAGAAGTAGTTGATCCGGACGATGGCGGGAACGAAGTAGCCCCAGACCCCCAGCACGATCACCACGAGGCCCGCCACGACCAGCACGCCGCCCATGACGGCCTTGGCGACCTTCGCCCAGGTGGCGGTCTCCTCCTTGCCCGCACGCCAGTACATGATGAAGCTCATGAAGGTCACGAGGATCATCAGGTTGGCGACCGTCATCTTCGCGGACATGACCCCGAAGACGCCCAGCAGCGGATGGTGCGTGCCGCCCATCTTCCGGGCCTCCTCGAGGCTCGCCACCAGGGAGTGCGGCGTCATCCAGACCCCCAGACAGAGCAGGAGGATGATCAGCATCGCGACGATCGGCCGGCGGTACTGGACCTCGGCCCCCGGGATGCGGTGGGTGATGCCCAGCCAGAAATAGTAGTTGGACCCGAGGAACAGCACGCCGATGAGCATGGCCTGCAGGATGAACAGCCAGGAGAGAAAGCCACCCATCAACGTGATGCCCATCTGCTGGTTGTACTGGTAGATCTCGCGCATCAGCCAGTAGCCGGCGAAGGGGAGCGGCAGGAGTCCGAACACGCCGATGAAGTTGCCGACGTAGCCCATCCAGTCGTAGTGGTCGCGCTCCTCGGCCGTCGCGGCGCCGAGGTAGCGGATGCCGGCGTAGGCCCCGCAGATGTAGCCGCCGAGCACGACGTTCGCGATCAGCCGATGGATGTTGACCGGCCACCAGGTCGGGTTCCAGGTCGCGGCCCAGGCGCGCTGGAGGTCCGTGCCCTCGGCGATCACGACCGGGCTGGCCTGGAAGGTGGCCCAGGAATTCGGCACGATCATGATGAAGAAGGCGAAGACGTTGAGCAGGAAGCCCAGGAACAGGTGAAGCGTCTTCTTGCCGCCCTGCATCGCGTCCCACCCGTACCAATAGAGGTAGAGGGTCGCGGTCTCCAGCAGGAAGAGGGCGCAATAGACGACGAACGACGGAAAGAAGACGTCCGTCAGGTAGGCCATCAGCTTGGGATAGAAGCCGATGAGCAGGAACAGCAGGATGCCGCCAAACAGCGCCGTCGTCGCGTAGGAGGAGGTGAGGAGCTTGGTGAACTCCTTGGCCAGCTTGTCGTAGCGCTTGTCCCCCGTCTTCCAGCCGACGATCTCGCAGAGCCAGGCGAAGATCGGCACGCCCAGCACGAAACCCGCGAGCAGGAGATGGAGCTGGGCGATGACCCAGATGATGTTGCGGCTCCCGCCCAACTGGGGAATGTCCCGGTAGGCGACCGATGCCTGGGCGCCCTGGGTCTGCTGCGCGAGGCCCGGATCGGCCAGGACCAGCGCCCCAGCCAGCACGGCCAGTCCGGCGACGAGCGCGCTCCGCCCCCGGAGCCGTTCCGCGATCCGCCCTCGATGTTCGCCGTGGTCGCTCATGGCATTCTCCTCGTGCGCGCGGCGGTCAGCGGCCCGTCCCGGCCCCCGCCCCGGCCGGCGGCGCGCCGGCTCCGCTCCCCGCCGCGTTGACGGCCTTCGGCGCCTCCGGCTTGGCGGCGCCGGCCTCGGAGCCCTTGCCCGCGGCCTTATTGCCCTTCTTGCCCTTGCTCTGCTCCTCTTCCTCGGCCTGCTTCTTGGCCTCGAGCGCGGCCAGCGCGGCCTCGGCCTGGGCGAGCAGCTTGTCGGATTTCTCCAGGGCCTCGACCGGTTTGACGACCGGCGGCGCCTTCTTGGCGCCGTCCTTCTCTTTGTACGACTCGTGCGGATGGGGCGTCGTGACCGGCATGGCCCCCCAGAACAGGAAGACCAGCAAGACCCCCGTAGCGGTGAAGGCGGTGAGCAACAGCGGCTGATCGCTCGGCACCCGCATCAGGTCCCAGGTCCGGACGAGCCCCTGGTAGGAAGCCTGCGCGGGAGCCGCCGCCCGGGCCTGCCGCCGGACGATCGCTCCGACGAGGGAGAACCAGCCCACGGTCAGGACCAGCAGCACGATCGTGGCCGGCGCGCCCCACAGGGTGAGCTCCACGCCGATCCGCTCGGCCACCGGCAGGGATTTCAACAGCTCCAGCTCCATGATGCTGTGCGTGACGGACTTCGCGACGCCCGTCGCGCCGCTCTGGACGACGTAGGCGAGGGGACCGTAGATCGCGGTCGCGGCCATGACCCTGGCCCACAGACCCAGCCCGAGCCCGGCGGGCGGCTCCAGCCGTAGCCGCTCCAGGAACACGGTCCTCGCGCTCAGCCCCCAGGCCCAGATGTCGAAAGGCATGGAACAGAGGATCAAGAAGGCCAGCCCCGGCATCTCCCAGGGATGGACGCCGAGGGCGAGGAAGAGCAGCGCGAGGCCGATCTTGAACGGGACGGCCGTCCAGAAGGCGGGCCAGGCGACCGCCACGCCGAGCCTGACGGAGGAGGTGCTGGAAAGCTGATCCGACATAACGGGGGGCGACGCCCCGCCTCCGACGATTAATCCAAAAATTCCCGGTTGATGATCGCGGATACCGTAAAAACCAAAATCGTGATCATGATGATGAGCCAGCCGACGAGGGCGACCGGCCGCTTGAACAGATTGCGCTCGGGGCTCCGGTCCAGGAACGGAAGCGCCGCCAGGAACAGCATGAAGGCCCCGGGGATCGCGACGGCGCCCAGGAACTGCCCGAACTCCCCGGCGAAAATCTTCAAGCGCAGCATCTGGAAGAGGAACAGGAAGTACCACTCCGGCTCCGGGTGGTACTCGCCGGGGTCCGGCGTGGCCTCCTCCAGCAGCACGACCGGCTCGATGAACGCCAGGCTGCAGATGGTGAAGAACACGGTGGCCATGGCCACGATGTCCTTCCAGATCTGCCGCGGGAAGAAATAGTCCGTCTTGGCCTTGAGCTCCTCCGGGCTCCCGCGGAACGGCCCGGCGGGGCCGGCCTTCCGGAACAGGAACAGGTGCAGACCGGCGAGCCCCATCAGCGCGGCCGGCAGGATCATGACGTGGATCACGAAGAACCGGCTGAGCGTCATCTGGCCCGGCGTCGGCCCGCCCTTCAAAAACCGGGCGAGGAAATCCCCGACGACCGGCGTCTTGTCCATGATCTCGACGCCCACGGTCGTGGCCCAGTAGGCCCGCTGGTCCCACGGCAAGAGGTAGCCGGTGAAGCCGAAGCCCATCACGATCCCGAACAGGGCGAGCCCGACGAGCCAGATCATCTCCCGGGGCTTCTTGTACGCCCCCCAGAGAAAGACCTGGGACATGTGGGCGAAGACCATCACGACCATCGCCGAGGAGCCCCAAAAATGGTAGCTCAGGATGAACCAGCCGTAGTCTACTTCGTGGATGATGTACTGGGTGCTCGCGTAGGCGTGGTCGGCGCTCGGCACGTAGTAGAACATCAGCAGGATGCCGGTCACCGCCTGCATGATGAAGATGAACAGGAGACAGGAGCCGAAGACGTAGGCCCAGCGCGACCCGCCGGGGACGGGCTCGTTGAGCATCTTGGCCTGAATCGTCTTCAGGCCGACGCGCTCGTCGACGAAAGCGATGACCTTTTCCAGCGCCGTGGGCTGCCCGTTCATCACTCCATCCATCCGCCCGTTCGGAAGCCTAGACGATGCGGACCTGGACCTTCGTCCCGGCCTTGAACTCCATGTCGATGATCTCGATGTCCCCCCCGGCCGACACGCGGATCGGCAGCGCGTCGAGCGGCCGCGGCGCCGGCCCGTCGAGGACGGTGCCGCCCGCGTCGTAGATGCTCAGGTGGCAGGGACAGAGAAAGACCTGGCCCAGCACCTTGTGGGTGCGCCACTTGTAGCCGCAGCCGAGATGGGGACACTTGCCGGAGAAGACGATGTAGGGGAAGTCTTTCTTGTTCGTCCAGACGAGGCGGCCGGCGGAGTCGTGAAACTCCATGTCCTTGCCGCGATAGACCTTCTCCATCGTGGCCGGCGTCGCCTTCAGGATCCAGACGTTCTTTTCGATCTCGGCCTCCGGCATGAAGGCTTCCTTCACCTTCTTCTTGTACTTGAACTGGACGCCCACGTCCTCCGTCTTGATCTTGCTGACGTTGCCGATCTTGATCCAGGTGTTGTCGAAGGGGGCGTACATCGGCTTCATCAGGTAGCGGATGACCGGGAAGACCAGGGGCAGCCCGATGAGGAGCCCGATCGCGTGCGTGAAGTTGGCGAAGAACGACCGCCGCTTGACGTCGCGCTCCAGCTCCGGCAGCGGGACGAGCACCTCGCCCGGCTCCACGTGCAGATGGTCCTCGAGGTGGGCGATCTCCACCTCCTTGATCGTGACGTAGTCGTCCCGCGTGAAGGAGGGGAATCGCTCCATCTCGGCGGCGGGCACGCGGAGCCGGACCGTGTCGTCCGTGACCGACTGGATCTGGGCGACGGGCACCTGCCGCTCCGGGGTCCCCGCCCCGTTCCCGCCGACGACGATGTGGCTCACCTCGCGGGAGAGGGGATCGACGATCACGCGGGTGATTTCCCCGACCTCCCGGTCGGCGCACAGGACCTTCGATTTGAGCTTGGGCTGCTGCACGGAGGCTATTTCTTCTTGATCGGCTTGGGCGTGGCCACAGCCGGGTTCTTGAGCGTCGCCAGGAACGCGACGAGCGCGTCCACTTCCTGGTCCGTCATCAGCTCCTTGTACTTGTCCGGCATCTTCTTCTTTTCGTATTCCTTCTCGAAACCCTCCGCCATCCAGGTCTGGGGATCGAGGATCTTCTGCTTGAGCTCCTCCGGCTTGAGCAGGTTGCCGATGTTGTCCAGCTCGGGCCCGCGCTTCTTCCCGCCCTCGCCGAAAAGCTTGTGGCAGTTGTAGCATTCCTGGAGGTTCCACTGCTCCTTGCCCAGGGCCACCAGGTCGCCGCTCGCCGCGGCGGGCGAAGCCCCGGGCTTGGCGCCGGCATCCGCCTGAGCCGCCGACACGGCATCGCCGCCGACCGCCTGCAGGCGGGCCATCAGGGCCTCGGTCTTCTCCGTCAGGGCCTTGGCCCGGGCGATCAGCTCCTCGGCCTTGCCCTGCTCCGTCGCGGCGCGCTTGGCCTTCAGCAGCTTCTCGATCTTGCCCTTCTCGTCCTCCGGGTCGTACTGCGGCCAGAGGGAGGCGCCCCCGATGTAGACCACGCAGAGGACCAGGTAAAAGACCAGGATCGCCGCGACCGCCGTCGCGCCGCTCACCGGCTTCAGCGATGGCGCGTCCAGCAGCGCGAAGACGGCCGCGCCCAGCATCGCGTAGGCGAAGAACATGATCTGAAAGATCACCGGGAAGGCCAGCGCCTTGGTCAGGCCCACCAGCGCGGCCCCTACGACCAGTCCCACGACGCCCTTCTTGATCACGTTCTTGATCAGACTCGGTTGCTCGCCCATGACAGTCCCCACAGTCCGCCGGCGCGGCGCCGGCTACTTCGCCCCGGCCGGAACCGGCGCGCCCTCGGCGGCGGGCTTCTTCGCCTCGGACGCCCGCAGGGTCACGATGATCGCGAAACTGACGACGACATAGAAGACCAGAGTGATCCCGGTGATCCACCAGGCCGAGTAGGCCAGCGTCGGCGTGAAGGACTCCGCCGTGAAGTCGGGCACCAGGTTGTAGGTGTGGAAGTACTTGCGGACGAGGGAGCGGACCGCGCCCATCAGGCCCATCGTCCAGATCGCGCTGAACGCGAGAAAGATCAGGACGAATTGGGAGGCGAAGTCGATCTTCCCCCACACGATCGTCCCCTGCCGGATCGCCCGGTTGTAGAGGATGTAGTTCACGACCGTGACGAACACCAGCGTGAAGGCCGCGGAGTTCTTGGCCGGCATGAGGGCGAGGAAGTTCCACTGGGAGGGCAGCTCCAGCTCCTCCACGAGCTTCGCCCCCGTGGCGACGAACCCGTGCGGCGTCATCCAGATCGCGTTGCCGACGATGACCATCAAGAAACCGACCTTGATCACCGTCCGGGACGACACCGTGAGGCGGCCGAGCGGCGGGATGATCTTGCCGAGGACGAGCGGCGAGAGGATCAGCGGCAGCAGCACGGCCAGCGACAGCGGGTCCGGCACCGGCAGGATCGTCCAGGTGTAGGTCATCACGAAGGGCAGGGCGAGCATGACCAGGACCGTCAGCACGGACATGCGCACGCGCTCGACGCCCTCGATCCGTTTCATGCTCAGCCAGATGTAATAGTTGGAGGCGAGGAAGATCAGCCCGATCATGGCACCCTGCATCTCGAAGAACATCGAGAGCTGGTCCGCCATCATGTAGGGACAGATCGAGGCGTCGTAGTCGCAGAGCTCGTAGGCCAGCAGGTACCCCATGAAGGGCAGCAGCAACAGGGCGCCGACCCCGATCAGGTTCCCGACGAAGCCCATCCAGTCGTAGTAGGAGCGCTCCTGCTCCGTCTTCGACCCCATGTACATGTAGGCCGCGATCAGCCCGGTGATGAACCCGCCGAACGTGACGTTGCCCACGAGCCGGTGCAGGTTCAGCGGCATCCAACTGTAGTTGAAGACCTTCTCCCACAGGGACGCCTGGGCGATGTAGTCCACGAGGGAGAGACCCTCGGCCGCCTTGGCCGGCGTGTTCATGAACGACGTGGGGCCGTCGATCACGAAGAGCGTCACCGTCCCGACCAGGTTGAGCAACACCCCCAGGGCGATGTGCCGCGCCTTCCGGTCGCCCTTCCAGGCGTCCCAGGTGTAGAAGTAAAGGTAGAGGACGATCGTCTCCCCGATGAAGAGCAGGGGATAGATCACCGCGAAGATCAGGAAGAAGTGGTTGATCAGCCAGGTGGTGAACTGGGGGTAGGCGGCCAGCAGCACGAAGATGAAGAGGCCGCCCGTCAGCGCGGTCATGCTATAGAGGATGACCGTGACCTTCATGACCTCCTTGGCCAGCCGGTCGTAGCGGGGGTCCTGGTTGCGGAACCCCAGCCACTCGGCGATGACCACGAAGATCGGCGCTCCCAGGATGAAGCCGGCGAAGAGGATGTGAAGCTGGGCGACGATCCAGACCGCCGTCCGGTTCCCGGTGTAGGGGAACTCGGCGGCCGGCGGGCTCGGCACCTGTGCGTAGGCCTCGGCTCCGAAAACGGCCAGAACGCCGAGCAGAACCAGGAAACTTCGCTGCCACGTTTTCATGGTGTCTCGCCGCCCCTCCTCACGCATCCCGACCGATTACTTCCCCCCGGAGGCCGGCGCAGCCGGCGTGGTCGGCGCGGGCGCGGCCGGCGCCGCCCCTCCATCAGCGGCCGGGGCCGCCCCTCCATCAGCGGCCGGCGCCGCGCCGGCCGGCGCGGCGGCCGAGGCGCTCCCCACCGGCACCCACTCCTTCTTGGCGACGTCCCACTCCTTGCCGGAGAGGCCGAAGTTGCGCTCGAACGCCACGAGCTTCCAGCGATCCTCCTCGGAGAGCTTGCTCTTCCAGGCCTTCATCTTGGTGTTCGGCACGCCCTCGGAAATGCGCCAGAACCACACCGAGTCCGAGTAGAGCTTCATGCGATCGGTCACCCGGAAGTCCCGCGCGCCCGCCTTCACCGGCTTGCCGTCCTTGCCGTGGCAGCTCGCGCAGTTCACGTCGGGGTTCTTCGCGCCGATGAAGATCTCGCGCCCCTCCTCGGCGATCTTCGGGTCCGCCCACCAACCCGCCGGCATGTGTTTGTCGGCATACTCGGCCGGCGGCGGCGGCGGCGCCACGATCGGCCCCTCTCCGCCCTCACCGCCACAGGAGGCGAGCGCCAACCCGGCACCCGCCACGCCAACCAGGATCATCCTCTTCGTTCCCGCGAAGCGCTTCATACGATTACCCCCGCTCCTTTCTAGTGGTCAGGATTCTCATTCTCAGCGTCGCCGCCGGAGCGACCCGGCGGACTTCACAAAAAAGACGCTTTCACTCAGGCCCTCTCGGCCTGGAGCGAAAGCGCCACCCGAAGAGATTGCCGACACCCGACGTGACCCGCCGCCATCGTCCCGCGTTCCGGGCCGGGATCAGGGACCGCTCCGGTGAGCGCCCTCTATGCCTTGGAGCCCTTCGGGGCCTTGCCCCGCTTCCGGGCCCGACGCCGACTCCGTGCGAACCTGGCCCCCGCGAACAGGGCGACGGCTACCACGCCGACTCCGGCGCCAACGTAGATCCACCGCGAGGTCCCGCGCGCCGACTGCCCGCAGCCCGTCCCGAAATGCACGACGGCCTTGCGCTCGGTGTGGACGTCCTTGGGGTCGAATTGCGCGGTGACCCGCTTTTCGTCATCGAGGGCAAAGACTGCGATCGGATCGCCGAGGTTGTCATTGTGGAGATGGAGCGTCGTCTTATAGTAGCCGTCGTCGTCGGTCATGGCCGACGCCATGACGTCCGCACGGGTATCCCGGGCCGTGACCTTGACGTTTGCGCGGGGCCGGCCGTCCGGGCCGCAGACAACCCCCTCGACGGCGAAGCGGTGGTCCGCCTCGTGCGTGGCCATGACGGCGGCGGGCAGGAGCAGGACGACGCCGAGGCCGGCGACCGCGATCCCCGCCCGATGAACGGTACCAGTGGCCACGCGGTGTCCGTTCTCCATTGCATCAGGCCTGTCACGCGGCGCCTCACGCCCGGCTCGAACCACGCCACCGCATCAAAATCTCGTCAAAAACCGCGCGGGCCGGTTCAGGGCGCGACACTTCTAGCATAGATGATATTCTTTGTCAATCATTTCCAAGAGGTGCGGAAGCCGCGCCAGACTTGGGGGAACGGCCTCTCGGGGGGTCGGCCGCCCGCCTCGATCCGATGCGGCCGCCGGGGGGGGACGGACGGGCCCGGGGCCGCGCTCCGGACTCAGAGATGGCCGCGCGCGCGGGCCTCGGCCTCCAGCTTGTCCGCCTCGGCGCGGCGCTGCGACGCCTTCTTGGCGACCCAGGCCTCCCACGATTTCCCGGAGGCCGTGTCCTTGCCCGTGAAGGCGATCGCGCGGATGTCGGCGTAGGGGATTTCCCGGGCTCCCTCGCGGTCCTTGGGGAAGACCTGCACGACCGGCACGGGGCCGGAAGGGGTGCGGTTGAACAGATAGCCTTCGAGGGTTTCCCCCGAGGCCAGCTCGAGGGTCACGTCGCCGCGGTAGTCGAACGCCTGCTCGATCGCCTCGGCAAGCTCCGCGGGGGTGGACGGCCGGAAGAACCGTCCTTCCGGCGACGCGGTCTCCGGGTGGTGGGGCTGGAGATCAGGCACGTCGGGCGATCCGATCGGCGCGCCGCCGGGCGCTCACGCGTCGGGCAGGAGCGTCGCCCGCACCGTCCTGGCGAAGCCCGACCAGGAGCCGAAGGTGTGCTCCACCGCGGAGGGCTCGTAGCCGCAGTGGACCATGCAGTCGGCGCACTTCTCGTTCCGGCCGGTGCCGTACCGCTCCCAGTCCGTCTCTTCCATCAGCTCGCGGAAGGTCTTGGCGTAGCCCTCCTGCAACAGGTAGCAGGGACGCTGCCAGCCGAAGATGTTGTACGTCGGGTTGCCCCAGGGCGTGCACTGGTAGTCCACGCGGCCCATGAGGAACTCCAGGAACAGGGGCGACTGGTTGAACCGCCAGCCGCGCTTGCGGTTCCGCAGGATCTCGGCGAACAGCTCGCGCGTTTTGGTGCGCTTGAGGAAATTCTTCCGGTCCGGCGCCTTCTGGTAGCTGTAGCCCGGCGAGATCATCATCCCCTCGACGCCGAGCGCCATCATCTCGTCGAAGAAGGCCCGCACACGCGGCGGGTCCGCGTCGTTGTACAGCGTCGTGTTCGTCGTGACCCGAAAGCCCCTCGCGAGCGCGGCCTTGATGGCGCGCACGGCCGCGTCGTAGACGCCGTCCCGGCAGACGGCCAGGTCGTGCTCCTCGCGGAGGCCGTCCATGTGGACGCTGAAGGTCAGGAACTTCGAGGGCCGGTACTCGTCCAGCTTGCGCTCCAGCAGGATCGCGTTGGTGCAGAGGTACACGTACTTGCCGCGCGCCACGAGCCCGCGGACGATCTCCGGCATCTCCGGGTGGATCAGCGGCTCGCCGCCGGGGATGCTGACCATCGGCGCGCCGCACTCGTCCGCCGCGGCCCAGCACTGCTCCGGCGTCAGCCGCTTGTCGAGGACATGGTCGGGGTACTGGATCTTCCCGCAACCGGCGCAGGCCAGGTTGCAGCGGAAGAGGGGCTCCAGCATCAGCACGAGCGGATACCGCTTCACGCCCCGGGCCCGCTGGGTCAGGACGTACTTCGCGACCGTGTACATCTGAGAGACGGGAACCGCCATGGCCCGGTCCTCCTCCTGCATCGCCGGCGCGGGCCGGCCGGACAAGGCCCCACGCTACTACATACGTCCATGGGTTTTCAAGCAACGGCCGCCGCGGCCGGTCCGGCGCCCGCGGCCGGAGCTCTCGCTTGCAAGCGCCGGCGCAGGAGCCCATACTACCACCGGCGCGACACGCGCACCGCCGCGGGGCCCCGCCGCGGCCATTCATTCTCACCCAAGGAGATCACCCATGACTCCCCTCCCCGTCACCGTGCTCGCGCTCCTCGCGTTGCTGTGGTCCGCCGGCTGCGCGGCCACCAAACAGGCCAACGAGGCCAAGCCCTCCGGGTTCATCGGCGCCTCGGTCCCGCTGACCAAGGGCAGCGGCGACATGCCGCTCCTCTACTACAAGAACTCGAAGGCCGACTGGAAGAGCTACGACAAGATCCTCCTCGACCCCGTCGCCATCTATCGCGGGCGGGACGCGAAGGACGGTGTCCCGAAGGAGGACCTGCAGCGCCTCGCGAACAACTTCTACAACATCATCTACGTCCGCTACTCCAAGTACTACAAGATGACCGACAAGCCCGAGCCCGGCACCCTGCGGATCCAGATCGCCATCACCAAGGCGGAGGAATCCATGCCCGTGGCGGACGTCGTGTCGTCCGTCATCCCGCAGCTCCGGGCCACCTCGCTGGTGAAGGACTTCGTGACGGGCAAGCCCTCCTTCGTCGGGGAGGCCAGCATCGAAGGCAAGGTCACGGACGCCGTCACCGGCGAGCTGCTGGCGGCGGGAGTGGACCGGCGCGTGGGCAAGAAGGACCTGACGGCCGAGTCCTTCAGCTCCTGGGGCGACGTCAACCAGTCCTTGGAGTACTGGGCCGCCAGGTCTACCTGGCGGCTCTGCAGGCTGAAGGGGCGGTCGGACTGCGAGAAGCCGGAGGAATAGGCCGGGGCGGGGGCGGAGCCCGGCCCTCCGAGCGACGCGGGCACGCCGCCGGGGGCCCGTTTCGACCGCCTGGGAGGAACAGGCTGATGAGCCGGTCCCGGACGCGGCGGGGCTCCCCGGCGACCTCGCGGCGGGAACCGTTCGGACCTTGGACCATCGTCACCGGTAGCGGTCAACACGACTCGTCATTCTTTGCGGATGAGGCGGTGGCGAGGTCGGTATGCGTGTTGCTCCCGCATTGGGATCATAGTAGAGCGCCTCCGCGCGCATCATTGCCAAGCGGACCCTCCGCGAATTCAGGGAACGACACCCGCGGGCGAGAGGTCCGTTGGAGGCATGGCACCAGGAGGTGGCTCAAGCGGACTGGGCGGGCCCTTCGGAAATCAAAGCTCAGTTTCGATCGGCCAGTGTCCTTCAGGACAACCGCGTCGTGTTCAACATCGCGGGGAACCAGTATCGGTTGGTCGTGAAGATCAACTATTCCTATCGAATCGTCTATGTGCGCTTCCTCCGGAGGAAGCGGCCCCATCCCCCTCAACACCTCGAAGACTCAAGGGTCCAAGGATTCACGCGCTCCAAGGGGCTCACGGCGTCTTCGCGCACCGGAAGCCGAGGAGGCCATTCCGCTTCGTCGGCAGGAGGTTGCTGAGGTATCACCACAAGGCGTGGAAAGAGGAAACAGGACGGGCGACCCCTTGCGTCCCTCTGCACCGTCGCGCTCCACCTACCCTGTGTCGAAGCGGTTCCGCAGCATGCTCCGGATCGTGGAGGGCCGCCACGCGCCGTTCCGCGTCGGAGCCTTCTCGTCGCGCCGTGCGTTGGCGATGGTGGGCAGGCTCCGGCCTTCAGCCGCCCAGCGGAAGATGCACTTCTCCCACAATCGCAGGACTCCTCCCTGGTAGGTATTGCCGCTGCCGTTCGACGTCCCTCCCGGGCCTGAAGGCCGGGAAGGCAGTCAACGAGCTGACGTGGGCCATCAGGCGGACGCAGCCCGCGCCGACTGGTCCGAGGACCTGACGGCGGCCTCCGTGCCGACCTGACGGAGGAACCGGAGCGCTCTCAGGCGAGGGACAGGAGGAATGAACGGACGCCGCTCACCGGCGCCGGCCGAGCGGGCGAGTCGGGTGGGCGCATGTCGGGGCGCGGCGCGGCCACCCCCTTCATGGCACCGGGATTCACGAGCGGATCATGGCGCGGCTCGCCAGCGTGGGGACACCGCGTGGGCATGGCCGTCTGCCGATGGCGCACCCACGCCATCGAGCGGCTGAATGAAGCCTTCCGTCGCCGGGTCAAGACGCACGGGGCGCTGCCGACGGCCCAGACGGCCGAGCGGCTGGTCGACGGCCTGTTGCTCACGGGCCACATTCGGATGCGACGCCTCGATGGGTGGCGCGAGCGGCCGGCGATCCTTCGGCCTTGGCGACGCCCGTCGCCGCGTGAAGGGGGAGGGCAGAGGTCAGGACGCCTGCCGATCGCCTCGTAGAAGGCAAACATGGAGGTCATGATTCCCAGGAAACGCGGGGAGAAGCCAATTTCTCCAGGAATCGAACACAACCGCCGTAGCTGCGTTTGACAGTGATCTTCAGTCCGACTTGGTGACGTGCTGCTTGACCAAGGCCATGAACTCGCTGAGGTCACCGCTGAAAGACCGGATACGTTCTTTTCCCTCATGGAGATGGTGCGGGAACGCCGTGAGGGACCGTTTTCGATAATCAGTCCGATGATGCGGAAGGGGATCAGCTCGCAAGAGGGGAGTGCCGGCTGGTCCCGTCAGGGCGTAGCTGTAGCTGCCGACGCGCAGTTGATGGCCAGTGACTTCGTATTCCTCCCTGATGTAGAGCGAATGCTGATCCGAGAGGCGCACGGTGAGGCGAAAGAGACCGGAGTGTGTGGCTCGCTCCACGAGGACCGGAAACTCTTCGTGGAAGTCCGGAGGAACTGAGACGTGTTCGTTCAGCAGGAGGTAAATGGACCAGCAGCGATCGATCAGGAGAGCCAGCCCATGGCTCTCACGGGGCATAGTGGCTCAGCTCTTTGAGGGGAAGCTTGGCTTGCAAGGCCCGGAAGTAGCCGCGATAGCACATGGCCCAGTTCAGAAAATCCGGCGTATCTTCCGCTGGCGTGCCGACAATGAGGGCATAAAAGACCTCGGAGCGCATCTTGTATTTGGTCTCGTAGGTGTGCAGCTCATCGGCCAGTTCGGCAATCACGGCATCGGGCAACATCGTGCCGGCACTGACCTGGCGGACGAATTCAGCCTTGGTCATTCTGGGAGCAGGCTTCTTGCTCGACATGGAGGTGACTGTATCCGGCCCGGCTGATCGTGTCAAGCCGCGACACGGGGGGCGACCTTCCGCCTCGCGGTGTCGCCGCAGGTCCGTGGTGCTGCGACCGATGACGACCCAGAGCGAACAACCTCGCCGCCGGGGCAGGACCTTCCATGACTTTCGCGCTCTTCGTCGCGCGCGCCCCGCGACCACGAAAGCCGGTGAATCGGGAGCACCATCGGCACCGTTGAAGGGGCGCACGTGGTCGGCGGAAGAGACACTCGCGATCGTGTTGGAGGGGATCACGGGAGCGACGCCGGTGGCCGAGAGCGGCCGGGAGCCTCAGATCGCCCAGACCCAGTACGACCACTGGCGCAACCTGTCTGCCGTGCCCGGCACAGGCAGGTCGCTTCCTGGATGGAGGCCAGCGGGCATGATGAAGGCAGATACCGTAGGCCTGGCTTGTTGGTCAGTTCATGGCATGCTATCATAATCTTGTCAGGTTGTTTGAGAGGTGGCTGATGGCTCCATTCACGACACATCTTAGCCAAGGAGGCAGGATCGTCATTCCTGCCGGGTATCGGAAAGCACTCGGACTGAAGCCGGGAGACGATGTCGTCCTCGTTCTCGAGGGGAATGAAATGCGGCTTGTCACACCCCATCAGGCCGTGAAACGCGCCCAATCGCTGGTACGTCAGTATGTCTCCAAAGGTCGCGCGCTGGCGGACGAGCTGATCGCAGACCGTCGCCAAGAGGTCCGACGTGAGCGGAAGAAACGGGCGGTTCCTGCGGGTCGGTCATGAGTGCAACAGTTCTCGACGCCACGGCCGTGCTCGCGCTGCTCAATGATGAGCCGGGAGCGAGAACGGTCGTCTCGCTCTTGCCACGGGCCGTCATCAGCACGGTCAACCTCGCAGAAGTGGTCGGCAAACTCGCTGAGGCTGGGATGCCTGAAGGAATGATTCAGACCGTCCTTGGCCACTTAGGGCTCGTGGTCATTCCCTTTGACGAGGCTCTCGCCGTCCGCACGGGCCTTTTGCGTCCTGCCACCAGTGACTACGGTCTCTCGTTAGGTGACCGCGCCTGTCTGGCTTTAGGGCAACACCTGCGTCGCCCCGTGCTCACCGCAGACCGGATGTGGAAAACGGTCAAGCTCGACGTTGAGATTCAGATGATCCGCTAAAAAGACACCCCACGCTGATTCGGCAGGTCCCGGCCCTTCTACCAATCTTCTCCCGGCGTCGGCCCCCCCCGGCCTCAGCCGTGGGGGGGAGACGCCTGTCCGCACCGGCCAGCGTTGCGAGCCGCTCGCCGATCAGATCTGGGCGGTACCGCTGTCGGCAGCCCTTGGCGTGTCCCTGGGCACGGGCCGATGACCCGTCGCCTCATCGCCCCGGTCCCGGGCCGGCGACTGGCCCACTGTTCGGGGCGCGGGCCGGTCCGGGATCAAGGTGGTGCGCTCTTCGGCCTCGCGCCTTCTCGGCGCGATCAGCCCGGGATCGGTCTGGACGCCCGTTCGGCACACTCCGCGCCTCCCCCATGGAGATGCGGACTCTGACCTACGGGCCGGGCGTCTTGGGCGCAACGGAAGCCAATATTCGCATTCCGTTTCGTCGGTACGTTCCTGTTCCGATTTGCGGATCGGATCCTGACCGGTTCATTGTTCCAGGACCCGCCACGGAGCACCTTCACTGACCAACCCCGCGCAGCCTGGCGACTAAATCCAGGCTACATTCATGAGCAACCTTCTGCGCAACACACAGGTATCCGCATGGCTCGCGTGCGCGATCCAACTCCGCACCCCGTCGCGGGCCCGTGCCACCGGAATCGAACCGGAGGCCACCGCCGTGTCATAGCTTTGGAGTCGCCGTCGAAACCGCCGGACATTCTCGGCATCTAGCCGCCGGTACGTCGGGAAGAGCCGATACCCCAGAAAGGTACAGCACCTCTCCCCCCCGGGGGGAGAGGCACGGTGAGGGGAGTCTTCGGATTCAGACCTCACAGGGTCACAGGGCCACAGAACACAGAGTTATTTCGGACCGTCCTGGGCGC
>NZ_CEFZDU010000036.1:0-183941 GCF_979578155.1 Candidatus Nitrospira neuquenensis | reverse complement strand
AGAAATGACGCAACGAATCACTCCAGGGTAAGATTTCCAAATGGCTTGACAGGGATCTTCGTCGGCGGATTGCAATCGCTGCGCGGGCTGTGGTAGGGTTTCGCCTCTTTCCGTGGCGTCGGCCGGCCGACGCCCGCCGCACGGACATGATCCAACCAACGCAAAGACCGGGTGGTCCCATCGTCTAGCCTGGCCTAGGACGGAGCCCTCTCAAGGCTCAAACACGGGTTCGAATCCCGTTGGGACCACCAATTATCATTTCGGCCCCTGGCGGCCACGAGCCGCCAGGCGTTTTCATAATCGAGCCGCACGGTTCGGCCCGCCAGCCGAAGGTTCGAGCCAATCCGGATCGTCCACTCCTTGAGCGAGCCCAGATTGTCCGTGGAAGCCACGGCATGGGCCTGGTGAACCGCGCGGACGAACCGCGCCAGCGGTTCGAGCCAGTGATTCCCCTGCCGCTCAACCGCCGCGAGCCGCGCCGCGACCGAGGACTTCTCCAGCAGCAGCTTTTCCTTTCGCTTGGCGTACTCCTCCCGTGAGATGAGCCCCTCCAGGTGAGCGTCAAGCAGCCGATCGAGCTTCGTCTCCAGCGCGGCGAGCTTCTCTTTCAGTGGTTGAGCGGCAGCGCCCGACGCCGGAGCTTCTGTGTGCTTCCACTCTTCGATCTGCCTCAGCATGGGCTCCACCCAGGCACCGGGCAGGGAGGCGGTTTGAACGGCCTGCCAGAGCCGAGCGGCGAGAGTTTGCCCGTGTCCAACAGAAAGACGATCCGCCCACCGTCCACCGAGTTCCGGGCCAAGCGGTCCGGGTGCCGGCGAGGAGGCCCACGGAGCCATCGCCCTCGGCCAACTCGATTATCCGGTTGAAGACGGGACGGCCCGGAACCTTGGCCGACATGGACTCGGTGAATTCCTGGGCGATGGTGAGCCGCTCCTTCTGGGCAAACTCTCGGAGCTCCGCGAGCTGGCTTTCGATGGACAGGATCTGCCGGTCGTCCTCGTCGGTGGACTTGCGGGCGTAAAGGAAAAACTTCGGTGCGGCATGTGACTTCCTCCTGAATCGCAATGGAGGAGCCCGAAGGAACCGATCTCGTCCATTCCTGCGGTTGGACTCAGCTAGCAGGATGTTGAAAAATTTACCGACACTGGTCGATTTCAGGGGTGAGCCGGACTCTCCGCGTCATCCAGATGCCCTGCGTGGCTCTCTGGATTCCGGTCTGTGTGGTCAGTCCCATGGGCAAGCCCCCCGGCTCCGCTCAGGCCTCGCCGGTCCGGGCGCGCAGCCGACAGAGCCGCAGCAGGTTGTAGGCCGTGCCGACGAGATAGGCCGAATGCTGCGGGCGGCCGTGACCACGGCATCACAGAAGCGCCGGGCCACCTCGTGCTGGAGCAGCCGCTCGCTGTTCTGGCCGAAGGTACTGTGATCGAAGCCCGGCTCATCGAGACTCATGTCCAGAAACCAGCGGAGCAGGATATTGTCGTTGAGCTCCTCGCAGAAGAGCCGATGGCTTCGGATGGAGAACAGCGCGATCAGCAGCTCGCTTTTCAGCAACCGCTCCGGGGGAATCGATGGCCGTCCGGTGTGGCTGTCCATCGTGTCAAAGGTCCGCTCCAGCGTCGCCAGCACCTCATCGGCCTTGACCGTGATTGCGCGCAAGGGATGGGTGGCTGGCACTCGGGCTTCCGGGGACACAGAGCTGAACATGGCCTGCTGATCGGTCAGCTCACCGCGCATCGTGCTCCCTCCTGGTCGGGTGAACGGCTGCACGGTGCCAATACGTAGTCATGGCAAGTCAAGGGAGTTTTTCAACATCCTGCTAGCGGACTGGATCGGTCGAGTCAGGGATGGATGACGGAAAGCCCGAGTACCCGCTCAAAGGGGTCAAAGTCGCGATCATTGTGGAGCAGAGTATGACCGCGTTGGAGGCAGAAGGTGGCAATCAGGCAGTCAATGGTGCGCCGGACCGTGTAGCCCTCGGATCGGAGTCTCCGGTAGTGCCCTGCCGCCGCAACGGCGAGCGTACCCCCTCCCGTCGCGTACACCTCAAATTTGAGCAACTCCCGCAGGACCGTCTGAACCCGTTGACGGTCCACGACTCCCTGGAGCACTTCGCAGAGAATAAGATCGGTCAACCCGAGGCGTTCGAGTTGGAGGTGTTCATCCAGCCACTCGGTCTGCGAGGTCGCGCGGCCACGCAGGTAATCAACCCAGACCGTCGTGTCCACGATGGTCATGAAATGGCCTGAACGCGCCCGCTCCGCATTTCGTCGAGGTCGCCGGTCCAGGCGACCCGGCCGCGCAACTGACGGATGGTCGCCTGCCCGTGGACCTGAACCAGGAGCTTCAACCCGGCCTCAACGACGGCTCGCTTCGTCTTGAGCCGTGAGGCCCGCATGGCCCGCCGGATCAAGCGGTCATCAATGACGATGTTCGTGCGCATTGCCTCGTCTCCGATGTGTATGGATTGTTGAACTATACACCTCCTAAGGTGGAGAGACAAGCCCAAAGGGGTGGGCGGAAGCCTGCAACGTCCTTCAGCGGCCCGGGCGACCTATTCTGTCGCATCCCCGTGGTAGCGTCGTCGGCGGCAACAGGGCGGGCACTCGTGCCCGTTCGCCCGAGAGCCGTTCACGACCAGCCAAGGGGGCATCCGATGTTCTGCACACGCTGCGGCGTGACCGATGACAATCAAGCCTTGTTTTGCCAACGTTGCGGAGCCGCCCTGTCGGGAGGCGGCGGAAGGCCTCAAGCGGCGACGGCGACAAGCCCGACCCCCGAATACGAGCCTCCCAGTTGGGCCTTGCCGGTGCTCGGCTGGCTGGCCTATGCCGTCGGCCTGCTGGGCTTCCTGGCGGGCCAGAACGGGATGGGCGTCGTGGCGCTCATCGCCTCGACCATCATCGTCGGCTGGGACGCCTCCCGTATCGGTGTCCGGCATCTGCAGCATTCCTCGCTGAAAGGCCTCTCGGGGATTGACCGATCCAGCACGGTCGCCTGGACGAGAGCACGCTCGCGGCTTCGGTGGTCCGCCACGACAGGAGTGGACCGATGAAGCGCTCGCGATTGTCCGAAGAGCCAGTCGCCGTTGCGCTCCGCCAGGTGGAAGCCGGCAGTCCCGTCGGCGATGTCTGCCGGCAGCTCGGGGTCAGTGAGGCCACGTTCTCTGCGTGGAAGAAAAAGTACGCGCACATGGGCGTGAGCGAACTGCGCCGGCTCCGCCAACTCGAAGAGGAGAACGGCCGGCTCAAGCGGCTGGTGGCGGATCTCACGCTCGACAAGCCCCTGCCGTCGGAGGCGCTACGAAACAAAGTCCGAGGCCCGCCCGCCGCCGGGAACTCGCCCACTGGTTTCACGGGACGTTTCAGGTCAGCTGTGCGCGGGCCGGTCGCTTGGCGCAGTGCGGCCGGGCCTCCTGGTATCGACGCCGTCGGGCGAAGGACCAATCAGCCCTCCGGATGCGGATTCGCGATCTGGCCCATGCCCGCCCGCGCTTTGGCTATCAGGGGATCTGGGGGCTGCTGCGGCGTGAGGGCTGGCCGGTGAATCGCAAGCGGGTCCGGCGCCTCTACCGACGGAAAGGCTTGCCGCTCCGCATGCGGGTGCGCCGGCGGAAGCACATCGCCCTGCATCGGGGGCCGGCGCCGGGGCCGCCCGAGCGAAAACGATTGTCCGGAGCCCCCCGCGGCTCCTATAATGACGCCCCATGTCCGCGGGGGAGGGGGCGGGATGTCCAACAAGGACGGGCGCACCAGGGGCGAGGTGGAGGCGGCCATCCGCAACGCCGTCATCAAGTTCGAGCAGGAGTTTATGGGCCGCGGCCCCGACGACGTGCGCGCCTTCCTCGTGCGCGATATGGTCCTCATCCGGCTGAAGGGAGTGCTCACCGCGGCGGAGCGGCAACTGGCCAAGACGCCGGAGGGCGTGGAGATGGTCAAACGTCTCCGCCAGACCCTCATCGCCCAGGGGCGGGAGAAGCTCTGCGAGCAACTGCGCGAACTCACCGGCGTGGAGGTGACCGCGCTCTACACGGACATCGACACCGCGATCGGCGAACGGGTCTTCGTCTTCACCCTGGAGCGCGACCTCGAAGCCGCCTTCAAGTAGATTCTCCCGATCCCCTGCGCCATCGGCCGCGCCCCGCCGGAATTGACGCGTTGGAACCGCTTGTGTATAAGTAACGGGACCATTCGACGGGACGCCCCCGGGAAGACCCACGATGTCACCGCGCGAATTCCACGACGGCGCCCAGGACGGCCTCGAGCCGCTGGAGCCCCTCGACCCGGAGCGGGTTCGCTCCTTCGCCGACCTGCTCGTCGCCATGCGCAAGACGGCCTTCGGCGGGCGCCGCCTGGGGGAGGCCTTTGAGGTCCTGACGGCGATGGTCCAGGACCCCGACTGCTTCGTCGTCATGACGCTGTCGGGCGCGATGACGATCGCCAAGATGGGCACGATCATCAGCACCATGATCGACCGGGGCATGGTGCAGGCCGTCGTTTCCACCGGCGCGCTGATCGCGCACGGCTTGAGCGAGTCGGTCGGGAAGGTCCACTACCGCCGTCCGCCGGACATGTGCGACGTCGAGCTGTTCCAGAAGGGCTACAACCGCGTCTACGACACCCTCGAGATGGAGGCGAACCTCAACTACGTCGAGTTCATCGTCTCCAAGACGCTCAAGCGGGTGAACCCGGAGCAGGTGCTGTCCTCCGAGCTGCTGACGCGGGAGTTGGGGCGCACGCTGGTGGACGAGCATGACGGGACCGGCATCCTCAAGAGCGCCTTTCTCCGCGGCGTGCCGGTCTACATCCCCGCCTTCACCGATTCGGAGATGGGGCTCGACGTGGCCACCTGGGCCATGGCCCAGGACCTGGACCGGGCCCGGTCCAGGGCCCAGGGGCAGGGCAACCTGGCCGACCAATCCGTGCTCCGGGAACTGCGCCGGCGGCATCCGTTGTTCAACCCCTATCTGGACCTGAACAGCTACACCGACCGGGTCCTCTCGGCGAAGCGGCTCGGCATCTTCACGATCGGCGGCGGCGTGCCGCGCAACTGGGCGCAGCAGGTGGCCCCCTACGTGGAGATCGGCAACACGCGCCTCGGCCTCAACGTGAAGCCGCCGCGGTTCCACTACGGCGTCCGCATTTGCCCCGAGCCGGAGTACTGGGGCGGGCTGAGCGGCTGCACCTACCAGGAGGGGGTGTCCTGGGGCAAGTTCGTGCCGCCGGAGGAGGGAGGGCGGTTCGCCGAGGTGTTGAGCGACGCGACGCTGGTCTGGCCGCTGCTCATGATGGGCCTGCTGGAACGGGTGCCGCAGGCGCGCAAAAACTCCGTCTGACCCTTCACGCCGCCGCCAGCTTTTCCCGCGCACCCCTCCGGGAGCGTATGAAACCCGCAGCACGCTCTGGTACACTGCCTTTCAGCACGGATCGCGCGGCGCTGGAGCGCGAGGTCCTCGTGTACACCTACCGGGCGGGCGGCCCGGGCGGCCAGCACCGCAACGTCACCGATTCGGCCGTGCGGCTGGCGCACCCCCCGTCGGGCGTCACGGTGACGGCGACCGAGTCGCGGTCCCAGCACCGGAATCGGGAGGTGGCCTTCGAGCGGCTCATCCGTCGGCTGCAGGCCCTGAATCGCCGGCCCGTCCCCCGGCGCCCGACGCGGGTGCCGCGGTCCGAGGTGGAGCGGCGCCTCCGGTCCAAGAAGCGACGTCAGACGGTCAAGCGGCTCCGCGGCGCGCCGCGGGCCGGGGAGGACTGAAGAGGATGGAACGGCCGGGGACAGGGAGACGTCCGGGGGCCGTCGGCCCGGCGGCGGCCGCGCTCGCGCTCCTGCTGACGGTGGGGCCCGCGGGCGGCGCCGAACTCGACGGGCTCATCCGCGACGACGGGCGAAGCCGCGGCAACCCCAAGGCGCCGATCACGATCATCGAGTATTCCGACTTCACCTGCGGCTACTGCCTGAAATTCTTCCGGGACACCTGGCCCAAGCTCCGCGCCCAGTACGTGGACACGGGCCGCGTGCGGTTCATGTACCGGGACTATCCGCGGGCCGAGCAGGGGCCGGGGGTGGACGCGGCGGTCGCGGCGCGTTGCGCCGGGGGGCAGGGCCGCTACTGGCCGATGCACGACCAGCTCTTCGGCAGCGGCGCGCGGGTCGGCCCGGACGACCTGCTGCGCCATGCGAAGGCCGTCGGCCTCGACCTGGGAGCCTTCAGCCGCTGTTTGGAGGAACGGCGGCACCTGGCGGCGATCTTCCAGGACCGGGACGAGGCCGTGGACGTGGGCTTTCGCGGGACCCCGGGCTTCCTGTTGATCCGGAACGGCGACGGCGGCCGCGCCCGCATCGTCGCCATTCCCGGGGCCTTTCCCTACGAGGAGTTTCAAAAGCAGATCGAGCGGCTCCTCGCGGAGCCCGGGACCGGCAAGGGCAAGGGGTAAGTGTTGAATTTTCCGGCCGGCCCCCCCTATGCTTGGGGGCGTCCGGCGGGGATCGGGGACCACCTGAGGAGATCCATGTCACCATCACAGACATTCTGGCCCGTCGAGTGCGAGGAGGGTGAGCCCGACCTCCTCGTGTGTCTCTCCTGTTTGAACGAGGTGTATCGCCGCAAGGTGCCGATGCCCGACTGTCCCACCTGCCACGGCGTCTCGACCTACGAGGCGTTCACGCTGGACTCGATCCGGGACTGGGGCACGGAGGAGCTGATCGCCAAGGCCGAGGCGGCCCAGCGGGAACCCGTGGCGGCGCCCGCCGTCGCGAGCGCCGACTGGATCGGCGAGCTGGCGCCCGAGCCCGAGGATCGGCCGTAGCGAGCCGTCGCGTGACCGAAGCCCGTCCCTTCCTGCTCGGCGGGCGGTGGCGCACCGCCGCCGCCGTCAAGCCCGTTGTCAACCCGTTCACCGGCCGGCCGCTCGCCGAGGTCTGCCAGGCCGGGCCCGAGGAGGCGGAGGAGGCGATCCGGGAGGCCGTCGCCGGCTTCGCCGAGATGCGGCGCCTGCCGGCCTACCGCCGCGCCGAGGCGCTCCAGCGGGTGGCCGAGGCGCTGGGGACGCGCCGCGAGGAGGTGGCGCGGACCATCACCGCCGAGGCCGGCAAGCCGATCACGGACGCCCGGCGCGAGGTAGATCGCGCCGTCCGGACCTTCTCCACCGGCGCGGAGGAGGCGCGCCGCCTGGGCGGCGAGCTGATTCCGATGGACCAGGCGCCGGGCTTCGAGCCCTACGCCGCGCTGGTCCGCCGCGAGCCGATCGGCCCCATCCTGGGCATCACGCCCTTCAACTTCCCCCTCAACCTGGTGGCCCACAAGATCGCGCCGGCCCTGGCGGCGGGGAATGCCTTCGTGCTCAAACCGGCGCCCCAGACGCCGCTGACCGCGCTGCTGCTGGGGGAGATCCTGCTCGGTGCGGGGCTGCCGGCCAGGGCCGTCAGCGTGCTCCCCTGCGACAACGCGGTCGCCGAGCGGATGGTCGCCGACCCGCGCATCGCCATGCTCAGCTTCACCGGCAGCGCGGCGGTCGGCTGGATGCTCAAGGCCAAGTGCGGCAAGAAACGCCTGGCGCTGGAGCTGGGCGGCAACGCCGGCGTCATCGTGGAGGCGGACGCCGACCTCGCGGTCGCCGCGCAGCGCTGCGCCGCGGGGGGCTTCGGCTACGCGGGCCAGACCTGCATCTCGGTCCAGCGGATCTTCGTCCAGGAGGCCGTCTACGACCGGTTCCTCGCCGAGCTGCTGGAGCGGGTCGCCGCGCTCAAGACCGGCGACCCGGCCGACGAGGGCACGGTGGTCGGGCCGCTGATCGACGAGGCCGCCGCCCGCCGCGTCGAGGAGTGGGTCGCGGAGGCCGCCGCCCAGGGCGCCCGGGTGCTCGCGGGCGGGAAGCGGGCCGGCGCGCTGGTCGAGCCGACGGTCCTGACCGACGTGTCGCCGTCCATGAAGGTGTCCTGCCGGGAGGTCTTCGGCCCCGTGGTGACCGTCTCGCGCTACGCGCGCTTCGCCGAGGCGATCGCGGCGCTGAACGACTCGGCCTACGGCCTCCAGGCCGGGGTCTTCACCCGGGACACGGCCCGCATCTTCCGCGCCTACCGGGACCTCGAGGTGGGCGCCGTACTGGCCAACGAGATTCCCACCTTCCGGGCGGACCACATGCCCTACGGCGGCGTGAAGGACTCGGGCCTGGGTCGCGAGGGCGTCCGCTACGCGATCGAGGAGATGACCGAGCGCAAGCTGCTCGTCCTGAACCTCAAGGACATAGACCAGGTCTGAGTCTGCCGGCTGCCGATGGGCCCCGGCCCCCTGCGGCGGTCCCTCCCTGAAAAAAACCCGTCCGCGATATTGCGGAAACCCCCTCAACTTGGTACAACTGCCACCCTGACGCGGCGGGTGCACGTCCTGGACGGGCGGGTGCAGGGACGATCCGGGACGGATCGTGG
Organism: Candidatus Nitrospira neuquenensis; assembly: GCF_979578155.1. Lineage (NCBI taxonomy): Bacteria > Pseudomonadati > Nitrospirota > Nitrospiria > Nitrospirales > Nitrospiraceae > Nitrospira > Candidatus Nitrospira neuquenensis. The sequence goes on along the minus strand of NZ_CEFZDU010000036.1, from coordinate 175,517 downwards.
GAGCCGTCGTCCGCGACCCCGAGACGGTGCGGCGAGGGCGGGTCCGTGGTGGGCCGTGGTTGGCGGCCAAGGGAGGGATGATGGTTCCAACGCACATGTTCTTGACCAGGGGCGTCGGGGTGCACAAGGAAAAGCTGGCGTCGTTCGAGCAGGCGCTGCGCAGCGCGGGCGTCGCATACTGCAACCTGGTCAGCGTCTCCTCGATCCTGCCGCCCTCCTGCAAGATCCTCCCGCGCAAGCGGGGCGAGCGCCTGCTCATGCCCGGGGAGATCACCTATTGCGTCATGGCCCGCAGCGAGACGAACGAGCGCAACCGCCTGATCTCCGCCTCCATCGGCTTGGCGATTCCGACGGACCGCCGCACGTATGGCTACCTGTCCGAGCACCACGCCTACGGAGAGACGGACGAGGAAGCGGGCGAGTACACCGAGGACCTGGCCGCGCAGATGCTCGCAACGACGCTGGGCATCGAGTTCGACGCCAACTCCGCCTGGAAGGAGCGGGAACAGGTGTTCAAGATGGGCGGCAAGATCGTCCGCACCATGAACATCACCCAGTCCGCGATCGGCAAGGCGAACCGGTGGACGACGGTCGTGGCGCTCGCGGTGTTCATTCCGCCGGAAAACCTGCCCAAGAAGGTCAGGCCGAAGAGGTAGGGGCGTGGCGCTGCCGGAGGGCTGGCTCGGCGCGGATCGGAACTTCCTGGGGCTGGACGAGCCCTGGTGCAGCCCCGACCGGGCCGGGGTCGTCGTCCTGCCCGCCCCCTACGAGCACACCTCCAGCTACGTGCGGGGCTCCGACTTGGGGCCCTCCGCCATCATCGAAGCCTCCCGGCAGGTCGAGCTGTACGACGAAACCCTCGGCGTGGAGCCCTACCGCGAGTGGGGCGGGATCGCCACGGCCGCGCCGCTGTCCCTGGGCGGCCGGGTGAACCGCGAGGCGGTGGAGGCGATCGAAGCCTTCGCGGCCCCCCACGTGCGGCCGGACCGCTTCGTGCTGACGCTGACCGGCGAGCACACGGGGGCCCTCGGCGCCATCCGGGCGCACGCACGCCGGCACCCCGGTCTCTGCGTGGTCCAGATCGACGCGCACGGCGACCTCCGCGAGGCCTACCAGGGCAACCCCTACAGCCATGCGAGCGTGATGGCGCGGGTCGTGGACGACGGGCTGCCGCTCGTGCAGGTCGGGATCCGGTCCATCTCGCCCGAGGAGATCGACCTGATCGGGCGCACGAAGACGATCACGACCTTCTTCGCGGCGCAGATCCTGGACCCTGCCGGGCCCTACGGCGGCCGGGCGTCGAGCTGGGTGCCGGACGTCGTCAAGGCCTGCCGCGGGCCGGTGTACCTCACCTTCGACTGCGACGGCTTGGACGCCGCGCTCGTGCCCGCGCTGGGGACGCCGGAGCCGGGCGGGCTCGGCTGGTACGACACGCTGACCCTCGTCACCGCGCTGGCGCAGGGGCCGGGGATCGTCGGCATGGACGTGAGCGAGATCGCGCCGGTGGCGGGGTTCGTCGCGCCCCAGTTCACGGTCGCTCGCCTGATCTACCGCATCCTGGGCCGCATCCGCGCCGCCGGCCGCGCCCGGGCGTGACCGCTCCCATCCGCATCAACAAGTTCTTCACCCGCCAGGGGCTCTGCTCGCGGCGCGAGGCCGACCGTCTGGTCGCGGAGGGCCGCGTGACGATCAACGGGCGCGTCGCCGTCCTCGGCGACCGCGTCACGCCCGCCGACGTGATCGCGCGGGACGGCGTGGCCCTGCCCTGGGGCAACCCGCCGCTCTACCTCAAGTTCCACAAGCCCGTCGGCGTCACGACGACGACCGAGCCGGACGTGCCCGACAACATCATCGCCTACATCGGCCACCCCGAGCGCATCTTCCCCATCGGCCGGCTCGACAAGGACTCCTCCGGGCTCATCCTGCTGACCAACGACGGCGACATCGTGAACCGGATCCTCCGTGCGGAGCACGGCCATGAGAAGGAGTACGTCGTCTCGGTGGACCGGCCCTTCGACCGGGAGTTCCTGGACCGGATGGCGCGGGGCGTCGTGATCCTCGGCCGCCCGACGCTCCCCTGCACGGTCAGGCGGACGGGGCCGCGGGAGTTCCGGATCATCCTGACCGAGGGGCGGAACCGGCAGATCCGGCGCATGTGCCGGGCGCTGGGCTACCGGGTCACGGCGCTGCACCGGGTTCGGGTGATGAACGTGACGATCGAGGGGCTGGCGCCGGGGCAATGGCGGGAGCTGACCGAGCAGGAGCGGGAGCGGCTGTTCGCGGCGCTGGAACGGTCGGAGCAGGGGAAGCCCGGCTAGCCCCGTTCGCCGCCGGGGACGGGACCGGAGGCGTCGGTGTCGAGCGGGAGGGCCGAGGCGGGACCGGCCCCCGCCGCCGGCGCGGCGGGTTGCGCCTCAGGCGCCGGGCGGGTCCGGCGGATCAGCAGGTTCAGGACGCCGATCAGCACGCTGCCGACCATCAAGGCCCGGCTGGTGTCCCGGATCGCCCTGGTCCCCTCGTCCCGCATGTCCTTCGCCACCTCCGCGACGGTTTCCAGCAGGCGATCGAGGGCGAGGCTCACCTGGATCAGCTTGGGCCCCGCGTTGTCGGCGGCGTGCAACTCGGCCTGGTGCCGCAGCGCCGCCTCCTCGTCCTTCGACCCCGCGTTCCAGGCCTGGACCAGCAGCTTGACCGTCCGGCTGGCCGCGGAGAAGTAAGCATCGAGGCTCTCGCGGACGGCGCGGAGGTCGTCTGGCTCGCTGCGGCCGCTGCGGGACACGCGGAGGCTGGCGGCGGCGTAGCGGTCGACGGCGTGCTGGATGCGGGCGTGCTGGTCGGGCAGGGGCGCGGTGATCCGCTCGAATTCCTTCTTGGTCGGAGCCTCCAGCGCGCGGATGACGGTCGTGCGATAGCGGATGACGTCCGCCGAGATGTGGGCCAGGTCCGCCGCCGCGAGCGTGTACTCCGTGTACATGATGCGGAGGTCCTGGTCCACGGCGCTCAAGGCCCGTGCCCCCATCAGGCCGAGCCCGAGGATGAAGGCGCTCATCACGATCTGGCTCGCGGTCGGCCGTGGCAGGGAGATGGTCCAGCGGAGGCGCATTCAGCTCCCTTCGGTCGCGGGCGGACGGTCGGCGGCGCGGGGGGCCGGCGCGGGCGGCTCAATCCAGCGACAACCGCCGGTCCACATGGGCCTTCAGGCTGGGGTCGTTGGAGACGAAGATGACCGACCAGGGCTCGTCCTTGGAGCAGAGCCGGCGCAGGATGGTCTCGCGGGTCATCTGCGGCATGCTGTGCAGCGTGCCGTCGAGGATCAGCAACTGCGGCCGGGCCACGATGGCCCTGGCCACCAGGAGCCGCAGCACCTGGCTCGTCGTGAAGGCCTTGCCCCTCGCCCAGACCGGCTGCTTGATCCCCAGCGGGAGCGCGTCCACCTCCTCCTCCATCTCGACGAACCGGATGGCCCAGCGCAGGTCGTCGTAGGTGATCCCCGGCCGCTCCAACGTGATGTTCTCCTCGAGCGTGCCCTCGAACAGCGAGAGCTGCGAGTCCAGCACCAGGCCGCGGCAGGTGTTCAAGGACGCCAGGTCGAGGTCCCGCACGTCCACGCCGTTGTAGCGGATCACGCCGCCGGTGGGGACGTACAGACCCGCCAGGACCCGCGCGAGCGTCGTCTTGCCCGTGCTCGTGTTGGAGAAGATCGCCACCTTCTCGCCCGGCGCGACCTCCAGGTTGAAGTTCTGGAAGATCGGCGGGGAGTTCGGGTAGGCGAACATGAGGTCCCGGCAGCTCAGGTGGAGGCCGTGCACGGTCGGGTCGGGCAGGGGGACGGTCTGCTTGGTCGCCTCGGCGTCCTTCGGCAGGGCCAGCAGCGACGACAGCTCGGACAGGGACGTGAAGACGTAGAACATCGCGTAGACGCGGCGCGCCACCGTCTCGAAGTTCAGCAGCAGCGAGCCGACGATGACCTCCGCCGCGACGAACTGGCCCAGCGTGATCTGCCCGATGGACAGCAGCCAGCCGGCGATGCCGATCAGGGCGCTGTGCCCCAGCGCCTGGACGACGAACGAGCCCTTGAGCTGGCGGTGGAGGATGTCCGAGCGCTTCTTCCGGGCCGACACGTAGGCGTGCACGAGCTGGTCGGTTTTCTTGAGCAGGAGCGGCGTGCTCTGGGTCGCCTTGAAGTGCAGGAGGTTGTTGCCGATGTTCTGCATCCAGTTCAGGAGCTGGTAGTGCAGGTCGTTCACCCGCATCGTGACCCGCAGCCCGCCCTGGCTGAGCGTCGTGACGGCGGTCAGGAACCCGGCCAACAGGACCATGTTGAAGAGCAGGAAATAGGGATGGTAGAAGACGAGCATCGTCATGCCGACGACGCCGCCGATTCCGACGTTGATCAGGTCCACCAGCATCGCCACGATGGCCCGCAGCAGGAACTCCGACTCGTTGAAGTAGTTCACGTAGGAGGGGGAGAAGGTCTCATCCTTGAAGCGCGGCAGCTCCTTGGTCAGGGCCAGCGCGATCCGGGTGTACAGTCGCTGGATCAGGATCTCCACCGACCGGCTCTGCAGGATCTTGAGGGCGCCGATGAAGAGCAGGGTCACGGCCATGATGCTGACCAGCGTCACGACCATGATCGGCTGGATCGCGAAGGCGAAGGTGTTGACCAACTCCTGGACCGTCAAGGGGACGATCAGGGAGAACAGGCCGATGGTCAGGGCGTAGGAGACGATCAGGGCGAGAATCCGCTTCTCGAGGCGGAGGAGCAGCCCGATGCGCCCGATCGTGTCCCGCATGAGCCCGGCGGGGGAATCTTGCGGGGGTCTGTGCTGGTACATGCCGTTCGTTTCACGCCGGACGGCCGCCCTGTCGGCGCCCGGCGGGATTCACCTCATCGCTCGGCCGGCGCCGAGCTCCGGGCGGTCAGGGCCGCTGCTTGTACGTGACCGGGACCACGGGCGTCGGCGTCCCCGCCCAGGCGCCGATGGCCCACTGGTACAGGGCCAGCGCCTTCTGGTAGTCCGCGCGGGCCCGGATGAGCTGATTCTCGGAATCCACCGCGTTCCGCTCCCGGATGTTGACGAACAGGACGCTGGTCGCCCCGAGGTTGAAGCGGAAGCGCTCGCCCTCCTCCAGCGTCTTGGCCATGCGGAGCGCGTCCGCGGCGGCGACGATCCGCTGCTTCGCCCGCTCGATGGCCGAGAGCGCGTTGTCCACGTCCATGACCGCCTGCTGCTGCCGGTAGAGCTGGAGCAGGACGAGCTTGTCGGCCTTGCCCTGCGCCTCCAGGACCTCGCCGCGCGACCGCCGCTGGAAGATCGGCACCCGCAGCTCGACGCCGAACCGGTAGCCCAGGCCGAGGACGAACTTCTCGGGGTTTCGGGCCGGGGCGGCCTCCGCGTCCAGGCTCGGCAGGAGGTTGTTCTTCGCGAGCTCCAGGTCGATGTTGTTGATCAACGCCTCGATCTCGACCTCCTTGATCTCCGGCCGCGCGCGCTTGGCCGCGACCTTGTCCGCCTCCACGGTCTCGGGCGCCGGCGGCTCGCTCTCCTTGGGAAAGTCCGGCGCCCGGTCCGTCTTGGGGCGGACCGGTTCCTGGCCGTTCCAGAGGAACATCGAGAGCTTGTACTGCTCCTGTTCCACCAGGCGCGTGGCGGCGATCAGGATCTCCTTGCGGCGCTGCACCTCCTGGTTGGCTTCCACCACGTCGAGGGGGGCCACCGCGCCGGCCTTGGCGCGGCCTTCGATCTGCTTGAGGCGGTCCTCCGCGACCTTCAGCGCGCGCCGCTGGACGTCCATGAGCTTGACCGCCGCGACCCAGTCCCAGTACTGGCTCGCCCCGGCCAGAAAGAGGTCCTGCCGCGTCTGGGCGATCTGGACGTCCGCCTTGGGGTCGGCCAGGCCGGACCGCTGCAGCTCGGCGTTCTCCGGGTTGGTCAGCAGGCCGCGGAGCAGCGGCACGCTGGCGCCCAGGAGCAACTGCTGGTTGGTGCCGATCTTCAGGTCGGGGATCTTGGCGTCCGCGCCGACGGCCAGCCGATAGCCCGCCATGCCCCTGATCCCGGAGGGGTCGCGCAGGTCCACGAAGTAGTCGCTGAAGCCGGCGGTCTTCGTCTCCGTCTGGCCGGAGGGGATGAACCGCTCGATCTCGTTGTCGATGACGGCCTGCGGCTCGAACTGGCCGAGGGCCTTGAGCAGCTTGCCCTTGGCGACGATCTTCTCCGTGCCGGAGCCCTGGAGCAGGGGGTGGGCGCGGTCGATCTGCTCCAGGACCTCCGTCAGCGTCAGGGGAATCGCCGCCAGCGTCGGCGGGGTGGATTCCGCGGCGAAGGCCGGCGGGAGGCCGCCGAACAGCAGGCCGGCGACCAGGGCCGGGCGCAGGACGGATGTGAGCGTCCGCATCATGGGTGCACTCCTTTCGCGAATCCTGCCTCTCCGGCGCGGCCGGCGCCGCGCGTCTCGACCGGATCGACGGGGCGCCAGGCGCGCGGCGCCGGACCGTGCGGCGTCACTTCGTGCTGCGTCCTGCCCTGGGCAGCAGCGTGTCCAGCAGGCTCGGCGGCCCCTCCTGATAATCGGGCGGGAACAGGTTGAAGCGGCGCCAGAGCTCGTACCACAGCGGGACCCGGTTCAGGATGACCCAGCCCATGACCTTGGTGCCCTGGCGGACATGCGCCTGGTCCGGCCACGGCCGCTCGTTCGGGTCGGGCACGACCCAGAAGCGGAAATTCCCCTTCCCGTCGTCCACCTGGTCCACGACCTTGATGACGCCGCCGAAGGTGCCCGCCATCAGCTCCGGCCAGGCCGGCAGCGGAATGGCCGGGATGCCGTAGAAGAGCAGGCGCACCTTGCGGCCGGGGTTCAGCAGGGGCGCGTCGAGGCCGTCCGCGACGAGCTCGACCGCCTTGTCCGCGCTGGTGGGCGACACGCGCACCAGACGATCGCCCTGCCGCACGGTCTCCCCCGCGCCCACCTGGGCCATGCGCACGACGGTCCCGTCGATGGGCGCCAGCACGCGGCTGGCGATCCGGCGCTGGGTCGCGTTGGACAGGCGCAGCGAGACGTCGGCGAGCTGGTCCGCCGCGCGCGCGGCTTCCGCAAACGCCCCCGCCCGCGCGGCCTCGGCGTCGAGGAGCCGCTGCAGCACTTCGGCCTTGACCTGGTCGCGGCCGAAGCTCAAGGCCCGCATGGACTGGTGCGCCGCTTTCAGATTCGCCTCCGCCGCCTGTAACTCGGCCTTGGTCCCGATCGCCGCCTGGATCGACAGCTCCAGCTCGCGCTGGGAGACGAGCCCGTGCTCCGCGAGTTGGCGGTTCCGGTCCACGTTGAGGTTGGCCGTGTCCACGGCGATCCGCGCGGCGGAGACCTTCTGTTCGGCCTCGCGGACCTTGTTCTCGGCTTCCTGCACCCGGGCGCCGGCGGAGGGGACGGCGGCCTTGACGAGGTTCTGCATCTCCGCGATCCGTTTTTCCAATTGATCGGCGCGGTCCAGGGCCGCCTTGCGGGTCTGCTCCAGGGCGAGCTTGCGCTGCTCCAACTGGACGAGCAGGTCTGGCGCCATGTACATGGGGTCCACGTCGTCCAGCTCCAGTATGAGGTCGCCCTGCTTGACCCGCGCGCCCTCGTAGACGTGCCATTTCTTGAGGCGGCCGGTGATCTGGGCCTCGATGTCCTGGGGGCGCTCGTAGGGCGTGTAGGCCGAGAGCTGGCCGGTGGCGGTGATGGTCTGGGTCCAGGGCACGAAGGCAACGAGCAGGAAGAAGAACAGCAGCAGCTTGACGGCCGTCCGGCCGTAGGTGCGCAGATACTGAGGGATGCGCACCAACTCCCAGGCTCGGAGCTGCATCGAGGCGGCGAAATCGTCCACCTCGATATCCTCCATTCCCGTGGGATGGAAGACCAGCGACCGGACCTTCCCCTTGATGGTCTCCTGGATACGCTGCGGCACCGGTGCCTCCGCGCGGACGTGCGCTTCCCCGCATGATAGAAGATTTTGACAACGTGGTCAAATTCGTCCGGGACCGCCGGGGCGTCCGGCCGCGGCCTTGACGCTCCGGGGGAGACCGACTACAGTGGGCGCGCCGGGGCGGGGGGCGACCAGGAGAGCGGGAGGCGGCATGGGGGGAAGACGGGCGACGAGGGCGGGGAAGCTCGCGGCTTCAAACCCGCCGCTGGTGGGGGTGGTGGGCGGCAGCCGGACGGACTTCCCGGTCTTGGAGAAGGCCGTGGCGGTCCTGACGGAGCTGGGCGTGCGCAGCGAGCTGTTGGTCGTCTCCGCCCACCGCACGCCGGACCGGCTGTTCCAGTACGCCGAGGAGGCGCCGGACCGCGGGATCGAGGTCATCATCGCCGGGGCCGGGGGCGCCGCCCATCTGCCGGGGATGCTGGCCGCCAAGACGCACCTGCCGGTCATCGGCGTGCCCATCCCGACCGAGAACCTTCGGGGGCTGGATTCCCTCCTCTCGATCGTCCAGATGCCGCGCGGCGTGCCGGTGGCGACCGTGGCGATCGGCGGCGGCGAAAACGCGGGGCTCCTCGCGGCGCAGATCCTCGCCGGCCGGTTCCCGCTCGTCCGCGATCGGTTGATCGCCTTCCGCCGCGCCCAGACCGAGGCGGCCGTCGCCTCCTCCCCGGAGCGGCAGCGGGCGTCGGGCCGCCGGGGCCGACGAGGCGGCTAGCATGGCGGATCGGATCGAGCCCGGCGCGATGGTGGCCGTGCTGGGCGGCGGCCAGCTCGGCGCCATGTTCGCGGCGGCCGCCAAGCGGCTCGGGTATCGCGTCGCCGTGTGGGACCCGGACCCCGACGCGCCGGCGCTCCGGCTCGCGGATCGGGCGGTCTGCGCGGCCTTCACCGACCCGGAGCCCGTCCGGCTGCTGACCGCCGCGGCGCGGGCCGTCACCTACGAATGGGAGAACGTCCCGGTCGCGGCCCCCGAGGCCCTGGAGCGGGTCCTGCCCGTCAGGCCCTCCGCCAGGGTGCTGCAGCTCCTCCAGAATCGCCTGACCCAGAAGACCTTCCTCGCCGGACGGGGCATTCCCGTCGCGCCCTTCCGTCCCCTCCGAGAGCCGCCCGACCTGCGCGCCGTCGAGGAATTGGGGTTCCCCTGCCTCTGCAAGACCGCGACCTCCGGCTACGACGGCAAGGGACAGTGGCGACTGGACGGGGCGGACGACGTGGCGGCGTTGGCGGACCGGCTGTTCGTTCAGCCGCGAAGCCCGGGGCACAGCGAGTGGGTGCTGGAGCGATTCCTCCCGTTCCAGCAGGAGCTGTCCGTCCTGGTCGCGCGGGGCGTGGACGGGGGCCATCGCGTCTATCCCGCCGTGAGCAACCTCCATGAAGGGGGCATCCTGCGGCTGACGCGCGTCCCCGCCGCCGTGGAGGCGGGGACGGCGGGGCGGGCGGAGGCGCTGGCCCTCTCCGTGGTCGAGGCCCTGGATGCGGTGGGCGTGCTGTGCGTCGAGCTGTTCTTGATGGCCGACGGCCGGCTGTTCGTCAACGAGGTCGCGCCGCGCCCGCACAACTCGGGGCACTACACGCTGGACGCCTGCACCGTCTCCCAGTTCGAGCAGCAGGTGCGCGCGGTCTGCGGCCTGCCGCTCGGCGAGGTCCGCCTGCTCAGCTCCGCCGTCATGCTGAACTTGCTGGGGGAGGACCTCACGCGCGCCACGACCGGCGAGGGCCTGGCGGCGCTCCTGGGCCGGCCGGGCGCCGCGCTGCACGTGTACGGCAAGGCCGCGATCCGGCCCGGCCGCAAGATGGGGCACGTGACCTTCCTCGCCGAGAAGGCCGACGAGGCCTGGGAGGCGGCGACCGCCTTCCGCAGGGTGCTCGGCCATCGACCGGCTTGAAGGGGCGTCGGGGGAGCCTCAGGTCTTCGGCGGGCTCGGCTCGTCGCGCGGCAGGTACTCGTCCTGGTAGATCTGCACGGCCGTCAGGAGCAGGGCGACGAAGATCGGGCCGAGGAACATGCCGATCACGCCGTACACCGCGAGCCCGCCCAGGATGCTGAAGAACAGCGCGAGGACCGGGATCTGCGCCTCCTTGCCGATCAGCATGGGCTTGAGGATGTTGTCCGCCAGCGTGACCACGCCCACGCCCCAGGCCGCCATCGCCAATGCCTGCCACAGCGGCGCGGCCCAGTAGAGGTAGAGCGAGACGGGCACCCAGACGAGCGCGGTGCCGCCGAAGGGCAGGGGAGCGAGCGCCATGGTGACGGCCGTAAGGAATCCCGGGAAGGGCACGTCCAGCATGGCGTAGGCGGCGCCGGCGAGCAACCCCTGCACCACGGCCGTCAGCAGCACGCCCTTGACCACCGCCCGCAGCGTCTGGTCCAGCTTGGTGAAGATCCGTGCCTTGTGGCCGTCCTCCAGCGGGATCACCGCGTACAGCGACTCGTAGAGCCGCGGGCCGTCCCGGAACAGGAAGAAGAGGGTGAAGATCATGACGAGGAAGTCCGCTCCGAGGCGGAAGGCGTTCGTGACGAAGCCCGCGACCTCCGCCACGACGAACTCGCTGAGCGTCCTGGCGCTCTGGAGCAGGAAGGCCTCCAGCTTGTCCTGCGCCAGCGCGGCCTGGGCCAGGGGCTTGGGGATCCTGATGCCGGCGATCGAGCCGGTCCCGAGCTCCGCCATCAGCCGCTGGACGCCGCCCGCCCGGATCCATTCGTCCATCGCCGCGTAGGCCGAACCGGCCTCGCGGACGAGCATCAGGCTGAGGACGGCCACCGGCACCACGCCCAGGGCCATGATCGCCGCGGTCAGCAGCCCAGCCGCGGCCGACTCGCGGCCGCCCAGGGCGTGCGCGAGCCGCCGGTGCACGGGCAGGGCCAGGTGCGCGAGGAGCAGAGCCCAGAGGACGGGGAGCACGAAGGGTTGGAAGATCAGCCCGATCTGCGACAGCAGCAGGGCGAAGGCGGCGAAGAAGCAGAAGGTGAAGAGCTGGCGGCGGGTCATTGGTCGGAGAAGACCGCCTTGCGTTTCTCCAGGAAGGCCGCGGTGCCTTCCTTCTTGTCCGCCGTCTCGCAGAGCTCGCCGAACAGCTCGGCCTCCCGCGCGAGCCCCTCGGCCAGCGGGCTGTCGAGGCCGGTGCGGATCGCCCGCAGCGCCGCCTGCGTGGCGAGCCGGCCCTTGCTCGTGATGATCGCGGCCAGGGCCCGCGCCTGCGCCGTGACCTGGTCGGCCGGGACGACCCGGTTCACCAGCCCCAGCGCCCGCGCCTCCTCCGACGTGACGCTGGCGCCGGTCAGGATCATCTCGGCGGCGCGGGAGGGGCCGATGATCCGCTGAAGCCGCTGGGTGCCGCCGAAGCCGGGGATCAGCCCCAGGTTGATCTCCGGGAGCCCCAGCGCGATCCCCGAGGCGGCCACGCGCATGTGGCAGGCCATCGCCAGCTCCAGCCCCCCGCCGAAGCAGGAGCCGTTGAGCGCCGCGATGACCGGCTTGTCGAACCGCTCGATCCGGTTGAGCAGGGCCTGGCCGTGCATGGAGAACTCGAAGCCCTGGTAGGTGGCCTCCAGCGCGGCGAGGTCCTTGATGTCCGCGCCCGGGCAGAAGAACCGCCCCACGGCCGTCAGGATGACGACCCGCACCTCGGAGTCTCCCTCCAGCTCGCTGAACAGCCGATCCAGCTCGGCCAGCACGGCCGTGCCGAGCAGGTTGACCGGCGGGTTGTCCAACGTGACCGTCGCGATCCGCTCCTCGGTCGAAACCTTGACGAACGCATATCGCCGGTACGGCATGGGCTGTTCCCCCCTGGTTCGAATGCGCGGGGGCATCCTAGCAGAATTGCATTCCCCCGTCATGGCGGGAATGGTAGAATTTTCGCGTCGAGGTGCCCCGCCGTGATCGCTCACCGTCTGGCCGACTACGCACAGGGGCTCTCCTTCGCGCGGCTACCCGCGGACGTCGCCCACGAGGTCAAGCGCCGGGTGCTGGACAGCCTGGGCTGCGCCCTCGCCGCCTGGGACGCGCCGCCCTGCCGCATCGCCCGCCGCCTGGCGGCCTCCGTGCGGACGGCCAGCGGCGCGACGCTCTGGGGCACGTCCGACCGGACGACGCCGGACCTGGCCGCCTTCGCCAACGGCGCGCTCGTCCGGTACCTGGACTTCAACGACACCTACCTCTCGAAGGAGCCCGCCCATCCCTCGGACAACCTCGCCGCGGTGCTGGCGGCGGCCGAGGCGGCCCGCGCCTCCGGCCGGCGGGCGATCGAGGCCCTGGTGCTCGCCTACGAGGCGCACTGCCGGCTCTGCGACGCGGCGGCGCTGCGGCCGCGCGGGTGGGACCACGTCACCTACGGACCGATCAGCGCGGCGCTCGGCGCGGCGAAGGTCTGGGGGCTCCCGCGCGCGCAGACCGTCCAGGCCGTGAACCTGGCGGCCGTCGCGAACGTGGCGCTCCGGCAGACGCGGGTGGGCGAGGTGTCCATGTGGAAGGCGTGCGCCTTCTCGAACGCCGCCCGCAACGGCCTCTTCGCCGCGATGCTCGCCCGCGAGGGCATGACCGGCCCCTCGCCCGTCTTCGAGGGCGAGAAGGGCTTCATGAGGTTGGTCTCCGGCCCCTTCGAGCTGCCGGCCTTCGGCGGCGAGCGCGCCGGTCCCGGACGCGCCGCCGTGCCGTTCAAGGTCCTCGACACCTACATCAAGCACTATCCGGTCGAGTACCACGCCCAGACCGCGGTCGAGGCGGCGCTCGTCGTCCGCGACGAGCTGCTCAAGGCCGAGGGGAAGGGGGCGTTGACGGAGATCGTCGACATCGAGGTCGGGAGCTACGACGTGGCGATCGAGATCATCGGGCGCGACCCCGAGAAGTGGCGTCCGGCCACGCGGGAGACCGCCGACCACAGCTTTCCCTACTGCGTCGCGACGACGCTCCTGGACGGGGCCGTGACGGCGGCGTCCTTCGCGCCGGCGCGGCTCCGCCGCGCGGCGGTCCGGGACCTCATGGAGAAGGTGCGGGTCGTGGAGCTGCCGGATTTCGCCGGCTGGTACCCGCAGGCCATGCCGACGCGGGTCGCCGTCCGGACCGCGGCGGGCAAGGAATACGTCAAGCAGGTGGACTATCCCCTCGGCCACCCGCGCAATCCGATGTCGGACCGCGAGGTGGAGGAAAAATTCCGGGCGCTCGCCGCCGGCAGGCTGGACCGCCGGCGGGCCGGCCGGGTGATCGAGTGGGTCTGGCGGATGGAGCGATCCAAGGATGTCGGCGAACTGGCCGGGCTGCTCAAGATTGCAGGTCGAACCATCTGAGGCGGCTGGTACGGTCCCTCCCCCGCGAGGGGGAGGGTGAGGCGTTCGGGCACGTGACACGCGACACGTCGGCGAGCAAACCGCGGCGGTTGCGGGAGCTGATCGCCCGGGGGACGGTCGTCCTGCCCGGCGCGTTCAACGCCCTGACCGCGCTCCAGGTCGAGCGCGCGGGGTTCGACGCGGTCTACGTCTCCGGCGCGGCGCTGGCCGCGGCCCGCGGCCTGCCGGACATCGGGCTGCTCTCGCCGAGCGAGGTGGTGGCGGACGCGGGCACCATCGCGCGGGCCGTGGCGCTGCCGGCGCTGGCCGACGCGGACACGGGCTACGGCGGGCCGCTCGCCGTCATGCGGACCGTGCGGGAGTTCGAGCGGGCGGGGCTCGCGGGCCTGCACCTCGAGGACCAGGAGATGCCGAAGAAGTGCGGCCACCTGCCCGGCAAGCGGCTGATCCCCGCCGGCGAGATGGCCGCCAAGGTCGCCGCTGCGGTCCGGGCCCGCGAGGACCCGGATTTTCTCATCGTCGCCCGGACCGACGCGCGGGCCGTCGAGGGGCTGGACGCCGCCGTCCGACGCGCGCGCCGCTACGTCGAGGCGGGGGCCGACGCGGTCTTTCCCGAGGCGCTGGAATCGAAGGAGGAGTTCCGGGCCTTCGCCCGGGCCCTGGCGAAGGAGGGGCTCACGGTCCCGCTCCTGGCCAACCTGACCGAGTTCGGCAAGACCCCGAGCCTGACCGTGGCGGAGCTGGAAGACCTGGGCTATCGCCTCGTGATCTTCCCGGTCACGGCGCTGCGGGTCGCCGCCAAGGCGGTCGAGCGGCTGCTCGCCGAGCTGAAAGCGCTCGGCACGTCGCGCGAGTCGCTCGGGGCCATGCAGACGAGGGCCCAGCTCTCCGACCTGCTCCGCTACGAGGAGTACAAGCGGCTGGACGAAGAGCTCAAGGAACGTCATGGACGAGACGACCACGGGTGACCGGCCGGCCTATTCGCCGGGGCTGGAGGGCGTGATCGCGGGGGAGACCGCGCTCTGCCAGCTCGACGAGGGCGGGGCGGGGCTGCGCTATCGCGGCTACGCGATCGGCGACCTGGCCGAGGGGGCGGACTTCGAGGAGGTGGCCTACCTCCTCCTCTTCGGCCGGCTCCCGACCGGGAAGGAGCTGGAGGACTTCCGCGTCCAGCTCCTGCGCGAGGCGGTCCTGCCCGGCCCGGTGGAGGCCTTCATCGGCGTCGTGCCGCCGACCGCCCATCCGATGGATGTGCTCCGCACCGGGGTTTCGCTGCTCGGCATGACGGACCCGGAGGCGGCCGACGGCTCGCGCGAGGCGAGCCTCCGCAAGTCCGTCCGCCTGCTGGCCCAGATTCCCCTCATGATCGCCGAGGCCTACCGGCTGGCCCAGGGCAAGCGGCAGATGCGGCCGGCGCCGGGGCTGCGGTTCAGCGAAAACCTGCTCCTCCTCCTGACGGACCGGCGGGGCGACGACGCGGCGCGGGCCATGGCTCGCGCGCTGGACGTCTCCCTGATCCTCTACGCGGAGCACGAGTTCAACGCCTCGACCTTCGCCGCGCGGGTGGCCGCTTCCACGCTCACGGACCTGCACGGGGCCGTGACGGCGGCCGTGGCCGCGCTCAAGGGCCCGCTCCATGGGGGCGCGAACGAGGCAGTCGCGGCGATGCTCCTGGAAATCCGGACGCGCGACCGGGCCGAGCGCTGGGTGCGGGACGCCCTGGCGGCGAAGCGGCGCGTGATGGGCTTCGGACACCGGGTGCTCAAGCGGGGCGACCCGCGGTCGGCGATCATCCAGCGGCAGGCGGAGGCGCTGAGCCGCCGCTGCGGCGACCGCCGCTGGTACGAGATCGCGACGATCCTCGACCGGATCATGCGGGAGGAGAAGGGGCTCCATCCCAATCTGGACTTCTACACCGCCGTCGCCTACCTCCTGATCGGCGTCCCGCGCGAGCTGTACACGCCGCTGTTCGTCTGCTCGCGCGTCGCGGGCTGGTGCGCGCACATCATCGAGCAGCAGGACCACAACCGCCTCATCCGTCCCCGCAGCTTCTACAGCGGCCCGCCGCCGCAGGCCTTCGTGCCCATCGAGCGCCGGACATGACCGCGGTCTGGCATCCCGGCCCCGAGGTCGTCCAGCGCAGCCGGCTCCACCGATTCCTGCGGCGGCACGGCCTCGCCGACTACGCCGCGCTCCACGCCCGCTCGATCGCCGAGCCGGAGTGGTACTGGCCGGCGGCGCTCCAGGAGATGGGCATCGCCTGGGCGCGGCCCTACGGCCGCGTGCTGGACGTGAGTCGCGGCATCCCGTGGGCCCGCTGGTTCGCGGGCGGGCGGCTGAACCTCTCGGACAACTGCGTGCACAAGCGCCGGGCCGGTCCCTCGGCCGAGCGGGTCGCGATCCGCTGGGAGGGGGAGGACGGCGCGCGGCGGACGCTCACCTATCGGGAGCTGGACGCGGAGGTGCGCCGCGCCGCCGCCGCGCTGCGCGGGCTGGGCGTGGGGCGGGGCGATCGGGTGGCGGTCTTCCTCCCGATGATCCCCGAAACGGCGGTCGTCACGCTGGCCTGCTCGCGGGTCGGGGCGATCTACACGCCGATCTTCTCCGGCTACGGCGCGGAGGCCGTGGCCGCCCGCGCGCGGGACTGCGAGGCAAAGCTGCTGGTGACGGCCGACGGCGGCTTCCGGCGGGGCGCGGTCGTGCCGATGAAGCCCGCCGCCGACGAGGCGGCGGCGCGCTGTCCGACCGTCGAGCACCTGCTGGTCGTGCGACGGGTGGGCTGTCCGGTGTCCTGGACGCCGGACCGCGACCGCTGGTGGCACCGGGAACTGGGCGAGGGCGAGGGCGGGCCACCGGCGGAGACGGAGGCCGACGAGCCCTTCATGATCCTCTACACCTCCGGCACGACGGGGCGGCCCAAGGGCACGGTGCATGTCCACGCCGGCTTTCCGATCAAGGCGGCGCACGACCTCGCCTTCCACTTCGACCTGCAGGAGGAGGACTGTCTCTTCTGGCTCAGCGACCTCGGCTGGATGATGGGGCCCTGGGCCATCATGGGCGCGCTCACCCTTGGCGCGACCTGCCTCCTGTACGAGGGCGCGCCGGATTGGCCCCACGCGGGCCGGCTCTGGGAGCTGGTCGAGCGGCATCGGGTGACGGTCCTGGGCCTGGCGCCGACGGCGGTCCGGGCGCTCATGAGGCACGGCGAGGCGCCGCTTGCGGGGCGCGACCTCGGCAGTCTGCGCGTCCTGGGCTCGACCGGCGAGCCCTGGACGCCGGAGGCCTACCATTGGTACTTCCGGCAGGTCGGGCGGGGACGCTGCCCGATCATCAACTACTCGGGCGGCACGGAGGTGTCGGGGGGCATCGTTGCGGGAACGGTCCTGCATCCGAGCAAGGCCTGCGCCTTCACCGGCCCCTGCCTCGGCATGGCGGCGGAGATCCTCGATACCGAGGGACGGCCGGTGCGGGGGCAGGTGGGCGAGCTGGTCGTCACGAAGCCCTGGCCGGGAATGACCCGGGGATTCTGGCGCGACCCGCAACGGTATCTCGAGGCCTACTGGTCGCGCTGGCCGGGAGTCTGGGTGCACGGCGATTGGGCGACCACCGACGAGGAGGGGTTCTGGTACATCCTCGGCCGGTCGGACGACACGATCAAGGTGGCCGGCAAGCGCCTGGGCCCGGCCGAGGTCGAGGCGGTCCTCACCGGCCATCCGGCCGTGAGCGAGGCCGCGGCGGTGGGCGTGCCCGATCCGCTCAAGGGGGAGAAGCTGGTCTGCTTCGTCGTGCTGAAGCCGGGCCGGGAAGCGAGCGGCGCGCTGGCCGACGAGCTGACGGGCCGCGTGGCCGAGCATCTGGGGAAGGCGCTCAAGCCGGCCGCCGTCCACGTCGTGCCCGAGCTGCCCAGGACGAGGAACGGCAAGATCTTGCGCCGGGTGGCCCGCGCGGCCTACCTCGGCCGGGACCCCGGCGACCTCTCCGGCCTGGAAAATCCCCGGGCGGTCGAGACGATCGCGCAACTCCGTCCGCCGGTGCGCTCGTCGTAGATCCGGCGCGGCCGAGCGGCGCCCTGTCAAGCCATCTGAAAATCTAACCGGAGCCTCAGACGCCCCGGGCTGCCGTGCTCCCCCCTACCTCTCCCTTGGAACGGCACGGCCCCGGTCGGCCTCCCCTGGGCGAGCCTGCTCGCGTTCCTGAGGCTCCTGACCAATCCTCGGGTGTTCGAGCATCCGGAACCGATCGGCTGCTTCGTCCGAGGCCTGGGAACGGCGGGGGCGCGGCGCCCCCGCCGCGCGTTCGGTTACACCTTCTTCCCCGGCGCGTGCTGCTTGATGAAGGTGACGAGCGGCTCGATGTCCGCCTGGCTGTAATAACGCTTCGTCACCCCCGCCTCCAACACGTCGATGGCCTCGCGGACGAACTGCTCGCCCAGCGCCTCGTTCTTCTCGTTGAAGGCCATGGCCGCCTGGTTGAGTCGCTGGAGGACGGCGGCCTGCGGAGTCCGGGGATCGTTCAAGAACATCGCCCGGTAATCCTGCTTGGACAGCTCCTGCTCGACCTCCCTCACCCAGGCCGCGGCGAAGGAGTCGGTCTGGGAAATCCAGCCAGCCGCCCCTGCCGAGGTGGGTACGAGGGCCATCCCGCCCAGGAGCAGGGCGAGGGCACCCGTCATCGCGACGAACGGCTTGAACATGGTTCGTCCCTCCTTTCTCCGTTGGTTGGGATTTGTGGGACCGGCCGGAGGCCCTGCCTCGGGGGCGGGCTCGGCCGGACGCAGTGACCGCTCGACTGACGGCTGATTCAGTAATCCAGAATCGGCGGGAGTCAAGCCCGGCCGAGGGGGGCCGCGCGGCGCGGCGGCGCTTCCAGGCGGCGCAGGGCCTCCCGGCCCTCCGGCGCGCCGTTCTCGACCAGCGTGACGAGGCGGGACACCGCCCGCCCCCGCCGGGCCCGGCCTACTCCGGCGGGTCGGCCACGAACCGGTAGCCCACGCCGGGGTCCGTGAGGATATAGCGGGGACGGGCCGGGTCTCGTTCCAGCTTTTTCCGCAGGTGACCGACGAAGACGCGAAGGTACTGGGCATGCGCCGCCTGGGAGTTGCCCCAGACCGCCGTCAGCAGCATCTGGTGCGTCAGCACCTTGCCGGCGTGCTCGATCATGAACTTGAGCAGGTCGTACTCGGTCGGCGTGAGCTTGACCGGCTCGCCGGCGAGTCGGACCTCGCGGCTCGCGTAGTTGACGGATAGCTCGCCGGTCGTGAACAGGGGCAGCGCGCTCTTGGCACCGGCGGCCCGCCGCAGCACGGACTTGATCCGGGCGAGCAGCTCGACCGTGCTGAAGGGCTTGGTGATGTAGTCGTCCGCCCCCAGCTCGAGCGCCTCCACCTTCTTGGCCTCCGAGGAGACGGCCGACAGGACGATGATCGGGACGGGCGAAAGCGCCCGGATGCGGCGGGTCGTTTCCACGCCGTCCAGGCCGGGCATCAGCAGGTCGAGCAGGATCAGGTCTGGCATGCGGGCCCCGACCTCCGCCAGCGCCTCCTCCCCCGTCGACACGGGCGTGACCGCGTAGCCCTGGGCCTCAAGGTTGACCTGGAGCGACCGTCGGATCTGGCGCTCGTCGTCCACGACGAGGATGCGGGCGCCGTGGCTCATGCGCGATCTCCCGGAGCGGGGGCGGCCGGGAACAAGGGCTCGGGGTCGGGCGTCGGGATGCGGAACGCGACCGTCGTCCCGCGTCGGGGTGCGGACTCCACCCAGATGCGGCCTCCGTGCGCGGTCACCAGGCCCCGGCAGATCGCGAGCCCCAGTCCGCAGCCGCGGACCGAGCGCTCGCGGTGCGTCTGGAGCCGGTAGAAGCGATCGAAGACCCGCTCGGCGTCCGTCGCCGGGATGCCGTCCCCTTCGTTGGCCACGGCGATCTCGAATTCCCCGCCCGCGGTCCGGGCCGTCAACCGGATCGTCGACCCGGGCGGCGAATATTTCGCGGCGTTGTCGAGGAGGTTCACGAGCACCTGCTGGATCTCCACGGCGTCGACGTAGACCGGCGTGACGCCGTCCGGCAGGTGAATCTCCAGCGGGCGGCCCTGCAGGGCCGCCGTCGTGCGGCGCACGGCCCCCTCCACCAAGTCCTCCAGCGGCTGCCATTGCCGGCTCGGGATCAGCGTGCCGGCTTCGATGCGCGACATGTCCAGCAGATTGCTGACGAGCCGGTCCAGGTAGTCCACCTCCTGGTCGAGGCCGCGGAGCAGCTCGATCCGCACCGCCTCCGGGAGGGGGTCCGAGGACCGCATCAGGCCGACCACCGTCGACTTGATGGCCGTCAGCGGCGTGCGCAGCTCGTGCGAGACCGAGGAGAGCAGGGCCGACTTCAACTCGTCGCTCTGGCGAAAGGCCTCGACCCGCTGCGCCTCGCTGCGGCGCAGCTCCTCCTCGGCCTGCTTGCGCTGGGCCACCTCCTCCTCCAGCTTGCGGCTGGTGCGGACGACCTGGCCGCTCAGGAGCATGCCCAGGACCGCCACGCAGAGGCCGAGCGACACCTCCCAGCGGAGCATGCTGGCGACCCGTGCCTCCGAGTTGACAAAGTACAGGCGAGCCGCGGTCAGGGTCACGTCGTTGAGCCGGTCGTTCAAGGCCAGCAGCTCCTGGAGCCCGGCCGCCGCGCCGGGGTCGTCCGGCGGCAGGGCGGCGAAGGCCTCTCCCTTGCGCACCAGCTCGTCGATGAGGCGATGCTGGTCCATCAGGCGCGCTCGGACGTCGACGTTCTCGGTCCGCGGCAACTCGACGGTCTCGGTCTTGCCGAGCAGCACCGCCCGGCCGCCATCGAGCAGCGCCTTGAGCGAGCTTTTCCAGACCTCCGCCGTGTACCGGTAGTTCGCCGGGTGACCCTGCGCGGCCAGCAGCACCTCCTTCAGAAACATCTGGTTCAGCATGCGCTGCCGCCCCGCGATGTTGATCACGACGGCGTCGGACTGCCGGCTGTTCATGGTGAGGATCGTGTAGACCAGAATGCCCGTGATGGCGACGATGAAGAGCAGGGTGATGATGATCAGCGTCTGGCCGATGGTGAGACGTCCGCCCGTCGCGCTCATGGCCGGTCCTCCCTGGCGGGCCGGCCCCCGCGGTGGGGCCGGGCCGCCCCCAGCATAAAGCGATCCGATCGGCGACGGCAAATGGTCTCGGCGGAGGGGAGACGCCGGCATCGAGGGCCGGGGCCCGGAGGAGGGCGGAGGACGATGGGCGGGGGCGTCTCGGCGGGGGAGGCCCGGACCGGGGCGGGCGTCGGGTCAGGTGTTCCGCAGGACGATATCCCGGACGAAGGCGGAAGCCTGTTCTTTCGACGCGCCGACGTCCGGATACCGGCCCAGGAACTCCGCTTCGATTTCGCAGAGGGACTTGGTGCCGTCCAAGAGGCTCAGGAGGAAGCGCTCCGCCTCCCCCTTCCTGGAGAGCTTCGGCATTCGACCGGCCGACAACTTGTGCGCCTCCCCGGGGAGCTGCTCGAACCCCCAGGGCGTCTCTTGGTCGAACCGGCGGCCGTTCACGGCGACCTGCCAGCGCCACAGGCTTCCGTTGCCGGTCGCGAGGACCCGGACGGCGATGCGGTTGCCCCGCTCCACCGGCACCGGCTGATCGAGCGGGAAGAAGGCCACCCCCCAGTGCGACGCGCGTTCCGGCTCGTTCGTCAGGCTCGTGCCGTCGGAGAGCTCCGCCGCGAACCAGCCCGCCAAGCCGTGCAGCCGCCCGCGGCGGGTCGCGTAGAACGAGCACTCGAACGCGAGGTCGGAGCTCTTCGCCTCGTGGAGCGCAACCTGCAGCACCTGAGCGGGGGCGCTGAGAAAGACGTCCGCATGGATCTTGATCGGGTGAAAGTTGTTGGCCGCCAGGTGCCGAACCGGCGAGAAGTCGACCCCCTGGCAGTTGGTGCTCCAGAACTCGACCATGTGCTGGTAGAAGCCGGGTAGCTCGATCGGGACGACGGACAGGGCCAGGGCGCGGGGGATGACGGCGCCGGACGGCTTGAGGAACCGGTCGCGGATGTCGAGGACGGAGCCGACCAGGCCCTCGTCCACGCCGAAGGTCCCCATGGTTTCCGTGACGATCACGTCCACCTGTTCGGGCAGCTCGGCGCGGAAGGACTGGTCGTGGATGAACACGACCCGGTCCTCCAGGCCGTTCTTGGCGCAGACCTGCCGGGCCATCTCGATCACGTCCTCGGCCTCGATGGCGTACACGCGCCCGGCGCCGGCCCGGCAGGCGAGGAAGGCCAGGATGCCCGACCCGCTGCCGACGTCCGCCACCACGTCGCCCGGGCGCACCGTCCGCCCCAGGGCTTGACGATAGGCCTGGATTCGGACCGAGTCGGTCAGCATGGAGAGGTTGTAATTGACGAAATCGGTGTACTTGGTCATGCGACCAACCGGTCGGGTGGGCCATCAAGGCGGAGTGCGGGCGTCCGGGAGGAGCGCAACCCCGCCGTATCAGGGGGAGATTGTATGCGGCGCGCCGGCGGGAGAAGCGTAAATTATTGGTAGCGATTCTGCCGATTTGTATAAACGGAAGATAAACATCAAGCGGGGTCCCGGCGCGCGTCGAGGGCCGCCAGGAGCTCGGGGAGACCCTCGCCCTTGGGGGCGACGGTGCGGAGGACCAGCGGGACCCAGTCTTGTAGGGCGCGGACGGCGGCCTCCGCGCCCTCGTGGTCGGCCTTGTTGACCACGACGAGGTCGGCGACCTCCAGCAGGCCGGCCTTCATCGCCTGCACCTCGTCGCCCAGGCCGGGCGCGACGACGGCCACGACGACCCGCGCGAGGCCGCGCACCTCCACCTCGTCCTGCCCCACGCCGACGGTCTCGACGAGGATGGGGTCGTAGCCCGCGGCGTCGAGCACGAGGATCGCCTCGCCCGTCGCCCGCGCGAGCCCGCCGTGGTGCCCGCGCGTCGCCATGCTGCGGATGAACACGCCCTCGTCCGCCGCGTGCGCCTGCATGCGGATGCGGTCGCCCAGGATCGCGCCGCCCGTGAGCGGGCTGCTCGTGTCCACGGCCAGGATGCCGACCTTCCGGTGTTGCCGCCGGTAGGCCGCGGCGAGCTGATCGAGCAGCGTGCTCTTGCCGGCGCCGGGGTAGC
The DNA here is from genome assembly GCF_979578155.1 of Candidatus Nitrospira neuquenensis. NCBI lineage: Bacteria > Pseudomonadati > Nitrospirota > Nitrospiria > Nitrospirales > Nitrospiraceae > Nitrospira > Candidatus Nitrospira neuquenensis. The sequence continues at coordinate 153,145 of NZ_CEFZDU010000036.1, read as the reverse complement.
CGGTCACGCCGACGACGAGCGCGCGGCGCGGCGTCGCCTCCAGGCGGCGCAGGGCCTCCCGGCCCTCCGGCGCGCCGTTCTCGACCAGCGTGATGAGGCGGGACACCGCCCGCACGTCGCCGGCCCGAACGCGCTCGGCGAGTCTGGCCGGGGCCTCGTTCATGCGGGCTCCGCCGGCTCGAACCAGACGTCCGTCACCTTGAAGGCGGGCGTGGGGGAGAAACGGGCCACGACCGGGAGGCCGATCCGCACGTCGTCCGGCGCGAGTCCCTTGAGGCGGGAGAGGAACAGCGTGTCGGCCCCCTCGAACTCGACCAGGATGAGCGTGAAGGGCGTCTCCTTGAGGAAGGCCTCGCCGCCGTAGTGGCAGGTGGTGAAGGTGTGGATGCGGCCGCGGAGCGGCAGCTCGTGCCAGGCGGTCGGTCGGCCGCATTCCATGCAGTGGGCCCGGGGCGTCGCGTAGGTGTAGCCGCAGCCCGTGCAGCGGGAGCCGAGCAGCCGGCCCTGGCTCAAGCCGAGGAAGAAGGGCGAGTCCTGGGCGTAGCTGTGCCGGTAGTCGATCTCGTAGTGGTCCTGGATGATCAGGGGCTCGGAGTGTTGAGCGTTGAGTGGTGAGTTATCGGTGTCCAAGGAGGTTCCCCCGCACTCCCCAATCACACAGCGTCAATCAACACGCCGCACTCCTCACACCGCCTCCAGGATCGAGACCGTGATGTAGGTGCCCGTGCCGGCGTGGCTGTGGATCAAGCCGCGCCGGGCGTTGGGGACCTGCAGCCGGTCGTTGCCCAGGTGCTTGGCGATCGTCCCCTGCAGTTGCCAGAAGGCAAAGACCGCCTGCATCAACCCCGTCGCTCCGACCGGGTGCCCGCAGGCCAGCAGCCCGCCGGAGGGGTTCACGGGCAGGCGGCCCTGTCGCGGCAGCTCCAGCCCGTAGTCCAGGCCGGGCATGAAGGGCATCCCGCTCTCGACGAACCTGCCGCCCTCGCCGTAGCGGCAGAGGCCCAGGTCCTCATAGGTCTGGATCTCCGAGGAGGTGTAGGCGTCGTGCAGCTCGACGAAGCTCAGGTCCTCCAGCGGGTTGCCGATGCCGGCCATCCGGTAGGCCAGCTTGGCCGCCATCCGTCCCCCGCGGAACGAATGCACGCCGGGGTAGCGCAGGTGGGCGTAGTCCGACTCCTGCTCGTGCGGCAGGAGGATGACCTTGCCGTGCGGGCGGTCGGCCATCCGCATCGCGTCGGAGCCGGAGCCGACGCCCGTGACCTTCACCGGCCGGTCGCAGACCTTCTCCGCCACCTCCTCGGAGGCCAGGAGGCAGACGGCCGCGCCGTCCGACATGGTGCAGATGTCCTCCATCGTCAGCGGCGTCGCGACCATGGGCGACTCGCGCACCTGCTTGATCGTGAGGCGCTTGGCCTTCTGCGCGTAGGGGTTGTGCAGGGCGTTGAGGTGGTTCTTGACCGAGACCATGGCCATCTGCTCGACCGTCGTGCCGAACTCGTGCATGTGGCGCCGGACCATCATCGCGTAGTAGCCCGAGTAGAAACCGCCGACGGGGAAGTCGAAGTTGGTGTCCGAGGCCAGCGCGATGAACTCGTTGCCCTTCCAGGTGTTCACGCGCGACATGGTCTCGAAGCCGAAGGCGAGGCAGCAGTCCATGCGGCCGGAGGCCACGGCCTCCCAGGCGGACTGAAAGCACAGGCCCCCGGTCGCGCCGCCGCCCTCGACGCGCTTGGAGGGCTTGGGGCAGAGGCCCAGGTAGTCCTGGACCATGCTGGCGGCCTTGAGCTGGCGGGTGAAGTGGTCCGAGAAGTAGGAGCCGACCGCGCCGTCGATCCGGTCCTTCGACAGGCGCGGCACGTCGGCCAGGGCTGCCTCGTAGGCCTCCTTGACCATCAGCCGGAAGTCCTTGTCACGGTGGGCCTTGGCGAACTTGGTGATGCCGCCGCCGATCAGGTAGACGGGGCGCATGGGCGGAGTCCTTTCACGAAGTCCACGATCTCGCTCATCGGCGTGCCGGGCCCGAAGAGCGCCTTGACGCCGGCGGCCTTGAGCCGCGGCGCGTCCTCGTCGGGGACGATCCCGCCGCCGAAGACCGCGATGTCCTCCGCGCCCTGCTCGCGCAGCAGCTCGATCACGCGGGGCAGCAGGTAGTCGTGCGCGCCGGAATGGACGCTGAGCCCGATCGCCCGCACGTCCTCCTGGATGGCCGTCGCGACGACCTGCTCGGGCGTCTGGTGCAGGCCGGTGTAGATGACCTCGACACCCGCGTCGCGCAGGGCGCGGGCGACGAGCTTGATGCCCCGGTCGTGCCCGTCGAGCCCGACCTTGCCGAGGAGGACGCGGATGGGTTTGTCGGCGATGGTCATCGGCTGCCCTCGGCGTCGCTCAGAATTTGTCGCGCGTGACGCGTCTGTCGCGGTTGGAGACCCCACGAACGACGCTTCACGAAGGACGAGCGACGAGTGCTTCCAGACGGTACGTCCCCTCACCGTCCCGACGGACGCGGCCCATCGGCACCTCCGGGTCGTGCTCGAAGATCAGCAGCCACCGCTCGTCGCTCGCCTGCTCCAGGACCCGGCGCTTGGCCTCCAGCGTCTGCAGGGGGTGCAGGTCGTAGCCCATGATGTAGGGCAGGGGCAGGTGGGCGACGGTCGGGATCAGGTCGCCGAGGTAGAAGGCCGTCAGGCCCTCGGACTCGATCTTCACCGCCTGGTGGTGCGCCGTGTGGCCGTGGGTCACGACCACCGACAGCCCCGGCAGGATCTCGGTGTCGCCTTCGACGAACTCCCAGCGGTGGGCCTGGGCGATCGGGACGAAGGTCTCGGCCCGATAGCTGGCCCTGGTGCGTTCGTTGGGCAGCACCGCGTCCTCGTATTCGCCGCGCTGGACGACGTAGCGGGCCCGGGGAAAGGCGGGAACCGGACGCCCGGCCTCGTCCCGCGTGCCGTTGCCGCCAGCATGGTCGAAATGCAGGTGCGTGTTGATCACGAGGTGGATGTCCTCCGGCCCGAGGCCGTGGGCCTTCAGCGACTCGATCAGCGTCGGCCGTCGCTCGACCGCGAAGCGGTCCCGGAACGTCGCGTCCCAGCCCTCCCCGATGCCCGTGTCCACCAGGATGGGCTTGCCGTGGGCCCGGATCAGGAGGGGCCTGAGCGCCAGCGGGATGCGGTTCTGCTCGTCGGCGTGGCAGCAACGCGCCCAGAGCGCCTTCGGCACGACGCCGAACATCGCGCCCCCGTCCAGCCGGAACCGGCCGTCGGACAGGGGGAAAATTTCAAAGGCGCCGAGCTTCACGGGACGTGCCTCGTCGCTCGTGGTTCGTTCGTCGGTCTTGCCGGCCGAGGCGCGGCCGCCTGCTCAGCGGCTCCGTCGCGACCGCCGCGCGTTCTCCATGCTCCCCGCCCGGCAGGAACGGATGCGCGGCGAAGCGATGCGGCATGGCGGGCATGGCCCATCGGTGGCCGCATGGGCGCCGCGAGCCGTTCCGGTGGTCCGAGGGGGCGAGCGGCCAACAGTAGGGTTCTGAACCGCCACCCGACGGCAACGCATCGGGCCGCCAGCGAGCCCGCGCGCCGTTCGTCTGCCGGGACCCCTTCGCCCCAGCCTCGCAAGGGCCGTGGCGGGGCTCGGAGCGACTTTGCCGGAGCGACGGGGCCCCGCCCGGCGTCCGGAGAAGGAAAGCCGGTACTGACCAAGGCACTGCGGTCGCAGACCGCAGCCGCGGGAATACCGGCAGGCTTCCGCTCCGGAGCGCCGTGGAAGGGGCGCTGCGGGAGGCGCGGAAGCGACTGGGTTCCGCCACGGCCCTCACAGCACCACCGGCTCCCGATAGGTCCCGAACACTTCCTTCAACGCCGCGCAGATTTCGCCCAGCGTCGCCTTCGCCTTCACCGCCTCGATCAGCGCCGGCATCAGGTTCTCGTCGGTCGCCGCCGACTCCTGCAGCGCCTCCAGCGCGCCCGCCATCTTGAAGGGATCGCGCGACTTCCGCAGGTCCGACAGGCGCGCGACCTGCTCCTGCTCCACCTCCCGGCCGATCTTCAGGATGGGAATGTGCCGAGTAGCCGGCTCCACGAACTCGTTCACCCCGACGATCACCCGGTCCTTGCGCTCCACCTCCCGCTGGTAGCGCTGGGAGGCCTCCAGGATCTCCCGCTGCGGATAGCCCCGCTCGATCGCGGCCACCATTCCGCCCATGGCGTCCAGCTTGCGGATGTAGTCCAGCGCCGCCTCCTCCAAGCGGTTCGTGAGCGCCTCGACGTAGTAGGAGCCGCCGAGCGGGTCCACGGTGTTCGTCACCTCGCTCTCGTGGGCGATGATCTGCTGGGTGCGGAGCGCGAGCGTGACGGCCTCCTCGGTGGGCAGGGCGAGCGTCTCGTCCATCGAGTTCGTGTGCAGCGACTGCGTGCCGCCCAGCACCGCCGCCAGCGCCTGGAGCGTCGTGCGGACGACGTTGTTCAAGGGCTGCTGCGCGGTCAGCGAGCAACCGGCCGTCTGCGCGTGGCAACGCAGCCGGAGCGAGCGGGGGTCCTTCGGCCGGTGCCGCCGCTCCATCTCGCGCGCCCAGAGGCGGCGCGCCGCGCGGAACTTGGCGATCTCCTCGAAGAAGTCGTTGTGCACGTTGAAGAAGAAGGACAGGCGCGGCGCGAAGGCGTCCACGTCGAGGCCGGCCTGCACGGCGCGCGCCACGTAGGTGAGCCCGTCGTAGAGCGTGAAGGCCAGCTCCTGCACCGCCGTCGAGCCGGCCTCGCGGATGTGGTAGCCGCTGATGCTGATCGGGTTCCAGGCGGGCACGCGCGCCGCGCAGTAGGCGATCGTGTCCGTGATCAGCCGCAGCGAGGGCTCCGGGGGGAAGAGCCATTCCTTCTGGGCGATGTACTCCTTGAGGATGTCGTTCTGCAGCGTGCCGCCGAGGCGGTCGAAGGGGATACCGCGCCGCTCCGCCGCCGCGAGGTACATGGCGAAGAGGACCGCCGCCGGGCCGTTGATCGTCATCGAGGTCGTGATGCGGTCGAGCGGGATGCCCTCGAACAGCCGCTCCATGTCGGCGAGCGAGGAGACGGCGACGCCGCAGCGGCCGACCTCGCCGCGGGCGCGGGGATCGTCGGAGTCCAGCCCCATCAGCGTCGGCATGTCGAAGGCGACGCTGAGGCCCGTCTGGCCCCGGGCCAGCAGGTACGCGAAGCGGCGGTTCGTGTCCTCGGCCGACCCGAAGCCGGCGAACTGGCGCATCGTCCAGAGCCGGCCCCGGTACATCGTGGGGTGGATGCCGCGGGTGTAGGGAAATTCCCCGGGCGCGCCGAGGTCGCGCTCGGGGCTCCAGCCCTTGAGGTCGTCCGGCCGGTAGACGCGCTGGATGTCCAGGCCGGACAGCGAGGTGAACCGCGGCTTGCGCTCGGGCCTGTCGAGGGACTGCGGCAAGGGCACCTCCCGGCCGTCGGCGGTCAGCCGGCCGACCGCTGATGGCTCTCGTACTCGTAGAAGCCCCGCCCGCTCTTGCGTCCCAGCCGGCCGGCCGCGACGTACTGCCGGAGCAGGGGGCAGGGGCGGAACTTGGGATCGCCCAGGTCCTCGTGCAGGACGGTCAGGATCGCCAGCACGGTGTCCAGCCCGACCCGGTCGGCCAGGGCGAGGGGGCCGACCGGCTGGTTCGTGCCGGCGGTCATCGCCAGGTCGATCTGCACCGGCGTCAGCTCCGGCTGCTCCTGGTGCAGGAAGATCGCCTCGTTGATCATCGGCATCAGGAGCCGGTTCACGATGAAGCCGGGGCTGTCGCGGCAAACCACCGCCGTCTTGTCCAGGCGTCGCGCGACCTTAAGCGCCAGGGCCGTCGTCTCCTCGGACGTGTCCAGGCCCCGCACGACCTCCACGAGCCGCATGACCGGCACCGGGTTCATGAAATGGATGCCGATGACGCGATCGGGCCGGCCGGACGCCGCTCCCAGCGCCGTGATCGAGATGGACGAAGTGTTGCTCGCCAGGACCGTCTCGGGCTTACAGAGCTCGCCGAGCCGCCGGAAGAGGGCGGTCTTCAGGGCGGCCTCCTCCGGCGCCGCCTCGAAGATCAGCGGCGAGTCGGCCAGGTCTTCGATCCGGCCGGCCGGCCGCACCCGGCCCAGGGCGGGACCCACCTGGTCCGGCGCGAGGGCGCCCTTCTCCCTGGCCCGGTTCAGGCCCTCCCTGATGCGGTCCAGCGCCTTCCGGAGCGCCGGCTCGGCGACGTCGTGCAGCCGGACCTCCCAGCCGCTCGCCGCGGCGACCTGAGCGATGCCGGCGCCCATCTGTCCCGCGCCGATCACCCCGACGACCTTGATGTGGTCGAGCGTCATGGTCCTAGCCCCGCTCCACCAGCACCGCCAGCGCCTCGCCGCCGCCGATGCAGAGGCTCGCGATGCCGCGCCCGCCCCCGCGTGTCTCCAGCGCGTACAGGAGCGTCGTGAGAATGCGCGCGCCCGTCGCTCCGATCGGATGGCCGAGCGCCACGGCCCCGCCGTTGACGTTCACCCTCGCCGGGTCCAGACCCAGCTCGCGCTGGACGGCCAGGGACACGGAGGAGAAGGCCTCGTTGATCTCGAAGAGGTCGATGTCGCCGATCGAGAGGCCGGTCTGCTTCAAGAGCCGCCGGATCGCCTCGACCGGCGCGATCGTGAACCATTCCGGGGCGACCGCCGCGCCTGCGTAGCCGGCGATCCGGCCCATGGGCGCGAGGCCCAGCGCCCGCGCCTCTTCCTCCGCCATCAGGACCAGCGCCGCCGCCCCGTCGTTACAGGAGGGCGAGTTGCCGACCGTCAGCACCCCATCCGGCTGGAAGACCGGCTTGAGGCCGCGGAGCTTGCCGAGGTCCGCGCGGCCCGGCTCCTCGTCCTCGCTCACGACCAGCGCCCCGCCCTTCCGCTGCGGCACCTCGACGGGGACGATCTCGCGCTTGAAGGCGCCGGAGGCGATCGCCTCGCGGGCGCGGCGATAGCTCTCCAGGGCGAAGTCGTCCAGCTCGGCGCGCGAGAGGCGGTACTTGGCCGCGCAGAGCTCGCCCCCGTTGCCCATGTGAAAATTGTTGTACACGTCCCAGAGCCCGTCCTTGACGAGGCTGTCCAGCAATTCGGCGTGGCCGAGCCGGTAGCCCTGCCGGGCCTTCTCCAACAGATAGGGAGCGCGAGTCATGCTCTCCATGCCGCCGGCCACGACGGTCCGCGCGTCGCCCAGCCCGATCGCCCGGGCGGCCATGATGACGGTCATCAGGCTGGAGCCGCAGACCTTGTTCACGGTCGTCGCGCCGACCGACACGGGCAGGCCCGCCCCGATGGCGGCCTGGCGCGCCGGTGCCTGGCCCAGGCCCGCCGCGAGCACGCAGCCCATGGAGACCTCGTCCACGCGGTCGCCGGGGAGCCCGATGCGCGTGAGGGCCTCGGCGATCGCGAGGCTGCCCAGCTTCGTGGCGGGCACGGCGCTGAAGACCCCGTTGAAGCTGCCCAGCGGCGTGCGGACCGCGCTGACGATGACGGTCCGGGTCCTCGCGCTCACAGGAACGCCTCCCAGTCGCTCTGCTCGATGAAGGCCTTGACCTTGCTCATGAAGCGGTCAGCGGTGGCGCCGTCGATGACCCGGTGGTCGAACGACAGGCTCAGGTAGGCCATCGGCCGGACGGCGATCGCGTCGTTGATGACGAGGGCGCGCTTCTGCACCGCGCCGACGCCCAGGATGGCGACCTGCGGCTGGTGGATGATCGGCGTGCTGAAGAGGCTCCCGCCGCCCCCGTGGTTGGTGATGGTGAACGTGCCGCCCTGCACCTCCTCCGGGGCCAGCCGCTTGCCGCGGGCCCGCTCGGCCAGGTCGGCGATCTCCTTGCCGAGCTGGCCGAGCCCCTTGCGGTCGGCCTGCCGGACGACCGGGACGAGCAGGCCCTCCTCCAGCGCGACGGCGATGCCGAGGTTGATCGCTTTCTTCAGGACGATGCCCTGGTCGCTCCAGGAGGCGTTCAGGATCGGCACCTCGCGCAGCGCGCGCGCGACCGCGTGGACGACGAAGGGCAGGAAGGTCAGGTCCAGCCCCTCGCGGGCCTTCACGACCCGCGAGAAGTCCGCTTCGAAGAAGGTGGCGACGTGGGCGGAGGTCTGCCGGCTCTTGACCATTCGTTCGGCGATGGTCCGCCGCATGGTGGTGAGGGGCAACAGCTCCTCCTGCGGCGTGAGGGGCGAGACGCGAGGCGAGGGGGCCTCCCCCGAGGCCTCCTGCCCGGCCCCCGACGGTTCGCGCTTCGCGAGGAAGTCGAGGACGTCCTTGCGGGTCACGCGGCCGCCCGCCCCCGTGCCCGCGACGAGCGCGAGGTCCACGCCCCGCTCCTTCGCCAGTTGGCGGACCGCGGGGCTGTGGTGCTGGGCGCCCTCGCCCGGCGGGGCCTCGGGCATCGGCTTGACCACGACGCCGCCGACGCGGTTCACGACGCCGGCCGCGGGCCGGGATTCCTCCAGCCGTGCGAGGAGCGCGCCGACCGGGACCGTCTGTCCTTCCTGGACGAGCACCTCGGCCAGGAAGCCGCCGGCGGGGGAGGGGATCTCCAGCGACACCTTGTCCGTCTCCACCTCGACGAGCGGCTGGTCCTTCTCCACCCGGCCGCCGAGCGGGACGAGCCACTTGAGGAGCGTCCCCTCCGCGATGCTCTCCCCGAGCTGGGGCATGATGATGTCGGTCGCCATGCTTCCTCGTGAGACGTGAGACCTGAAACGTGAGGGAAGGGCTAGCGCTCGAGGCCGGCTCCGTTCCCTGCGGCTAACGTTTCACCGCTCACGTCTTCAATACGCCGCCAGCTTCCGCGCGGCGGCGATCACGTCGGCCGCCTTCGGGAGGAAGAACTCCTCCAGCGGCGTGCTGAACGGCACCGGCGTGTCCGGCGCGGCGATCCGGAGCACCGGCCCGTCGAGGTGCTCGAAGCACTCCTCCGCGAGCAGCGCCGCGATCTCGGCGCCGATCCCGCCCGTCTTGTTGTCCTCGTGGAGCAGGATCGCTTTGCTGGTCTTCCGCACGGACTGAAAGATCGTCTCCTTGTCCAGCGGCGCCAGCGTGCGCAGGTCCACGACCTCCAGCTCGACGCCCTCCTTCGACAGGGCCTGCGCCGCCTCCAAGGCGACGTGGACCATGGCTCCGTAGGTGATCACCGAGATGTCGCGCCCCGGCCGCTTCACGTCGGCGAGGCCGATCGGCACGAGGCCGTCCCCCGCCGGCAGCACCGCCTTGATCCGTCGGTAGAGGAACTTGTGCTCGAAGTAGAGGACCGGGTTCGGGTCGCGGACGGCGGCCTTGAGCAGCCCCCGGGCGTCGGCGGGGGTCGAGGGCGCGACGATCTTCAGGCCCGGCGAATGGAAGAACCAGCCCTCCGGGCACTCCGAGTGGAAGGGTCCGCCGTGGACGCCGCCGCCGAAGGGGGCGCGGATCACGAGCGGCACCGGCGCGCCCCAGCGGTAGTGGTTCTTGGCGGCGACCTCGGTGATCTGGTCGAAGGCGCAGGAGATGAAGTCCGCGAACTGCATCTCGACGATCGGCCGCAGGCCCATCATCGCCGCGCCGATGGCGGCCCCGACGAAGCCCGACTCGGCCAGCGGCGTGTCGAGCACGCGCCATTCGCCGTACTTCTCCAGGAAGCCCTCGGTGATCCGGAAGGCGCCGCCGTAGGTGCCGATGTCCTCGCCCATCAGGAAGACCCGCTCGTCGCGGGTCATCTCCTCGTCCAGGGCCAGGGAGATCGCCTCCAGGTAGGTGAGCTCCCGCCCGGTCTCGGGCCGGACGGCCGCCGTCGTCATGGCTGCACCTCCTCGTCGGTCGCGAAGACGCCGGTGAGGGTCTCCGGTCCCTCGGGCAGCGGGCTCCGCTCGGCGAAGTCCACCGCTTCCTCGATCTCCTTGGCGACGCGCTCGCCGACCTGGCGCAGGGCGTCGTCGTCGGCGTGGCCCAGCTCGCGCAGGAGCCGCTCGGCCCGCAGGATCGGGTCCTTGGCCTTCCAGGTCTCCAACAGCTCGCGGGGGACGTACTTCGCCGAGTCGTGCTCCGAGTGGCCGTGCATCCGCATGGTCTTACACTCGACGAAGCTCGGGCCCTCGCCAGCCCTCGCCCGCGCCACCGCCCGCTTCGCCGCCAGGTAGACGGCGGCCACGTCGTTCCCGTCCACGATCTCGACCGGCATGCCGTAGCCGCCGGCTCGGATCGCGACGTCGGGGACGGCCATCTGGTACTTCACCGGCGTCGAGTAGGCGTACTGGTTGTTGTTGCAGAAGAAGACGACGGGCAGCCTGCGGACCGCCGCGAAGTTCATCGCCTCGTGGAAGTCGCCCCGGCTCGTGCCCCCGTCGCCCGTGTTGGTCACGACGACGCGGGGCTCGCGTCGGATCTTGAAGGCGAGGGCCGCACCCGTCGCGACGGGCAGGTTGTCGGCCAGGTGGCTCACGAAGCCGATGACGCCGCGCTTGAGGTCGCCGATGTGGACGTTCCCGTCCTTGCCCCTGGCGGGGCCGTCGCGCTTGCCGAGGTACTGGGCGATGACCTCCCCGGGCGTGATGCCGCGGATCAGGAAGGCGCCCATGTCCCGGTGGTAGGGGGCGATCACGTCGTCCCGCTCCAGCGCGGAGGCGTAGCCGACGGCGATGGCCTCCATGCCGTTGCTGGTGTAGACGCCGCCCACGATCCGGCCCTGCCGGTAGAGGGCCGTGACCCGGTCCTCCAGCGCCCGCGTCAGGCGCAGGTGGTAGTACATCTGCAGCAGCTCGGCGCGCTTGATCGTCGCGGCGTCCTTGCCCGTCTCGCCCATGGAGCCTCCTCCTCTTCAGATCTCCGGCACGTCCTTCCACGACACCAGGGGCTGCCCGGCGCGGCAGAGGGGGCAGTGCGCCGGCTCCCACTGCGGCATCGAGAGGTCCGCCGTCCAGTAGAAGAGGTGGGCCGCGGCCAGCTCGTCCACCAACGGGAACTGCCCGCTGTCCCGCCGCGCGAAGACCAGCATGCCGGCCACGACGCCGCCGTGGTCCGTGACGACCGTGCCGAGCTTGCGCACGCAGTGACCGCGCGTCGTCACGTCGTTCAGGACCAGGAAGCGCTCGCCGCGCCGGATCGCCCCGGTGGCGACCTCCGTGCCGATCCGTCCCGTCTCCCGGTCGTAGGGCGTGAACACGAGCCGGAGCCGCATCTTCTGATGGAGCAGGTCGGCCACGCGCTCGGCGAGCTGGAGCGCATCCGAGGCGGTGGCGACGAGGCCGGTGACCGGGTCCTTGTCGTAGTGCGACCGGATCCAGTCGGCCATGTCCCGCGCGATGAGCGTGACGAGCTGCGGGAAGCGGGCGATGGACTCGAACCGCAGGTAGGTCGCCGTGTGGTGGCCGGACACGACCTCCACGTGCGTGTCGAAGTACACCGACCGCGAGCTGCGCAGGAGGCGGTGCACGTCCCAGTCCGAGAGCTTGGACTGCGGGGCGTCCTTGATGATCGCCCGGAGCTTCGCCTCCACCTCCGGCCCCTCGTACAGGCGCCGGTGCCGCGCGACCAGATCGGCGATCTTCGTCCCCTGCTCGACGGACACGCTCATGAGGCCTTCTCCCGTGCGGCGATCGTGGTGCGCAGGACGCCGATGGGCTGGATCTCCAGCTCCACGACGTCGCCCGGCTTCAGGAAGCGATCCAGCTCCAGCCCGCAGCCGCCGCCGACCGTGCCGGAGCCGAGGAGGTCGCCCGGATGGACGGCCTCGTCCCGCGAGACGTGCGCGATCATCTGCGGGAAGGTCCAGTGGATCGTCCCGAACCGCCCCTCGGACCAGACCGCGCCGTTCACGCGCGCGACCATGCGCAGGGCGGCGAGGTCGGCGATCTCGTCCGGCGTGACGAGGCAGGGGCCGATCGCGGTGCCGAAGTCCTTACCCTTGGCCGGGCCGAGCCGGCAGGCCATCTCCTGGAACTGGACGTCGCGCGCGCTGAAGTCGTTCATGATCGTGTAGCCGGCGATGTAGGCCGGCGCCTCGCGCTCGGGGATGTTGATCCCCTCGCGCCCGATGACGCAGCAGAGCTCCAGCTCGTAGTCCAGCTTCGTCGTCTCCAGCGGCCAACGCAGCTCCTCGTCCGGTCCGAAGACCGTCCGGGGGTTGCCCTTGTAGTAGGCCGGCGCCTTGTACCACTCGGGCGGGATGGGCTGGCCCCGCTTCCGCGAGGTGGCGGCGACGTGGGCCTCGAAGGCGATGAAGTCCCGCAGCGAAGGCGGGTCGGGCAGGGGCGCCCGGAGCCGGACCTGGTCGCGGCGGTACACGATCGTCTCGCCGTCCGGCCCCTCCAGGCGGCCGCCGGCGCGGAGCACGAAGTCCAGGGCCTCGCGGGCCGCGGCCATGGCGGAGGCGCCGCCGCGGAGCAGGTCGAGCATGGACGGCGGCACCAGCGCGTCCGCCAGCCGGCGCGGCCGAGGCTCACCACGGTCGGCCAGGCGGCGGGCCGCGGCCATGTTGAGGTCCACGATCCGCTCGCCGTCGAGCGCGCCGACCCGCAGGAACCGGCCGACCGGCGTGCGCACCTCGAACGTCACGAGCTTCATCAACGGCTCCAGCTCATCGCGTAGTCCTTCAGCTCGGCCGGCTCGAATTCCGGCAGGACGGCGAAGGGACTGCGGGACTCGATCATCACGGCCACCTCGTCGGTCTGCGTCTTGCCCTTGCTCGCCTCGACCGCCTGCGGCTGCGGGCCGTGGTGGATGCCCTGGGGGTGGAGCGTCAGCATGCCGGGCCCGATGCCGGCGCGGCTGAAGAAGCTCCCCGCGTGGTAGAAGAGCACCTCGTCGAAGTCCACGTTGCGGTGGTAGAAGGGCACGCGCAGCGCCCTCGGGTCGCTCTCCAGCGGCCGCGGCGCGAAGGTGGACAGGAGCAGCCCGCCCGCCTGGAACGTCGCATGGACGCTCGGCGGCAGGTGGTAGCCGGGGCTCGTGACGGGCCGGAAGTCGCGCACGTTGAGCTTCGCCGGCCAGAGGTCGCCCTTCCAGCCGGCCACGTCCAGCGGCCAGAAGGGGTAGACGACGCGGGTGAACTCGCCGCGGCGCTTGATCCGGACCTCCCACTCGCGGCCGTCCGCGCCCGCGTCCGGAGAGGCCGGCAGCTCCGGCGCGACGAGCACGCCGGGGTCGAAGAGGGCGTGGCGGCCCAGCAGTCCGCGCTCGGGCAGGACGACCGGCTCGGGCGATTCCACGATGAGGAAGAGCGAGGGACCGGTCTCGACGACGATCCGGTAGGTCGTGCCCTTGGGCAGGAGCAGGTAGTCACCCGGCTCGTAGGGGAGCGTCCCGTAGTCGGTCTCGAGCCGGCCCCGGCCGTCGTGGACGAAGTGCACCTCGTCCCCGTCGGCGTTCCGGGCGAAGCCGGGCATGGTCTCGGTCCGCCGGGAGAGGAAGACGCGCGCGTCCGCGCTGCGGAGCACTTCGAGGGGCGGGGCCTCGGCCGACCGCAGGTCGGGCGTGGGCAGCGACGAGCAGGAGAACGCGCGGGGCCGCAGGGGGCCGTCGATTCGCACCCACCGCGTGGGGGGATGGCGCCGGTAGAGGTGCGACGACGGTCCGGAAAACCCGCGGCGGCCGTGCTCTTCTTCACAGAGGCCGTCGGGAATGTCCACGTGGGCCTGAGCCGGAGCCTGACCACGTTTCAGCAGATACATCTGGCGCCTCCTCCATCCGTCTGGCGTCCGCGGCCTACGCTCAGGAGGCCCGCCGGAACCGCCGGCCCTCGGCCAGGAGCCTGTCGTAGTCGATGATGGTCTGCCGGACCCCCTGAATCTGATCCCTTTCGATGTCCTTGTAAAGGGCCTCGACCGTCTCCCGGACGAAGGTCTTCGACTGCTCGCCGGCCTGCTCGCGCTGGGTCAATTCGAGGAAGACGCCGCTGCCGGGAAAGAGGGGATAGGTGAACCGCTGCTTGAGCGGGCCGAAGCCGTCCCGGCCCTCCTTGAGGGGGCCGCTGAACCGCACGCCCTTCGCCTCCCATTCGGCGCAGAGCGCCTCGATGTCGTCCACCTCGATCGCGACGTGCTGGACGCCCTGGCCGTAGCGTTCGATGAACTCCGTGATCTGGGACTTCACCACCTTGTCCCGCCCCTGGATCAGGGCGATCTTGGCGGCGCCGCGCTGCACGACCACCGTGTCCATGCAGGACTGCTCCGTGCCGACGTTCTTGGCGGACCAGATCGTCTCGAAGCCGAGGATCGTCGTGAAGAGGTGCTCGGCGGCGTCGAGGTTCTCGACGAGGAGGGTGATGTGGTCGATGCCCTTCGCGGTGCTCATGGCGCCTCCTCCCGGGGTGGTTCGTGGTGGACCGGTCTGTCGCTGGTGCGGGAGCGCATGCGCCCCAGTATAACAGGAGAACTGCATTGTGCAATATGAAAATTCTATCGACCGGCGACATGCCAAAATTATCCAGATTCTAGAGTCTGTTATGTCTTCAGAGGCCGGTCTTTTAAGGGAGGAGGACGCGGCGTAGAAGAAAATGTGTTGCGCGGATCATATGAACGCTCTATCATCGGCGCATACGGTGGTCGGCGGGGCGCTCGCCCCCGCCGGGGACTTGGCGAGGAGGTGGGCCATGTCGTTCTATCGCGAGATGCGGGAATTCGTCCTCCGCCACGGGGCTGTCAACAACCCCTACCTGGCCCGGTTCCGGGCCGGCGATCTCGGCGACGAAGACTTCCGGACCTTCGCCGTCGAGTTCTACAACTTCGCCCGCTTTTTCCCGAAGATTCTCGTCTCGCAGCTCGTCAACACCGAGGACGAGGCCGTGGCCGAGGAGCTGACGCGCGTGCTCTACTCGGAGCTGGGCGAGGGGCGTGCGCGGAACCGCCACGAGCTGCTCTACCGGGACTTCCTGCGCTCCGTGGGGGTGGACGTCCACGAGGCGCTGACGCGGCCCATGCTGCCCTCGACGCGGACCTACATCGAGGGCATGGAGCGGCTCTACGGCGGCGGCAACCACCATCTCGCGCTGGGCGCCTCGTTCGGGCTGGAGAACATGGCCATCACCATGTGGGATCATCTGATCCCCGGCCTAAAGCGCCTGCGCGAAACCCGGTACCCGGCCATGGACCCGACCTACTTCACCTACCATCGGGAGCTGGAGGCGACGCACGAGGATGCGATGCTGAGGGCGGTCGAGGCGGTGGACGGGGGCGCGGCGGGCGGCCGGATGACCGAGGCGGAACGGATGGACTTCCGCCGCGGGACGGCCGCCGTGCTGGACTACCTGGAGGGGTTCTGGATGGGGTTGGAGGCGCGCCGCGCGGCGTCGCGGACGGATGCCGGAAAGGTCGCCCTTGTCTGACCTGCCCCGTTACTTGGAGGAAGTCAAGCGTCGCTACAGCTTGACGAGCGACTACGCGCTCGCGGCGAAGCTCGGCATCGCCCAGCCCGAGGCCAACCTCATGCGACGCGGCCGCAAGGTGCCCAAGCCGGAGGTCTGCATCCGCCTCGCCAAGCTCCTGGACCGCAGCCCCGTCGAGCTGCTCCTCGTCGCCCAGCGCGACAAGGCTCCGCCCGCCGAGAAGGAGTACTGGACCCTCGCCCTGACCGCCGTGGACGTGATGCTCCACGTCCCGCGCAGGCCCCGCTACTTGCCCAGGAAGGTCGAGGCGATCGGCCGCGAATTGCGCCAGCTCGAATCCCAGACGCTCGTGTACGAGGGCGCCGCGGCCAGCGCCGAGGCGGTCCGTCTGATGGAATCGGCCGAGCGCTCCGTGGACGCGATCATGGAGCGGTGGAATATCTGGAAGAAGGGCGAGGCGCTCTACCCCAACTACCTGCTCGCGAACCAGGCGGCCGTCGCGCGAAAGGTGACGATCCGGCGGCTGCTCATCCTCTCCCGCGCGCAGATGCGGCGACCGGCCCTGGTCGCCGACGCGGTCCAGGTCATGGACGACCAGCAGCGGGCGGGCATCCGGATCTTCTACGCCTTTCGCGAGGAGCTGGAGCGCTCGCCGGCGTTTCAGCGCATGGCCGAGGACTTCAAGAAGCAGGGCGCCGCCCAGGACATCAACGCCGCGATATTCGACGGGGAGATCCTGATCTTCTCCCGCTCCTACGGGCAGGTGCCGCTCGGCGTGGTCGGCAAGCCGACGCCGATCACGATGATCAACCAGCTTGAGATCACCTGGAAGCCGGAGCTGATCCGCGACCTGGACCCCGCGCCGCTGTTCGACATGACGCGCTACGTCTTCGCGTACGAGGGCGCCAGGCCCTTCAAGGCGCAGGCGGCCCGCTTTCTCAAGGAGGCGCCGTGAGGTTCCCGTCCGAGCCGTTCAAGATCAAGGTGGTCGAGCCCATCAAGCGCACGACGCGCGAGGAGCGCGACCGGCTGCTCCGCGAGGCCGGCTACAACCTGTTCAAGGTGCCGGCGGAGAGCGTCTACGTGGACCTCCTGACCGACAGCGGCACCTCGGCCATGAGCGACGATCAGTGGGCGGGGCTCATGCTGGGCGACGAGTCCTACGCGGGGAGCAAGAACTACTATCACTTCGAGGAGACGGTCCGCTCCATCTTTGGCTACCGCGAGGTCATCCCGACCCACCAGGGGCGGATGGCGGAGAACCTCCTGTTCACCACCGTCGTCAAGCCCGGCATGGTCGTGCCCAACAACATCCACTTCGACACGACGCGCGCGAACGTCGAGCACCAACGGGCCGAGGCGGTGGACTGCGTCGTCAAGGAGGCCTACGACCCGCACTGCGAGCTGCCCTTCAAGGGCAACATGGACCTGGTGCAGCTGGAGGAGACGATCCGGCGGGTGGGGCGCGAGCGCATTCCGCTGGCCATGATCACGATCACGAACAACAGCGGCGGCGGGCAGCCCGTCTCGATGGAAAATATCCGCCAGACCCGCGCGCTCCTGAACCGCCACGGCATCCCGCTCTTCTTCGACGCCTGCCGTTTCGCGGAGAACTGCTTCTTCATCAAGGAGCGCGAGCCGGGCTACGCGCACGTGCCGATCATCGAGATCGCCCGCGAGCTGTTCGGCTACGGCGACGGCTGCACCATGTCGGCCAAGAAGGACGGGCTCGTCAACATCGGCGGTTTCCTGAGCCTGAACGACGAGCGATGGGCCCGGGAGATCACCAACCTGCTGATCCTCGTCGAGGGGTTCCCCACCTACGGCGGGCTCGCGGGCCGAGACCTGGAGGCGATGGCGCGGGGGCTCAAGGAGGTACTGGACGAGGAGTACCTGCGGTTTCGGATCGGCCAGGTGCGCTACCTCGGCGAGCTGCTCGACCAGGCGGGGGTGCCGATCCTCAAGCCCGTGGGCGGCCACGCGGTCTATCTCAACGCCCGCGAGTTCCTCCCCCACATCCCGCGCGAGGCCTTTCCCGCCCAGACGCTGGCCGTCGCGCTCTACCGCGAGCACGGCATCCGCGGCGTCGAGATCGGGACCGTCATGTTCGGGAAGAAGGACGCGGCGACCGGCCGGCCGATTCACCCCGAGCTGGAGCTGGTGCGCCTGGCCGTTCCCCGCCGGGTGTACACCAACATGCAGATCACCTACGTCGCGGAATCCATCGCCGACATCTTCCAGCGCCGCGACCGCCTCACCGGTCTCCGCCTGACCTACGAAGCGCCCGTCCTCCGCCACTTCACCGCGCGGTTCGAGGAGCTGGGGTCGCCTCTCGTCAATCCCTTGCGTCATTCCGGCCAAGGCCGCTGAGCGGCCGCGAGCCGGAATCCAGGGTCGTGGCAAGATCCTGGATGCCGGCCCCGGATCGAACAGGTCCGGGGTAAACCTTCGCCGGCATGACGATGCAACGAATGTGCGGGACGCGACGCTGCTGAGCCGTCCCGAAAGGCCCTTCGCGCTGTCGCGGTGCGTTCCGATCGCACGGAAAGGTAAAGCGCCTCAAGCGGGCGCCGGCCCCCTCGCCACAACCCTCTCCCTCCTTCGGCCTGCGTGCGCCCTCAGTGCGGCGCCATGGGCATCGGGGCGGGGGAGGGGCTCGATGGGGGCTCGGCGGGCCGTCCGACGAGGGTGATCCGGCCGTCGGCGGCGGCGGCGAGCGGGCGGGCGCGCAGCGCGTTCAGGAGCAGGTCGCGCAGGGGGGTCTGGCGCTCGACCCGGTCCTGCGCCTCGGCGAACATTCCATAGCCGTCCCCGCCGTCGGCGAGGAAGGCGTCGGTGGCCACGCTGTAGCGCCGCGCCGGCTCCAGCGGCTTGCCGCCGATCCGCACCTCGCGCACCCGCGCGCCGGGCGGCCGGGAGAGGTCGTAGGCGACCGTGAGCCCGGAGACCTGGAGAAACCGCCCCTCGGCCTTCGGCAGGTGCGCGGCGCTGTGCTCCAGGGCGGCGAGGAGCTGCGCGCCCGTGAGCGAGACGGTGACGGCCGGCGAGTCGAACGGCAGCACCTGGAGGACGCGCGCGACGTCCACCGGCCCGGCCGGGATGCCGTCGCGGATCTGCCCGCCGTTGATCAACGCCACGTCGGACCCGTACTCCCCGCGCAGCAGGTCGGCGAGCAAGTCGCCCAGGTTGGTTTCCCTCGTCCGCACCTCCGTAGTCGTCCCCTCGAGCGCCACCGCCGCCTGGCCGACGACGGTCCCGGTCAGGCTCTCCAGCCGCTTCGCGTAGCCGTCGAGCAGCGCCGCGACCTGCCGGTGCGCCTCGACCTCGGGCGCGACCGGGAGATTGGCCGCCTGCGCGCGGACGACCCGCCAGCCGCCCCCCTCCCGCCGCTCCAGCGTCAGGTCCAGCCGCCCGAGCGTCCGGCCCAGCCGGTGCGTCTTGACGAGGACCGGCCCGGCCGTCGCGGCCTCGGCCACGGGCGCGGCGGCGCCCGGCGTGTAGAGCCCGTCGAAGCCCTCCGTGTGCCCGCCGACGATCGCGGCCAGCTCCGGCGCCTGGGCGAGGAGTGCGAGGTCCTCCTCCGTGCCTTCGTGGGTGACGGCGATGACGAGGTCGGCCCCCTGCTCGGCGCGCAGGCGCCGGGCGAGGCGGCGCACGGTCTCGACCGCGTCGCGGTACTCCAGCAGCTTGACGACCTCGCGGTTGACGCTGTCGGGAAAGTTGCTGCGGCCGAGCAGGCCGATCACGCCGATCGTCAGCGGCCCCGCGCGGACGACCGCGACCTCCCGACAGGGCAGCTCGACGGTCTTGCCGGCGATGTTCGAGCAGAGGATCGGAAACCGGGCCTGCTCCTGGAGCCGCTGGAGATGGTCCAGGCCGAAGTCGAAATCGTGGTTCCCGGCGGCCATGGCCTGGTAGCGCATCAGGTTCATCGCCTGGATGTCCGGCTCGCCGCGAAAGAAGGAGGACAGGGCCGTGCCGATGAGGATGTCGCCGGAGTCCACGAGCAGCAGGGCGTCGGTCTCATGCCGGATGCGCTCGACCAGCGTCGCGCGGCGCGCCAGGCCGCCGAGCTTCGGCTGCCCGCGCGGCCCGAAGGGGAGCGCCGAGCCGTGGTGTTCGCTGCTGTGCAGGATGGTGAGGGTCCGCCGCGCGTCCTCGCCCGCGCCGGCCGGGGCGGAGGGCCATGCGAGCAGGAGCGCGAGCGCGGCGAGGGCCGCGAGGCGGACCGCCCGGAGCCCTGCGGGGGAGGGGGGCGACGGGGCCGGCATGGCTCAGCCCAGCACCCGGTCCATGGGCGGCAGGGCGACGCGGCGTGGGTCCAGGGTCTGGAGCCGCCGGAGGCCCTCCGCCAGGTGGAACAGGCTCTCGCCGGCGAGGGCGCCGTCGGTGAGCAGGGCGTCGATGCGGGCGCGGTCCTTCGTCGAGAGGAAGGTCAGGCCGTCCGCCTCCCAGGCCCGCGCCATCGTCGGGCCGAAGGTCGCCCAGTAGCCCGGGTCGTGGATCGCCAGCAGCATGGCGAACTCATAGCCGCCGCCCAACGCGTTGAGGCCGAAGGCGGTGATCTCCAGGTCGAAGGCCTCCGGATGCGTTCGGAAATAGTCGAGCGCCGGACTGGCGTCGAAGTACCAGTCGAAGCGCCGGCGGCGGTCGTGGGGCGCGACCTCTTCGCCGCCGAACAGCTCCTCGAACAGCTCCCGGTACACCGTCCATTGCAGGTGCACCTCCTCCTCGGCGCCGGCGGTCGGCTGGTGATAGGCCTTCGGCAGGGTCGTGCAGAGGCCGTGACCCTCGCTGACGTGGCCGGACCGCGTCTGGATCGGGATGACGAAGTCGTCCGCCCGGGCCATTGCGACGACGGCGCCGATCCCGCCCGCGCAGACGCGGGCGTCGAGGCTCGCGAGGGCGTCGGCGGTCGGCAGCAGGCGCGCGCGCAGGGGCAGCTCCTCCTCGCGCCGGGCGAGCACCGCCTCCACGTCTCCCTGGCGCCGGACGAGCGCTTCGAGCACCTCGTCGGTCAGGAGGCCGCCGGTGAACCGGTAGTCGAAGAAGTGCGCCGGGGCGAAGCGGGCGGCGACCGGCGGCCGGTCCGGCGGCAAGCCGACCAGCCGATAGATCGGGGCGTTCCAGATGCGCACGTCGAGGGCCGCCAGGCGGGCCGCGGCCCGGCCGGCCCAGGCGCCGCCGACCTGCGGCGTCGGCGGCAGGGGATGGGGGGCGAGCGTCGCGGCCAGGGCCGACGCCGGCTGGGGTGCGCCGGTCCAGGCGTCCCTCGTGAAGATGTAGGTGGACTGCCGGCGGTCGCCCCGGTCCAGCCCGTAGCGCCGGAGGAGGCCGTCGGCCGTCGCGGCGGGATAGTAGCCCTCGAGCAGGGCCCGGACGGCGCCGCTCCGGTACAGCCGGGCCTCCGCCGCGCGCAGGCGGGCGGCGTCGCCGTTCGGCTCCGGCCGCCGGCGCCGGGCCTCCGCCTCGATCCGGTCGCGCCGCTCGCCCGACACGCGGGCGAGGGCGGCCACGATCTCCTCCGGCATGGCGATGGGAGGGGTCACGAATTGCCTTCCCGCCGGGCCCTGTGTTAGAAATCCCGCCATGACCGCGTGGAGTCGCCGTTCCGATGATTACGCCTGACGCGCTGACGAGCTACATCCGCCGGGCCATGCCCGACGCGCGCGTGACGGTGGCGGACCGAACCGGCA
The DNA here is from genome assembly GCF_979578155.1 of Candidatus Nitrospira neuquenensis. Classification (NCBI taxonomy): domain Bacteria; kingdom Pseudomonadati; phylum Nitrospirota; class Nitrospiria; order Nitrospirales; family Nitrospiraceae; genus Nitrospira; species Candidatus Nitrospira neuquenensis. The sequence goes on along the minus strand of NZ_CEFZDU010000036.1, from coordinate 132,136 downwards.
CGATGGACCATCTCACGGTCCGCGTCGTGTCGGCCGCCTTTGCGGGCAAGACCCTGCTCGACCGGCACCGGATGATCTACCAGGCGCTGGACGAGCCGATGAAGGACGGGCGCATCCACGCGCTGGAACTGACCGCCGCCACTCCCGACGAATGATCCCTCACGAGGAGGCCGGACCATGGCTGACCCGATTGAAGAGGAAATCCAGCAGGAAATCAAGCAGCACAAGATCCTGATCTACGGCAAGGGCACCAAGCAGATGCCCATGTGCGGGTTCACCCGCGAGACCATGCAGTTCTTCGACAAGTACGGCTACCCCTACGAGGTTATCGACGTGCTGCAGAACCCGGCCAAGCGGGAGACGCTGAGCAAGATGACCAACTGGCCGACGCTCCCCAAGGTCTTCATCAACGGCCAGTTCTACGGCGACACCGACATCCTCGACCCGATGGAGAAAAAGGGCGAGGTCGAACCCCTCCTGAGGGCGGCCTTCGGCAAGTAGCGCGGCGTCGGGCGCCGCCGACCCGCCCGGTCGTGGTCGGGCGCTCTCGCCGGTCCCGCCATTCGATGTCCGTCGCCGTGACGACGAGGCTCCTCGGCGGGGCGGCGGTCTTCGTGCTCCGCGCCGCGGCGAACCCGATCGGGCGGCGCGTCAAGCTGGCCGACCTCGAGGACAACTGCGATCTGCCCCGCCTCGCCGACCCGACGGCACGCGACCATGTGCGTGTCGCCAAGTATCGTCGGGCCATCGCAACCCTGCGCCGCCTCCCCCCGTCGTGAAGGGGCCGAACGCCGTGCCGCTGCGGTCAAATCCCCCATCCCCCGCTGACATGGATGTTGGTGCCGGTCACGTAGCGGGCCTCGTCCGACAGGAGAAAGCGCACGGCGGCGACCGTGTCGGCCACCTGGCCGATGTAGCCGGCCGGGATGCGCTTGACGACGCCCGCCAGCTCGCCCGGCGGCGCGCTGCCCGAGTCGATGAACCCCGGCGAGATGGCGTTGACGGTGATCCCGTGCGGCGCGAGCATCTTGGCGAGCGTGCGCGTCAGGATCAGGACGCCGGCCTTCGCGATGTAGTGGGCGGTCACGTCCGGCTGCGCGACCATCTGGTCGGCGTTGGCCATGCTGAAGCTGACGATGCGGCCGTAGCCGCGGCGCTTCATCCCCGGCGCCGCCGCCTGGCCCAGGTAGAAGAGGGGATGGAGGTTGTTCGCGAACATCTCCGCCCAGCCCTCCGGCGTTTCCTCCATCAGATTGACCCGATGGTAGGGGCCGGCGCCGTTGATCAGCGCGTCGAGCCGCCCCCAGGCCTGCTCGACCTGCCGGACGAGGTCGCGGGCCTGGGCGGGGTCGGACACGTCGCAACGGATCGCCAGCGCGCGGGCGCCGCGTTCCTCGGCCGCGTTCCGCGTCTTCTCCGCCTCAGCCTGGCTGGTCCGGTAGCAGATCGCCACGGCCCAGTCGGGCGAGGCCAGGTCCAGGGCGATGGCGCGCCCGATCCCGCGCGCCCCGCCGGTGATGAGGGCTACCCGTTCCGCCATGAGAGCTGTCCTCCCGTCATGAGTCCTTGCCGAGCCGCTCGGGCACCCGTTCCGCGAGCAACGCCAGCACGCCGGCCGTGCGCTTGGTGAGGGCGGGGTTCGCGGGCGGGCGGCGCCCCTTCCGCGCGCCCGACGCCTTGTCCAGCCCGGCCTCCCGGGTGATCGCCAGGAGGTCTTCGATCGTGTCCAGGTCGCGCATCGCCGGCAACAGGGCGGTCTTGAGCCCCAGGGCCTCGGCCTTCGCCCGGGTCATCGCGCACACCCGGTCGGTGGACCAGGGGATGTCCGTGAAGAGCGGGGGCACGGCTCTGGTGAGGCCGATCAGGTAGTAGCCGCCGTCCAGCGCCGGACCGAGCACGAGGTCGTGCGAGCCGAGGAGCCCGTTCGCCTGCGCGAAGATCGAGGTCGGCAGGAGCGGCACGTCGGTTCCCACGAGCACCACCCGCCGGTAGCCCCGCTCGAAGAGCGTCCGAAAGGCCCCCTCCATCCGCTCGCCCAGGTCCCGGCCGGCCTGATCGAGCAGGCGCACGCCGTACCGCTCCTCCATGATCTTGAAGAAGACGTGGTCGGCCGCCGGCAGGCAGGCGAGGTGGCGGTCCATCCCGGCCGCGCCGCGGGCCTTCTCCAGCACGTCGAGCACGAGGCTCCCGTGCAGGCTGGAGGCCTCGTCGGGTGTGAGCGGCGGGCAGAGCCGCGTCTTGACCTCGCCGGGCACCGGCGCCTTGGCGAAGATCACCAACGCGGCCGGAGTGTTGAGCGGTGAGTGGTGAGGGTTGAGTTGATGGACCACACTGAACACTCCGCCCTCACGACTCAAAACGTGTCACCATCATCTCACCTGCGCGTAGAACCGCGCGAGCGACACAGGACTGACCCCCGCCCAGTAGAGGAACCGCAGGAGCCACATCAGGAGGATCGTGCGCACGGGGCCGCAGGCCTCCCACCGACGGAAGGAGGTGACGACCTGTTGGGGCAGGGCCGCGACCCTGCCGGCGCGCTTCAGCCGGCGCGAGAACTCCACGTCCTCCATCAGGGGCAGGGCGGGGAAACCGCCGAGCCGGTCGAACACGACGCGCCGGACGAAGATCGCCTGGTCCCCGGTCGCGATGCCCGTCCAGCGTGAGCGCAGGTTCATCATCCGGCTGACCAGCCGCGCGAGGCCCGTGCTCCGGTCGAAGCGGACGTCGAAGCGGCCGCCGGCGCAGGCCGGGTCGGCCAGGGCCCGCTCGATCGCCTCGCGGGCGCCCTCCGGCAGCGCCGTGTCGGCGTGCAGAAACAGGATCACGTCGCCGCGGCTGGCCGCCGCGCCGGCGTTCATCTGGACGGCGCGGCCGGGCGGAGCCGAAAACAGCCTGACGCGGGGCTCGCCGGCTCCGGCCGCGGCGACCACCTCCCATGTGCCGTCGTGGCTCCCGCCGTCCACGACGATCACCTCGTCGAAGCCGAGCGTGAGCGCGCGCGCGAGCGTCGTCCCCAGGGTCCGTTCCTCGTTCAGCGCCGGAACGACGACGGAGATGCGCATGGGCGGGTTACTTGCTCGAGGCTCCCTTGAACATGAAGAAGCTGACCAGGAGGACCGTCGTCCAGAAGATGACCTGCTTGTGCCAGAAATGGACTTCGCCGTAGTGGAAGAAGGCCAGGCCCAGGACGATCGCCACGGTGATGACCGCGTAGCGGGCCGTGGGGTTGTCGATGGCCGAGTGGGCCCAGATGGCCAGGCCCGCGAAGTAGAGGATGAGCGGGAAGACGTTGATCTCGAACCCCCCGCTGATCGAGAGCAGCACGTTCAGGAAGCCGATGAACATCATCGCCGTCCCGACGAGCTTCTCGGCGGTGGCGAACTGGCGGTCCTCGCTCGACTCCGAGTCGGGGTCGTGCGGGGGCGGCGCCTTGGGCGCGATGGCGGGGTCCCGGCGGCGCGGCTCGTCCATGGGTCCGCTCAGGCCTTGAAGTGCTTGCTCAGGGTCAGGCCCTGACGCTGGTAGGAGGAGCCCAGGGAGGCGCCGTAGAGCTGCGTGGGCGTCGCGAGCATGCTGTCATATACAACCTTGAAGAAGGTTTGTCCATCGTAGATCAGGAAGGGCACGTCGTGGGGCCGCACTTCCAGCACGACCTGCGTGCCCGCGAGCTCCCCGCGCCCGTAGCCGAAGCCGGGGTCGAAGAAGCCGGCGTAGTGCGTCCGCAGCTCGCCGCAGGCCGCCTCGTAGGCGACCATCTCCGCGGCGTAGCCGGGCGGCACGCGGAGGCGTTCCTTGGAGGCGAGGATGTAGAACTCCTCCGGTTCCAGCAGCAGGCTCCCGTTGCGATGCCGGGGGATGGGCTCCCAGAAGTCCCGCGCGGTGTAGTGGCCGATCTTCGAGAGGTCGATGACGTGGCTGTTCTTCTTGGCCCGGTAGCCGACGATGCCGTCCTCGCGGTCCGTCCCCGTCAGGTCGATCCGCAGGAAGAGCCCGCGGTCGGCGCGCAGGTCGCGGGCCGCCACCGGCCGCGCCCCCGGCTGGTTGTGGAAGAGCACGGGCGTCTCGCGGTGCAGGGCGCGCAGCTCGGCGTCGCCCACCGCCGGGGCGCCGCGGACGAGGCGGATCTGGTTCAGCGACATCCCCGTGCGCACCTTGATCGTGAAGGAGCGGGGCACGATTTCCAGGTACAGGGGCCCCCGGTAGCCCGCGCGGATCTCGTCGAAGCCCGCGTTCAGGTCCGTGATGACCCGCGTGAAGACGTCCAGCCGCCCCGTGGTGCTCTTGGGGTTCGCCCGGGCGCGCAGCCCCGTCGGCAGGCGCAGGCTCTCCATCAGCGGCACGAGGTACACGTGGCCGCGCTCCAGGATCGCGCCGTGTCGCAGGTCCATCTCGTACATGACGAGGTCGGACTGGTAGAAGTCGAGCACGTCCGGCGCCGAGCCCGACGCCGCAGCCCGTCCCGAGCCTGCCGCAGGGCCGAGCCGGCTGCGGATCTCCGACTGCTCGGGGAGGAAGCTGCTGATGAGCCGGTAGGCCTTGGCGCCCAGCCGCAGGTCGAGGCTCGCCGGCTGGACCTGGCGGGGCTCGATGGGCGCCTCCGCGCGGATCACGCCCTTCGCGATCAGGCTCCGCAACTGCTGGTAGGGCAGGATGCCCCCCCGCCCCGCGTGGCGCGTCACAGGTCGTCGAGGCCTCCCTCGCAGCAGTCGCTCGCCCGGGAGTGCGCGCCGACCATCGGCAGCTCGCGCGGGCCGGCGGTCCCGTGGCCGCCGGGCGGCTGCGGATAGTGGAAGGTCTGGCGCTCGTAGTTGCGCAACACGGCCCCGTCCCGGTCGAGGCTGACCAGGTAGTCCTGCGGCAGCAGCGGGATCTTGCCGCCGCCGCCCGGCGCGTCGATGACGAAGTGCGGGACCGCCATGCCGCTCGTGTGGCCCTGCAGGGCGCGGATGATGTTCAGCCCGGTCTCCACGCTCGTCCGGAAGTGGTTCGTGCCCTTGGTCAGGTCGGCCTGGTAGAGGTAGTAGGGCTTCACGCGGGCGAGCAGGAGCTGGTGCACGAGCCGCTTCATCACCTCCGGGTCGTCGTTCACGCCCTTGAGCAGGACGGTCTGGGCTCCGAGCGGCACGCCGGCGTCCGCGAGCCGGCCGCAGGCCTCCTTGACCTCCGGCGTCAGCTCGTCCGGATGGTTGAAGTGCAGGTTCATGTAGATGGGATGGTAGCGCCGGACGATCTCGCAGAGCTTCGGGGTGATCCGCTGCGGCAGCGTGCCGGGGACCCGCGAGCCGATCCGGATCAGCTCCAGGTGCGGGATCGTCCGCAGCGCCTTGAGCACCCGCTCCAGCAGGTGGTCGGGCAGCAGCAGCGGGTCGCCGCCGGAGAGGATCACGTCGCGCACCTCCGTGTGCTCGCGCAGGTAGGCGATGGCGCGGTCCAGCTCGCCCTTCTTGAGGAAGCCGGGCTTGCCGACGAGCCGTTTGCGGGTGCAGAAGCGGCAGTAGATCGGGCACTGGTTCGTGACCATGAGCAGGACGCGGTCGGGGTACCGGTGCACGAGATGCGGCACCGGGCTCATGGTGTCCTCCTCCAGCGGATCGTGCGGGGCGTCGAAGTCCTCCATCTCGGCGGGGTCCGGCACGACCTGCTTCCAGATCGCGTCGCCCCGCGCCTTGATCATCCCCAGCACCGTCGGCGTGATGCGCACGGGGTACTCACCGGCGATTTCCTCGACCTCCTTGGGGTCTAGCCCCAGCCGTTCGGCGAGGTCGCTCGGCTTGACCAGACTCTCGGCCAGAATGCGTCTCCAGTCCTCCATGGTCGCTCCCGCTGGGGTGAACGGCTACTGGTTTCCGGCCCCCGGCCGGCTGCCGCCTGCGTACTGCTCCTCCAGGTAGTCCAGGATCTCCTGCGTCTCGGTCAGGACCCTGTCCCCGTCCTTGAGCACCGGCACGAAATACTGGCCCGACACCTCGAAGACCTGCTTGCGGAGGGGCCGGAAGTCCGGGACGACGACGTCCTCGTAGGGCACGCGGAGGTCGGCGAGCTTCCGCCGCACCAGCTCGCACTCGGGACACCAGCTCACGTGGTAGAGGGTCATCATCGGGGTGATCGATCGGATGAGCGATGATCGTTGATCGGGGATGGTCGGGTGAACGCACACCGTTCGACCATCACAATTCTACGGTCGTCAATCAGCCTCCAACTGGTCGGGGGCTACGGCGCAAGGCGCCAGGATCGCGTCGCGCATGCCGTGGATCAGCTTCTTCTCCGGCGAGCAGACGGTCGCCAGGATGCCGGCCAGCTCCGCCCGGTCGCCCCGCACGAAGTAGTAGGGCGAGAGCCGGGCCCGGCCGGCCATCGGCACGATCCGGTCGGCCGTGGGATCGTGGTACGAAAGCTCGAACTGCCGGCCCTTGTGGAACTCCTGCAGGATGTAGGGCGTGGTCGGGAAGGACGCAAGCGCCCGCTCCAATGCCTGGGCCCATTCGGTCTGCGGCAGGTCGTGCCCGACCGACACCCCGCGGCTGCCCCAGGCCAGCTCGGAGAAGCCCGAGGGCTTGATGACGAACCGGCGCGCCTTCTGCGAGACCGAGGCCAGGGCGCGCCAGTCGGTGACCGGGACGCCTCCGACCTCCAAGCCGGGGACGACCGCCGACGGCGGGATCGGGCTCGGGTCGAGGACCCAGGTGCGGGGCAGGAGGCCGGTCAGGACCGCGAAGGCGTCCTCGCCCAGCTCCTCCCGCCAGAAGGGCGCGAGCACCGGATGGTGCAGCAGGGCGAAGGCCAGCTTCTCCTCCAGCCAGGGCTTGAAGGGCGGCGTGACCACGACCCGCTCCTTCTTGGCGGCGTACATGACCAGCTCCGCCTTCGGCACGTTCATGAGGTCGAACAGCTCGAAGAAGCGGTAGAGCACCGCGACGGGCCGCTCGCCCCCCTCGGCGCCCACGAACAGGGCCTCTTCCGTGAAGCGCAGGTCGCGCGGCTCGACGCACCGGGCCTCCAGGCCCGACTCGCGGAGCCGCGCGGCGAGCCAGGCCATCTCGGGCCGGTAGTCGCGGCCCTCCTCGGAGACGACGATCGCGACGCCGCCGGGCCGGCCCTCGGCCTGGTGGCGGAGCATCGCGGCGAAGCCGCGGACCATCCCGTCCGCGCCGCCGACGATCTCGTGCGCGTCGCCGTAGGCCGCGGCGAGCGCGCCGGTCAGCCCCAGGCCCCCCGGCACCGAGTCCAATTCGGTGATCGCCCAGCCCGCCTCGGTCGGGAGGATGTCCGGCCGGATCACGGCGGGCAGCAGGTCGCGGAACCGCTTCATGCGGGCGAAGGCGACGAGGGATTCGGGCTTGCCCCGGTCGAGGTAGGCCGCCACCCAGGCCGGCTGCCGGCCGCGCACGCTCGCCTGGTACAGGCGGTTCAGCGCGCGGGAGAAGGCGAGCAGGCGGCCGCCGAGGCTCTCGAAGAACGCGAGGTCGTCGCGGGAGAGGAGGAAGGGCTCGGGGGCGATGCGCCAGCGCGTGGCGACCCCCTGCGGCGCGTCGGGCGACCCGGGGGAGCGGTCGGCGGCCTCCGGCTCGTAAAGACCGTCCCGGATCAACCGGGCCCTGATCTCGGCGCAGCGGCGGGCGCGCGTCTCCGGTGCGGCGGCGTTCGCGACTGCCAAGGGGCCCCCCATCAGCAGGCCCGGACGCCCGGGGCCGGCGGCGGCGTCCGGTGGGGAGGTCTCGCGGGATGGAGCTGGTCGGTCGGCTGCATGTGGCCCTGGCCGGAGCGCGGAGCGATACCCCCGTCGAATGGCCGGGATCGTAACATGCGATCTCGCGCGGAGACAAGAGAGCGGGCGCCGAGGGACGCAGGCCGACCGTCGCGGCGCGTCCAGGGCCGCGTTCCTTGCCTTGCCCGCGCGCGGGGGGGTATGCTTCCACGTATGGACGCCGGGGCGCAGGCCGGGGCGGCGGAGCGGGCCCGACTCAGGGTGCTCCCGCAGATCGTGCCCAGCCACGTCTGCCTGCGCTGCGACGTCTGCTGCCGGTTTCCCGAGCCGGACAGCGGTCTTCGCCCCTACTTCACCGACGACGAAATCCGCCGCGCCGTCGAGGCGGGGCTGCCGCCCGCCGCCTTCGCCGACGCGAGCGGCGGCCAGGTCCGCGTCGTCCCGAACCCCTTGGGCGAGGGCTACCTGTGTCCCGCGTTCGACCCCGCCACCTCCCACTGCCGGATCTACGAGGCCCGGCCGCTGGACTGCCGGCTCTATCCCTTCGCGCTCATGTGGAGCGCCGACGGGCGTGAGGTTCTGTTGGGCTGGGACGCGAAATGCCCCTTCCTGCGCGAGGGCGGCGGCCACGAGGCCGAGGTTCGGGCCGCGGAGGTCGCGGCGCTGCTGGAGGCCGAGGACTCGCTGGACGAGCTGGCGGCCCATCCGCGACTGATCGGCCGGTTCCAGGAGGACGTCGTCGTGCTCCGGTCGCTGCCGCGGCTCACCGCGCGGCTGCGCCCCGCCGCGTCCTCTGCGCCCCGCGTCCCCGCGTCGCCGTCGTCCGTCGTCCTGGCGCCCCTGGCCCTCGACGACCGCGCCCGCTTCGAGCGGGCGGTCGCCGCCATCGAGACGCCCCTCGGGGCCTACGCCTTTCCCTACCATTTCATCTGGCGGCGGGTCCTGGCCTATTCGTCGGCGGAGCTGCACGGCCACCTCTGCCTCTTCGCCGAGTCGCCGGACGGCCTCTTCATGCCGCTTCCGCCCTTGCCGATCGGGGAGGGCACGGAGACTTTCCCGGCGGCGATCGAGGCCTGTTTCGCCGTCATGCGGGCCAGGAACGGCGACTCGGCCGTCAGCCGCATCGAGAACGTCGCCGAGGAGCTGGTCCCCCGATTTCTGGCCGCCGGCTGTCAAGTCGCGCCCAAGGATGCCGATTACCTCTACAGGGCCGAGGACCTCGTGCGTCTGGCCGGGGACCGCTACAAGTCCCAGCGCGCGGCCTGCAACCGCTTTGCGCGCGGCGGCCGGTTTGCGGTCGCCCCCTATCGCGAGCGGGACCGGGAGGCCTGCCTGGCCCTCTACCGGCGGTGGGCGGCCCAGCGGGAGGCGCGGGGGCTGTCGGCGGCGGCGCGCCACATGCTGGAGGACTCGGCCTCGGCCCATGACGAGGCGCTCACCCACGCGGAGGCGCTCGGGCTCACGGGGCTCGTCATCCGGGTGGAGGGGGCGATCGCGGCCTACACGGCGGGCTACCGGCGCGCGCCCGCGGTGTTCTGCGTGCTGCTGGAGGTGGCGGACCGGAGCCTCCCGGGCCTGGCCTCATTCCTCTTCCGGGAGTGCTGCCGCGAGGCGGCCGCGCACGGCGCGGCGCTCATCAACACGCTGGACGATGCGGGACTGCCCGGCCTCGCCGCCTCGAAGCGGGCCTATCACCCCCTGCGGCTGGCTTCCAGCTTCATCGCCACGAGGCCCGGACCATGAGTCTCTCCCCGCCGGCGGAGTCGCCGGGCGGCAAGCCCTACGGCTGGCTGCCCGGGCTCATCATCGCGATGACCCTCGTCGCGCTCCTGGCGGCCGGCCTGGCGTTGCACTCCATCGAGGCCCGGCTCGTCGCCACCACCGGGGAGAGCCTCTCGCTCGCGGCGGCGGAGATCGCGGACAAGCTGGACCGCTTCCTGCTCGAGCGGGCGGGCGACGCCCGGATGATGGCGCTCGCCTGCGGCGGGCACCTGGACGACGCGGCCTACCTGACCGATTACCTCCTCTGGATGAAGCAGGCCTCCGGCGTCTATCTCTGGCTGGGGGTCGCCGACGCGGACGGGCGCCTGGTCGCCGCGACCGATCCCGCCACCCTCGCCCTGGACGTCGGGCGGCGGGAATGGTTCCTGGCCGCGCGCGGCGGGGCCGCGGTCGTACTGGGCGATGTCGGGCCCTACGAGGCGGCCGGCGGCGTGGACTCCGTGGCGGTCACGGCGGCGATCGCCGGGCCGGATGGGGCCTTCGCCGGCGTCGTGATGAGCCTCGCGGGGCTGCCGGCCGTGGAGGGCGTCGTGACCCGGACGATCAGGGCCTTCCAGGCGCGCGAGGGCTTCTTGGGGACCTTGGAATATCAATTCCTCAACCGTGACGGCCTGGCCTTCGTGGACTCGGACCTGGCGCACAAGGGCAACGTCAACCTGTTGGCGATGGGCCTGCCCTCGGCCCGGCTCGCCCTGGCCGGTGCCGGCGAGCCCGGCTACGTCGAGGAAGAGCATCTCCGCCGCCGCGTGCGGGTGCTGACGGGCTACGCCCGCGTCCGGGGGGAGGACGCGGCCGGCGGCCTGGGCTGGGGCGTGCTGGTCCGCATGGACGAGGCCGACATCCTCGAGCCGATCCGCGACGTCCTGCTCAAGCTGCTCGTGGCCGGCGCGGTGGTCTGGGGGCCGATGTTCACGTTGCTGCTCTGGGCCGTCCCGCGCTTGCGGCGCGAGTACGCGCAGGCGCGGCGGGAGAGCGCGCGGGCCCGCGAGGCCGAGGCGACGGTGCGGGAAGGGGCCCGGCGCCTGCGCGCGCAGTACGTGACCACCGAGGTGCTGGCCGAGGCCCGGACGGTGCAGGAGGCGGGCGGCCGCATCCTGCAGACGATCTGCGAGAGCCTGGGGTGGGAGCTGGGCGCGCTCTGGTTGGTGGAGGAGCGGGCGCGGGTGCTCCGCTGCGTCGCGCTCTGGTGCGCCCCCTCGCGGGAGGCCGGGGAATTCGAGGCGGTGACCCGCCGGGGCACGTTCGCCCCCGGGGTCGGGCTGCCGGGCCGGGTCTGGCAGAGCGGGGAGGCCGTCTGGATTCCGGACGTGGTCACCGACCGCAACTTCCCCCGCGCGCCGGCCGCCGCGCGCGCCGGTCTGCACGCCGCCTTCGCATGCCCCATCCGCGTGCGCGGCCGCGTGCGGGGCGTCTTCGAGTTCTTCAGCCACGAGATCCGGCCGCCCGACGAGGACCTGCTGCTCATGCTGGCCGACATCGGGGACAAGACCGGCCAGTTCATCGAGCACCGGCAGCTCGAGGAGCAGTTCCGGCAGGTCCAGAAAATGGAGGCGATCGGCCACCTCGCCGGCGGTATCGCGCACGACTTCAACAACCTGCTCACGGTCATCAACGGCTACGCCCAGATCATCCTCAGCCGGCTGCCGCCGGGCGATCCCGTGGCGGCGGACGTCGGGGAGATCCAGAAGGCGGGCGGCCGGGCGGCCGCGCTCACGCAGCAACTCCTCGCCTTCAGCCGGCGGCAGGTCCTGCAGCCGAAGGTGCTGGACCTCAACGGGGTCGTGACCGGCCTGGAATCCATGCTGCGCCGCCTGATCGGCGAGCACATCACGTTGATCACCGACCTGGCGCCGGGGCTCGGTCGCGTCAGGGCCGACCCGGGCCAGATCGAGCAAGTCCTGCTGAACTTGGTGGTCAACGCCCGGGACGCGATGCCCGGGGGCGGCCGGCTCACGATCAAGACCGCCGACGTGGAGCCGGCCGGCCAGGGCTTCCTGTTCTCGGACCTCGGCGCCGACGCTGCGCCCGGTTCCCCTGACGCGCCCGCCGGCACCCCCCCGGTCCGTGCCTACGTGGCGCTGGCCGTCTCGGACACCGGCCGAGGCATCGAGCCGCAGGTGCGGGCCCACATCTTCGAGCCCTTCTTCACGACCAAGGAGCGCGGCAGGGGCACCGGCCTGGGGCTCTCGACGGTGTACGGGATCGTGCAGCAGAGCGGCGGCCACATTTGGGTGGAGAGCGAGCCGGGCGAGGGCGCGACCTTCACGGTCTATCTCCCGCGGGTCGCGGCCGAGACGGCGACCGAGGCCCCCGGCGGACGGGCGCCGGACGCCATGCCGTGCGGCCGCGAGACGATCCTGCTCGCCGAGGACGAGGACATGATCCGGACGATGGTGAGCGAGCAGCTCCAAGCCCGGGGATACCGCGTGTTGGCGGCGTCGGACGGCCTCGAGGCCTTCCGCCTGGGCGTGGACACCCGCGAGCCGATCCACCTGCTGCTCACCGACGTGGTCATGCCGGGCATGAGCGGCCGGGAGGTGGCGGAGCGGCTGGCGGCGGCGCATCCGGAGATGCGCGTGCTCTACATGTCCGGCTACACGGACGACGCCGCCGTGCGGGGCGACGGCGACTTGCTGACGAAGCCCTTCGCGCCCCAGGAGTTGGCGCGACGGGTCCGCGAGATCCTCGACCGCCGGGCCGCGTGAGGGGCGGCGGCTCCGCCGCGCGGCTTGTGGGGGCGCGCGACGGGGGCATATAATGCGGCTCGCGGCCGGCGGACGGGTTTGGCATCCCGCCTCAAGGAGGGCGCGTGGCGATGGGGAAGGGACAGGAACAGGAGATCGATCGGTTCCGATTGCGGGAGGAACCCTACTACCAGGAGGTGAACGGGGAGATCGGCCTGTTCACGCTCGCGGCCAAGAACCGGATGCCGGTCATGCTGAAGGGCCCGACCGGCTGCGGGAAGACGCGCTTCGTCCAGCACATGGCCTACCGGCTCGGCCGCCCGCTCGTCACCGTGGCCTGCCACGAGGACTTGACCGCCTCCGACCTGGTCGGCCGCTACCTGCTCAAGGGCGACGAGACGGTCTGGGTGGACGGCCCGCTGACGCTGGGGGTGAAGCACGGCGCGATCGTCTACCTCGACGAGATCGTCGAGGCGCGCAAGGACACGACGGTCGTCATCCATCCGCTGAGCGACGACCGGCGTCTGTTGCCGATCGAGAAGAAGGGGCAGGTCATCGAGGCGGTGGACGACTTTCTGCTGGTGATCTCTTACAACCCCGGCTACCAGAGCGTGCTGAAGGACTTGAAGCAGAGCACCAAGCAACGGTTCCTGGCGATCGAGTTCGACTATCCGCCGCGCGAGGTCGAGGCCCGCGTCATCGAGCGCGAGGCGGGGGTGGACAAGGACCTCGCGCTCAAGCTGGTCCGGCTGGGCGAGAAGGTGCGGAACCTCCGGAACCACGGGCTGGAGGAGGGCGTGAGCACCAGGCTGCTGATCTACGCGGGCACGCTGATCCGCCAGGGCGTGCCGCCGGCGCGCGCCTGCGAGACGGCCGTGGCGCGGCCGATCACGGACGATCCGGATATGCAGGGGACGATCCAGGAGCTGGCGGGAGCGATATTCGCGTGAGGACGACCGACCGGAACGGGCTATCGGGAGGCGCAGGGAGGCGGACATGCGGGTGGCGGGACGGGTGGCGGCGGTGGTCGTGACGGGATGGCTGCTGGCCGGGTGCGGCAGTCTGATGCACCCGAGGGCCGGCGAGTTCCTGCAGCAGGCGACGGGCGCGAGCGGGGTCGAGACCGAGATCAATCTGACGAGCATGATCGAGGCGACCATCACGGGGCTCAAGGGCCGATCGGACTACGAGGCCGGGCTCGCCGCCCTCCACGATCAGCTCTACGCCCTCAAGAAGGCGGGATGCCGGGTCACCGAGGAGCAGGGCAAGACGGTCGCCTACGCCAAGGCCGTCACGCTCCGCCGGGAGATCCGGACGGTTTTCCACCGGCTGTGGAAGACCCGCGAGGACCAGGCGCTGCGCGACATGCACTTAGACTTGCTCGCCGGGCGCGTCCGGGAGCTGCGGGAGACCCTTCAGACCGTCAAGGGCTGACCTGCCGGCCGCGTTTCCCCCGCCGCCCGCGCCACGCCCAGGGACGATGGTGAGGCGCCATGCGCGTGCTCGTGCTCGGAGCCGGCTATGGGGGATTGCGGCTGGCCCTCGACCTCGAGCGGGGGCTCTGGCGGGGTCATTGGACGGGCCAGGTCCTGCTCGTGGATCAGTACCCGCTGCACCAGCTCGTGACCGAGATGCACCAGGTCGCGGCGGGCTCGGTGCTCTCGGACTTCGTCACTGTGCCGCTGGCCAAGGTCCTGGAGGGCCGGCGCGTCGCCTTCCGGCAGGCCGCCGTCACCGGCTTCGTCCTCGCCGACCACAAGGTGCTCACCAGCCAGGGCCCCCTCGCCTACGACTGCCTCGTCATCGGGCTGGGCGGCGAGGTGGATTACTTCGACAGCCCCCAGCCCCTCATCCCCGGCCTCCGCGAGCACGCCGTCGGCATCCAGACCCTGCAACAGGCCAACCGGGTCCAGGTCCGTCTGCAGGAGGCCGTCTATCGCCGCGCGAGGGAGGGCCCGGACGCGGCGCCGCTCACGATCGTGGTCGGCGGCGCCGGCATGACCGGGGTGGAGCTGGCGGGGCAATTGGCCGACGAGGCGGCCCGGTGGCGGCGCGAGTACCGGCTCGGGCCGGGGGCGATCCGCGTGCTGCTCGTCGAGGCCCAGGACCGGCTCCTGCCGGGGCTGCACCCGCGGATCGCCGAGTATGCGGCGGCGGTCCTGGCGGCCAAGGGCGTGGAGATCAAGCTCCGCGCGCCGATCGCCCGCGTGGAGAAGGACCGGCTGCTCTTCGCCTCGGGCGAGACCTGCGCGGCGTCGCTCGTCGTCTGGGCGGGCGGGGTGCGGGGGCCGTCGCTGCTGGCCGACTCCGACCTGCCGCTGGACCCGAAGGGCCGGGTCCGGGTGAACGGCTACCTGCAGGTCGAGGGCTTCACCGACGTCTACGCGCTGGGCGACTGCGCGCTCGTCCTCCATCCCCACACCGGCCGGCCCTGCGCCCCCTCGGCGCGGCTGGCGCTCAACGAGGCCGGCTGGCTGGCGGGGTACCTCATGGGGCGCCGGCGCTTCCCCTTCGTGCCCCACACGACCGGCGTGGTGATCTCCCTCGGCCAGGGCGCCGCCGTCGCGGTCGTCGGCCGGCTGCGGTTTTTCGGGCGGGTAGCCTCCCTGCTCAAGTCGTTGATCTCGTTCCGGTACCTCTATTCCATCGGCGGGCTGCGCCTGATCTTCTACCAGCTCCGCGTCGGCGTCCTGGGGAAGATTTGATGCGCGGGACGCTTCACGAGCGGCGGGCGACGCGGCCATGATGCGCGACACGGCGGAGGGCGTGCTCCTGACCGTCCACGTCCAGCCGAAGGCGGCCGGGACGGCGTTCGCCGGGGTCCACGGGGCGGCGCTCAAGTTCCGCGTCGCCGCGCCGCCGGCCGACGGCGCGGCCAACGACGCGCTCTGCGCCTACCTGGCCGAGTTGTTCGGCCTGCCCCGGCGGGCGGTCGAACTCAAGGCCGGTCACGCCTCCCGCCGGAAGCTGATCCTGCTCAAAGGGGTCACGGCCGGTTTCGTCGGGGAGCGGCTGTCGCTTCCGTGATCCCGGCGGCCGGGACCTCGGGCCGGGCCTTGCGTCGGCCGCCTTCAGGGCTAGATCAAAAAACAGGCGGGGAAGTCCGCGAGCAGACACTGCATGCGGATCGAGAGCCGCTCCAGCCGCCGGACATCCTCCGGGCCCGCCTTCGCCGGGTCCAGCGTGCCCAGCCAGTCGGCGTCCCGCCTCAGCTTGAACAGGGATAACCACGACGTGCCGGGAATGCGGGTGTCCCAGCCGGCGGCCAGCCTCGCCAGCGGCCGGAGGGCGGCCACCTCGTCGGCGAACTCGATCCGGCCGGGCTCGACCCGGTAGGGCTCGCGGTCCTGATCGAGGCGCGCGAGGAGCGCGACGAGCCAGCGGACCGTCGCGGCCATGCGTTCGTAATGCAGCGTGTCCGGCAGGTCGGTGGGCTGGTGATACCGCGGCGTGCGCCCCGCCGAGAGGAACAGAAACGGCACACCCGCGTTCCGGAAGGCGTCGTAGTCGCTGAAGGGCACCCGGCCCACGAGCGGGATCTCCTCGACCAGGTGCAGGCCCACCGGTAGGACAGCAAGGGGTGAGGGGGGTGAGGGGGGAGGGAGGGGAGCGGAGGCATCCGGCCTGTCTTCCCCCCTTACTGCGACCCCCTGACCCCTCACCGATTCCTGGAGGCGCCGGTACAGTCCCGGCGCCTGCTCCGCGCCGGCGGCGAAGATCGTGTCCCTGAGCGGCTCCCAGTGCACCCCGCCCATCAGGTCCATGATCACGACGGCTTGCAGGTTGCCGAGGGCGCCGACCTCCGGCGGGAGGTGGTCGGCGAAGTATTGCGAGCCCATCTCCTTCGTCCGGATGTACGGCGCCTCCTCGGCGGTGAAGGCGACGAAGAGGACTGTGTGGTGTGCAAGCGCGGGGAGCCGCCGCGCGACCTCCAGCAGGATCGCGACCGACGAGGCGTTGTCGTCCGCGCCGAGGTAGGCGTCGCCGAGGTGGTCGTAGTGGGCGCCGAGGAGGAGCATCCGGCCGCCGCCCGAGGCCGACGGCCTCAGGCCGATCAGGTTGTCGCCCAGCGCGGCGCCGACAGGCTGACGGAACCCGCCGAGCGAGGCGAGCGGCGCGAGGCCGACCTCGCCGAATTGCGCCGCGAGGTACTCCGTGGCGGCGCGGTGACCGGGCGTGCCGGGTTTCCGTCCGGCCAGCTCGCGGCTCGCCAGGTAGCTCACGTGGGCCTGGAGACGGCGACCGAGGTCGCTGGAGGGAGGAAAGCTGCGGGGATCGAGGGCGGCCATGGCGGTCAGGCCGGCGGCGAGGGCGAGGAGGCCGGCCGCGGCGGCGAGCCGGGGGCCCGCGCGACGCCGGGGCATAGGAGGCGCCGGCCCCGTCAAGGCCGTCGGGGCGGCGCCTCCGGCGCGGCCCGCTCCGTCGCCCGATGCCGGAGCGCGCGCCCTCGGTCCGGCGTCGGGTCGGGCACGAGGCCGTACACCCGCCGCCCCTCGTGGTGCTCGGGCAGGTACTCGGTGATCGGCATGCCGTCCTCCCGCACGAACAGGAGGCAATGGCAGTACTTATAGATCTGCATCTCGTCGCAGGCGCAGATCCAGCGGCGCAGCTTCGCCTCGGCCCGCTTGTCCTTGTAGAAGTTGCAGGGGCAGAGCGGCTTGCCCAGCTCGTCTACGTGCGCGGCGAGGCCGTGGACCACCGCGTCGGTCACGGCCCTGTTCGGATGGAAGGTCGTCCCGCTCTTCTCGGCGAACCCCTTCACGAACTTCCACATCTTGTCGAGGCTGTCCCGGCTCGGCGCGTCCATCGGCGATCTCCCTCCCGGCGACGAGGAACCGACGCGACGGCAGTTTACAAGCCTTTCCGCCTCCATTACAATCCGCCAATTCACGCGGGGAGCGGGCGGCGTCCGCGCCGCTCGATGACCGGGATGCGACCGTGACGTACCCATGACGTACCCATGACGCGACCATGACGATGGACCAACGACTCATCGCGCGCCTGGCCGGCGCGCTGGGGCAGGCGGCCGCCGCGGAGCTGGCGGGCGAGCTGGCGCGGGCCGCGGGGCCGGAGGCGGCGGGCGCCGTCGCCGAGCTGCTCGACGAGCTGGAGGAGGCTTCGGCCAAGGCCACGGCGGGGGCCCTGGAGGCTTTGCCGGAGCTGCGGCGCCGCGGGGCGCTCGACGCGGTCGCGCCCTGGCTGGACCTCGGCGTGGCCCTGGCCGGCGCCTCCGGCGCGACCGCGCTCCGCTACTTCAAGGAGAGCCCCCTGCTCCTCGGCCTCCTCGACGCCGCCGCGTCCCGCCGCGCCGTGCTCGCCCGGGCCCTGGAGGTGGCCGACCAGGACGCCAACCTCGCCCTGGAGTTTCTGCGGCGCGCGCCGGAGCTGCTCACGACGCTGCCCGCCGCCGCGCTCGGCCCCTGGGTGGACGTCGGCGTCGAGCTGGCCCGGTGGGACTACGTCCTCGGGTTCGAGTTCCTGCGCCAGAGCCCGGTCCTGGCGCGCGTGATCCCGCTCGACGAGGTCCGGACCTGGGTCGGCTTCGGGATGAAGCTGGTCACCCAGAACAGCCTCGGCAAGACGGACTACATCGGCACGCTGGAATTTTTCCGGACGAGCCCGGCCCTGCTCGGCGACCTGGCGGAGCCGGCCGTGCGCCGCGCCGCGATCGCCCTCGGCTCGCTCCTGGCGGACCGCGACCCTGCCGCGGGCACGGCCTGGCTGGCGGAGGCGCCCGGGCTCGCGCGCGCGCTCCCGTCCGAGGAGTGGCGACTGCGGGTCATCCGGTACGGCGCCTTGATCGCGGAGCGGGACGCGGGAGCGGCCTTGGATTATCTGCGCCGCTGCCCGGAGGTCGTCGGCCTGCACGGCGGGGCGGCGGACGCCGCCGAGGCCTTCGAAGCCTGGTTCAAGGGGGGCATGGAGGTGCTGGAGTACAGCCCGGAGGGCGCGCGGGCCTACTTCGCCCTCGAGACGAAGAACGCCCTCGCCTCGGTCGAGCGGGCGTTGAGCGGCGTGCCGCTCCGCCGGGTGGCCAGACCGCTCGCGCTCTTCGTCCGGGCCCTCTGCGGGCGGGAGGTGGCGATCCGCTCCCTGCCGGAGGCGGCCGAGGGCGCGAGCGATCCGGCCCGGCCCGCCGTGAGCCCCGACGGGCGCACGCTTGCGCTGCCCGCGGTCCTGCGGCGCTACCCGACGCGGGCGGACAACGTGCGGCTCTACCACGTGATGGCGGCGCACGAGGCGGGGCACCTGGAGTTCGGGACCTACGACCTCCCGCTCGCGCGGCTGGCCGACCTGGCCGAGGCGGTGCGCCGGCGCTACCCGCGGACGGAGGGCGGCTCGGCCGCGTCCCCGCCGCGCACGCTGGAGCAGCTCTTCCGCCTCTATCCGCAGCCCGGCGTGATCCGCGACCTCTGGGCCCTGCTGGAGGACGCCCGGGTCGAGCACCGGCTCCGCGAGGAGTATCCGGGCTTGAGCCGCGACCTCGCCGCGCTCGCGCGGGAGGCGGTGACGACCCGCTCGCTGCGGCACGGGCTGTCCGTCCGGGAGCTGGTCGTGGACGCGCTCCTGCTCCGCACGACGCTGGGCGCCGAGACGCCGTCCCCGCCCGAGGCGGTCGGAGGGGTGGTCGAGCGGGCCTGGACGCTCGCCGAGCGCGTCTTCGCGACGGGCACGACGGCTGAAGATGCGGTCCGCCTCGCGGATCGCCTGTATGTCCTGCTCGATGAGCTGCTGGCCGTCGGCGTCGAGGGCCCCGAGGGCGAGGGGGCCGACAGCCCCGACGCCGGGGCGGGGCCCAAGGCCTCCGAGGAGCTGTCCGGCCGGTATCGCCCGATGACCAACTGGGCCTACCGCGGCGAGATGAAGGCGGATCAGGTCGGCGAAATCGGGGCGGAGAGCGGCCCGCCGCGGCCTGCCGGCGCCGGCGAGGCCGAGCAGGATGAGGCGGGCCTGGCCGGGGCCGCCGTCGAGGGGAGCGGGCGGGTCGGCGGGACCGGTCGTGGGCACGAGGCCGGCGGCGCCGTGGGCGTCGGGAGCGGGCGGCCGCTCTCGCCGATCGAGCAGATGCTGGAGGTCGGGGACGAGCGCCGCGGGCCGCCGGTCCGGGCCGGCGCGGGGGGGGCCGAGTTCCTCTACGATGAGTGGGACGGCGTGATCCGCGACTACCGGTCCGCCTGGTGCCGGGTCGTCGAGCGGCCCGCGCCGGAGGGCGGCGGCGGGTTCGCGCAGGCGACGCTCGCGGCCCACGGCGGCGCGGTGCGGCTCCTGAGGCGCTACTTCGAAGCGATCCGTCCGCCCGGCCTGCGGCTGGTGCGCGGCCAGGCCGACGGCGAGGAGGTGGACCTGGACGCCCTCGTGACCAGGACAGCGGACCGGTCGGCCGGCGCGGACGCCTCGGATCGGATCTACGTCCGGCGCGAGAAGCGGGAGCGGGAGGTGGCCGCGGCCTTTCTCGTGGACCTGAGCGGCTCGACCGGCCGGCGGATCGACCCCGAGGGACGGCGGGTGGTGGACGTCGAGAAGGAAGGGCTCGTCCTCCTCTGCGAGGCGCTCGACGCCGTGGGCGATCAGTACGCGGTCTACGGCTACTCGGGCCAGGGACGGCGGCAGGTGGACGTCCTCGTGCTGAAGGACTTCGACGAGCCGGGCCGCGGCCGCGCGGCGGAGCGGATCGGCGCGGCGACGCCGCTCGCACAGAACCGCGACGGCGCCGCCATCCGGCACGCGACGCGCCGGCTCTTGGAGCGCCGCGCCCGCGTGCGGCTGCTCCTGCTGCTGAGCGACGGCAAGCCGCTGGACGACGGCTACGCGGACGAGTATTCGCTGGAGGACACGAAGATGGCCCTGCGGGAGGCCCGGATGCGGGGCGTGGACGCCTTCTGCATCACGGTGGACCGGGAGGCCGACGACTATCTGCGGCGCATGTACGGGGACGTGCGGTACCTGGTGATCGACCGGGCCGCGGCCCTGCCCGAGCGCCTGCCGCGCGTGTACCGGCGACTGACGGCGTGATGGGGAGCCCGGTGGTTGAGGGATGGCCGATTGACGATCGTTCGTTGACGCGATGAGGCCGAAGGGGCCGGCTCGACACCGAGAGCCGACCACCGAAGATTCTGCTTATGACGTCCGACCGCACCGTCCCGCCCTGGCTCTACAAGCTCTTCACCGGGCACCAGTATCCCTACGTCCGGCGGCTGGCGAAGTTCGCGCGGCCGGTCGCGCCGGGCGAGGAGCGGCGGGAGCCCACGAAGGAGGAGATCGAGGCGAAGTTCTGGGAGGTCTTCCCCCGTTGCACGGCGAAGGTTCTGGAGGAAGTGAAGAGCGGGATGATCGTGACCTTCCACGAGCTGGGGACCTATCCGCCGGGGGGCTTTCGGGAGCTGATCGAGCGCCCGGAGGAATTCCTGGCCGCGACCTACGGCAAGAAGAAGATCAAGGTGAACTTCTACGACGGCGAGAACTTCGTCTGCACGATCAATTTCAAGGTGGCCGGCTGGACCGAGCACGAGAGCCCGTGAGGGGGGAAACGTGAGGCGTAAGGGAATAGGTACCGCCGCTGCGCTCAGACGTTTCGCGTCTCGCGTCTCACGCCTTACGAGGAGTTAGAGATGGCGCGACCCAAGGTGACGGTGGTGGGGGCCGGCAACGTCGGCGGGACGGTGGCCCAGCGGCTGGCGGAGCGGAACTGCTACGACGTGGTGATGGTGGACGTCGTGGAGGGCCTGCCCCAGGGCAAGGCGCTGGACTTGGCGCAGGCCGGGCCGATCTGCGGCTACGACGTCCGCGTCGTGGGCAGCAACGGCTACGACGAGACGGCCGGCTCCTCGGTCGTGGTCATCACGTCCGGGATCGCGCGCAAGCCCGGCATGACGCGCGATCAGCTCCTGGAGACCAACGCCCGCATCGTGCAGGACGTCGTCCGGCAGGCGGCGGCCCGCTCCCCGCAGGCCTGCCTCATCCTCGTCACCAACCCGCTGGACGCGATGACCTACGTCGCCCACCGGGTGAGCGGCTTTCCCAAGGCCCGGGTCATGGGCATGGCCGGCGTGCTGGACGCGGCCAGGCTGCGCGCCTTCATCGCGGCCGAGCTCGGCGTCGCGGGCAGCGACGTGGAGGCCATGGTGCTCGGCGGCCACGGCGACACGATGGTGCCGCTGATCCGCTATACGACCGTCGGCGGACGCCCGCTGAGCGAGTGGCTGCCGAAGGAGCGGCTGGAGGCGCTCGTCCAACGGACGCGCGACGGAGGGGCCGAGATCGTGAGCCTGCTCAAGATGGGCAGCGCCTTCTACGCGCCCTCCGCGGCCGCCGTCGAGATGGTCGAGGCGATCCTCAAGGACCGGAAGAAGATCCTGCCCTGCGCCGTCCGCTGCGACGGGGAGTACGGAATCGAGGGCCTGTTCGTCGGCGTGCCCGTCCGGCTGGGCGGCGGCGGCGTCGAGCAGGTCGTCGAGTACGAGCTGACCGCCGCCGAGCGCGCGGCGCTCGGGACCTCCGCCGCGGCGGTGAAGGAGCTGTGCGACGCGGTGGACCGCCTGCTCGGCTTCTGAGGGCCGGTACGTATTCGTCGCCGACACGGCCGGCCGTGCACGGCCGCAGGCCGCGCCCGCCGTGAGGGGCCGGCCGCGCTTGACATTCCGAACGAGACTCCTGTACAGAGTTCCCCGGCGGCGACGAACCTGAGGCCGCGTCGGAGGCCCGAGCCGCGGGCGGCGGGCGCGTCCGGCGCGACCTCGGCCATCACTGGGCAAGCATAAAGGATGGTGACGCGATGACGTTCCTCGAGGATCCGTACAAGACCATCGGCGCAGGGGTCGGCCTGACCGTGGTCTTGGCCGGGATCTGGGTCGGGATCGCGGGCATGCCGGAGGGCGGCGCCTGGGCGGAGCAACTGTTCCGCTGGACCCATTTCCTGGCCGGGATCACCTGGATCGGCCTCCTGTATTTCTTCAACCTGATCAACGCGGGCTTCCTCAAGTCGCTCGACGCGGGCCAGAAGGGCGTGGTCATCCCGCGCCTCATGCCGGTCGCGCTAGCCTGGTTCCGCCACGGGGCGACGGTCACGGTGCTGGCAGGCCTCGTGCTGATCTTCATGCTCCATCCCACGCTCGCCGGCACCGGGGACAAGGCGATCTGGATCGGCGGCCTGCTGGGCATCATCATGATGGTCAACGTGCACGCCATCATCTGGCCCTGCCAGAGGGAGGTCATCCGCATGACCAAGGAGGCGGCGGAGTCCGGCAAGCCGACGCCGCCCGAGATGGCCGCCCTCGCCAAGAAGGCCCTCTACGCCTCGCGGATCAACTTCCTGCTCTCGATTCCGATGCTCTTCTTCATGGGCGCCGCCAGCCACCTGCCGGTGAAATAACGCGCGCCGATCTCGGCCTCGCCCCGGTCCTCCCGCGAACGGAGGGCCGGGGCGAATCATTTCGGCGGGGGCCGAAGGGCCAAGCCCGCATGATTCAAGACGGTTCGTGACGAAATCGCGCAGTCGCGTGCGAGACGGGCGCGCGGAACCGCGAGAGAGGGAGGCGTGCTCCCTGCAGCACGGTGACCGCCCGAGCGGCGAGCCCGCCCGCCTGGCCGCGCCGAGGCGTCGGTCAGGCTCGTCGCAGCCGCAAATCCGCGATTGCAGTAGAAGCGATCATGGATCATGCGGGCTAAGTGATTGACTTTCAGGCAAGATGGGGCGATTCAACCTTGACGTCGGGGCGAGGCGGGCTTTATAGTGATCACCCCGACCCGCTCGGTCGGAAACCGACGAGCTGCGATGGAGGATCGGCACGTGACCGCGACGGAACCCCGGCTCCTGCAACCGGTCAACGGTTCCCCCTGGGACCTGGACGCCTACGTCCGCCGCGGCGGCTACGAGGCCTGGCGTACGTGCGTGACGGGGCTCAGCCGGGAGGAGGTCGTCGCCGAGATCAAGCGCTCGGGGCTCCGGGGGCGCGGCGGGGCCGGCTTCCCGACGGGGGTGAAGTGGGACAAGGTCCTGAACCACCGCGTCAAGGAACGGTACTTCGTCTGCAACGCCGGCGAGCATGAGCCGGGGACCTTCAAGGATCGCTACCTCCTCAAGCACTATCCCCATCAGTTGGTGGAGGGCTGTCTGATCGCGGCTCACACGGTCGGCGCGAAGGCCGCCTTCATCTACGTGAACCACGAGTACGAGGAGGAGCGGACGAACTTGGAAAGGGCGCTCGAGCAGGCCCGCGCCCGCGGCTTCCTCGGGAAGAACATCCTGGGCACCGGCCTGGACCTCGACCTGGAGCTCTACACCGGCATGGGCAGCTACGTGGCCGGGGAGGAGACGGCCATGCTCGAGTCCATGCAGGGCCGGCCCGCGATGCCGCGCCAGAAGCCGCCGTTCTACCCCACGGATTTCGGCCTCTACGGCAAGCCGACCCTCGTCAACAACGTCGAGACGCTCTGCAACATCCCGCTGGTGCTCCGGAACGGCGCCGCCTGGTTCGCCTCGGTCGGCACGGAGAAGTGCCCGGGCACGATGCTCTTCTCGCTCAGCGGGGCGGTCCACCGGCCCGGCGTGTACGAGATGCCCCTGGGCACGCCCCTGCGGCGGCTCGTCGAGGAGTTCGGTGGCGGCGTCCCGGGCGGCCGGGGCGTGAAGGCCGTCTTCCCCGGCGGGCCCGCCTTCTCGATGGTGACGGCGGCGGACCTGGACCTGCCCATGGACTTCGACTCGCTCAAGAAGGCCGGCACGGGCCTCGGCTCCGCGGGCGTGATCGTCGTGGACGACGCGACCTGCATGGTCGCGCAGACGCTCAAGTTCTCGGAGTTTTTCAAGAACGAGAGCTGCGGCCAGTGCCCGCCCTGCCGGATGGGCACGATCAACCTCGCGACGCTGATGGCCAAGATCGAGCAGGGCGACGGCACGCAGAAGGACCTCGACACCCTGCTGCAGCTCTGCGGGTTCGTGAAGGGAACGGGGTACTGCACGCTCGTCACGGGCGCGGCCGTGCTCGTGCAGAGCGCGGTCCGGCTGTTCCGCCGTGAGTTCGAGGAGCACATCGCGCTCCATCGCTGCCCGTTCCAGCCCGAGCCGGCGAGGGTCTGAGGCGCGCATGCCGCGGGTCACGTTCCTGCATCCCGAGGGCAAGAGCGGCGAGGTGGCGGCGAACCTGACGCTGCTCGAAGCGGCGCTGGAGGTGGGCTTCCCGCTCACCCACGACTGCGGGGGCAACGCCTCCTGCACGACCTGTCGCGTGGAGGTGCAGGAGGGGGGCGAGAATCTGTCGGAGATCGATTTCGACGAGCAGGACCTGCTGGACCGCGAGGCGCTCACCGAGCCCTGTCACCGCCTGGGCTGCCAGGCCCGGATCCTGGGCGACGTGGTGGTGCGGGTGCCGGAGCACAAATGGGAGCGGCCGGCGGCCGATGGGCGGCAGGCCGGGGCGGCGAGGGGGTAACCGGGAGGACACCATGGTCACGATCACGCAGAAGGCCGGGGAGAAGATCCAGGAGCTGATCAAGGAAGAGCAGGACGTCGTGGGCCTGCGCATCTACGTGCGCGGCGGCGGCTGCCACGGGTACCAGTACGGCATGGCCTTCGAGAACAAGCTGTCCGACGACGACACGGTGATCGAGAAGGACGGCGTGAAGGTCATCATGGATTCGCAGAGCGCGCCGCTGCTCCAGGGGGCGGAGGTGGACTACGTGGAGAGCCTCCAGGGCTCCGGGTTCGCGATCAAGAACCCGCAGGCGAAGACGACCTGCGGCTGCGGCAGCTCCTTCAGCGCGTAGGTCGCCCCGGCGACCGGAACAGCGAAGGGCCGGATTGTCCCGTCGAGGGCGGCAGCCAATCCGGCTCTTTGCTTTCTCGGGCCCCTGCCATGGACGAAGCCAGCGTGACGCGGCGGTACCGGTTCGTGGCGCAGCACCGGCTGCACTCGGAGCGGTACACCCCCGAGGAGAACCGGCGGGTGTTCGGCAAGTGCAACAACCCCAACGGCCACGGCCACAATTACACGGTGCTGGTGACGGTGCGGGGGCCGGTGGAGCCCCGGACCGGTCGCGTGACGGATTTGGACGAGCTGGATCGCGTCGTGGGCGAGACGGTCATCGGCCGCTTCGACCACCGCGACCTGAACGGCGACCCGGAGTTCGCGACCCGCGCGACCACGGGCGAGAACCTGGCGCGGTTCATCTGGGACCTGCTGGTCAAGCGGGTTCCCGTGGGGCGGCTGGCGAAGGTCGGGGTGATCGAGACCCGCGATAACTACTTTGAGTTTGCGGGGTAGCGGCGTGGCGACGAAGCGGCTGGTCGGGCGGAAGATCGAGGCAAGCGGCAACGGCAGTGCTGGGGACCTGCGCGAGCTCGTCTCCCGGCTCCTCGTCCTGCTGGGGGAGGACCCGGCGCGTCACGGGCTGGAGAAGACGCCGGAGCGCGTGGAGAAGGCCCTCCGCTTCATGACCAAGGGCTACGGCCAGGACATCGACGCCCTCCTCAACGGCGCCCTTTTCCCCGTCGAGTACGACGAGATGGTCGTCGTCCGGGACATCGACTTCTTTTCCATGTGCGAGCACCACCTCCTGCCGTTCTTCGGGCGCTGCCACGTCGGGTACCTGCCGAACCGGAAGGTCGTCGGCCTGAGCAAAATTCCGCGCGTGGTGGACGCCTTCAGCCGCCGGCTGCAGGTCCAGGAGCGGCTGACCGTCCAGATCGCCGAGACGCTCCAGAGCAAGCTCGACGCGCACGGCGTCGCCGTCGTCATGGAGGCGCGGCACCTCTGCATGATGATGCGGGGCGTCGAGAAGCAGAACACCCTGGCCGTGACGAGCGAGATGCTCGGCGTCTTCCGCACGCAGAAACAGACCCGCGACGAGTTCCTCAGGCTGATCCGCGGCGGCCCGACGTTCTGAGCCCTCCCGTCAAACTCCGTCCAGGAACTCCGACAGCGCGCGATTGAAGAGGTCGGGCCGCTCCAGGTTGGAGAGGTGCCCCGCGCCGGGGATGACCTCCAGCCGCGCGCCGGGGATGCCCTCCGCGATCACGCGCGCGTCGGAGGGCGGGGTGCCGCTGTCCTGCTCGCCCACGATCACGAGGGCCGGGCGGGCGATGGTCGGGAGCGTCGGGCGGGAGTCGGGCCGGTCGTGCAGGGCCATCAGGTCGCCGAGGATGCCGCTCACCGGGGTGCTCCCGATGATCTCGCGGACCAGCGTGACGAGGTCGGGCCGGCCGGTCCGGGAGGCGGGGCTCAGGAGGATCGGCATCATGGCGTCCGCGACCGCCTGCGGGCCTTCCCGGTGGGCGGCCTGGGCCATCGCGATCCGCTTGGCGCGCCCCGGCTCGTCGTCCGGCGTCGCCCGCGTGTCGGCGAAGACGAGGGCCCTCACCCGGGCCGCGTGCCGCCGCCAGAACGCGAACAGGATGTAGCCGCCCATCGAGAGCCCGACGAGCACGGCCCGCTCGATCCCGAGGTGGTCCAGCAGCCCCGCCACGTCGTCGGCGAACTCATCCATCGAATAGCGCCAGAGCGGCGCGTCGGAGCCGCCGTGGCCGCGCAGGTCCACCGCGATGACGCGGTGCCGCGCCCGCAGCGCCCGCACCTGCGGCTCCCACATGCGTCGGTTCATCGGAAAGGCGTGGAGCAGAACGACGGGGAGGCCCTGCCCCTCGTCCGTCCAGGCGAGCGTGATCCCGTTGATGGTCGCGGTCGTGGCGGTCATGACGAGCCTCCTCTGCGCGCGGTGCTAACACGGGGCGGCGCGCCGCGTCAACCGCATTTGCGGCCCTTCCCCCCGTCGGCTACAATCTCCCCCCATGCCGGACGACGCGCCTCAACCCGACCT
Source organism: Candidatus Nitrospira neuquenensis (assembly GCF_979578155.1). NCBI lineage: Bacteria > Pseudomonadati > Nitrospirota > Nitrospiria > Nitrospirales > Nitrospiraceae > Nitrospira > Candidatus Nitrospira neuquenensis. The sequence continues at coordinate 105,154 of NZ_CEFZDU010000036.1, read as the reverse complement.
CTTCGAGCCCGAGCCGGAGCAGGGCGACGCGGCGGGGGGCGCCGGCGCCCCGCTCGCCGAGCGCATGCGCCCCCTGACCTTCGAGGAGTTCGTCGGCCAGGACGAGGTCCTCGGACCCGACCGGCCGCTCCGCCGGGCGATCGAGGCCGACCGCCTGACCTCCGTGATCCTCTGGGGCCCGCCCGGCTGCGGGAAGACCACGCTCGCCCGGCTCATCGCCCGCCGCACCAAGGCCGCCTTCGTCTTCTTCTCCGCCGTCACGAGCGGCATCCCCGAGCTGCGCCAGCTCATCAAGGCCGCGGAGCAGCGGCGCGCCCTGCGCGGGCAGCGAACGATCCTCTTCGTGGACGAGATCCACCGCTTCAACCGGGCGCAGCAGGATGCCTTCCTGCCCCACGTCGAGAAGGGGACGCTGATCCTCCTGGGCGCGACGACCGAGAATCCCTCCTTCGAAGTGGTGGCGCCGCTGCTCTCGCGCTCCCTCGTCGTGGTGCTCGCGCCCCTGTCCGACGAAGCGATCGGGCTGATCCTGGACCGGGCCGTCGCCGACGAGGCGCGGGGGCTCGGCCGGCTCCGTGTCGCGCTGTCGGCCGAGGCGCGCCGGCGGCTGATCGGCTTTGGCAACGGCGACGCGCGCGCGGCGCTGACCGCGCTGGAGTTCGTCGTCACCCAGACGCCGCCGGGGCCGGACGGGCGCGTCCTCGTGGACGAGCGGGCCATGGACGCGGCGCTGCTCAAGCAAGCGCTCCGCTACGACAAGGGCGGGGAGGAGCATTACAACCTGATCTCCGCCTACATCAAGAGCCTGCGGGACTCCGACCCGGACGGGGCGCTCTACTGGCTGGCGCGGATGCTGGAGGGCGGGGAAGACCCGAAGTTCATCGCGCGGCGGATGGTGATCTTCGCCTCGGAGGACGTCGGCAACGCGGATCCCTCCGCGCTGCTCGTCGCCACGGCGGTGTTCCACGCGGTGCAGGTCGTCGGCCTGCCGGAGGCCCAGATCAACCTCGCGCAGGGGACGACCTACCTCGCGACGCGGCCCAAGGACAACGCCTCCTACGCCGGGCTGCTGGAGGCGCTGGCGGACGCCCGCGCGCACGGGAACCTGGGGGTGCCGCTGCACCTGCGGAACGCGGTCACCTCGCTGATGCGGGACCTGGGGTACGGAAAGGGATACCGCTACGTGCACGAGGACGCGGCGGCGAAGAAGGAGCAGGAGCACCTCCCGCCGCCGTTGAAGGGCAAGCGGTACTATCGGCCGAAGACGGGGGAATGAGGAACGGTCGGGAGTGTGCCACCGTGGCTCCCCGGCGGTAGGGTCAGCGCCCCTGCGGCATGATCGTCGGGATGACCTGGCGCCGGTGCTTGCGATAGATGCGAAAGTCCCTGTCCAACGTCAGGACGCGACTCCGACCCTGTCGCTCCGCCATCCGCACAAGGCAGGCATCGGCCAGGGAGATGGGCACGTTGCCGTAACGTCCCAGGAGGGCGGCGACCGATTCCGCCTCGTCCTCCAGATCGAGGCCGACCTGGATCACGCCGCGATCCACGAGGGCGAGGACAGCCTGACCGCCGCCCGGGTAGGCGCGGAGCAGACAACACGCCTCCGCGAGCACGGCCTCGCAGGTGAAGAACGGAGGACGTACCCGCTCCCACTGAGTCTTCGCCCACTCATGGTGCCGGTCCGTCCGGTTCAGAAAGGCGACGAGCGGGCCGGTGTCCAGCAGCACGACGTCGCGCATGCGCCTATCGTCCGAACCCGCGCAGTCGCGCCTGATTGGTCGAGAGGTCGGGAGGACCGGTCACGCATCCGGCCAGATCCTTGGCCAGGTCCAAGGCGGACCCGACGCGCTTGCCGCGAGGGACTTCGAGGTCGGCGAGGATCGCGTCGCGGACCACCTCCGACTGCGTGGCGCCGCGCCGCTTCGCCACGGCGAGGACCCGCGCGTAGAGGGCGTCATCGAGCTTCACGGAGAGGGTTTTCACGGCGGCGTTCCCCGGTGGACCTTCGGGTATGACGGACGCGTCCGGATTGTATGACTGTGGCGAGGCTCCGTCAAGCCCGCCCGTAACGCGGCCGACGGCCTGAGCAGCAGCGTAGGCTTCTGTCAGGTGGAACGGTGCTCCACGGAACCGAGTATGACGGCCGCGCGGGGACCGGGAGCTCATTGACAAGTGCAGGAGCCTAAAGGAGAATCCGACCTCGGTCGAGCGTGACCCGCAGCGCGTGAGCGGCGAGTGGGTCTTCCGCGGCACACGCGTCCCGCTCGCAGCGCTTGCTCAGAAGCTCGAAGACGGGGTGCAGATGACTCAGTTTGTGGGGTGGTTCCCCGGCGTCACCATCGCGCAGGTTCCTGCGGTGCTTGACCATGCAGCCAAAAGTCTAGCGTCACCCCACCAGGGATCGCCGAAGTCCAGGTCCATCGTGACGGGACATCGGCCTTCGGCGCGGCAGGTCTCAATGAGCCGGCGGTCCAGGGCGGCGTCGCTTCCGCGACGGAGGGTGTGGGCCCGTTCCCGCCCTGGCGGGGCCGGAGCCGTGGGGATTTTGTAGCAGGCCGAAGGGGGAGAATCACCGTCGGTCGGAGGGGATGAGGGGCGGCAAGGCCGGAGGACTTACCCCGCCACGGCGAGCTTCTGCTTGACCTGCTCCAGCTCCTTCGAGAGGCCCTCCCACCGGGCCGTGAGCCGCTCCAGCTCCCGCTTCCAGCGCTCCTGCTCCTCGTACAGCGCGTGCCAGCGGCCGTAGTCCTGGTAGAGGGTCGAGTCGGCCAGCTCCTGGTCGCGGGCGCGGACCTTCGTTTCCATCGCCGCGATCTCCTCCTCGGCCTTTGCGACCTGCTTCTCCAGCCGCGCCTGCGTCTTGGTCAGCTCGCGACGGTCGCCGCCGCCGACGGGACTGCGGGACGCCTGCTGCGCCGTCGGGGCCGGCGTCGCGGCGGGTTTGGCCGCCTTGGCCCCCTTGACCGTCTTGGCCGGGGTCACGTCCGCGCTCGACTCCTTGATGGAGTCCAGCTCCTGGGCCCGCTTCCACAGGTAGTACTCGTAGTCGCCGAAGTAGTCGCGCGCCCGGCCGTCCTCGATCTCGACCACGCGGGTCGCGACGCGGCTGAGGAAGGTCGGGTCGTGCGAGATGAAGACGATGGTGCCGGGAAAGGCCGTGAGCGCGTCGGTCAGCACGTCCACCGAGGCGGGATCGAGGTGGTTGGTCGGCTCGTCGAGCAGGAGCGTGTTGGCCGGCTCGACGAGCATGCGCGCGAGCGCCACCCGGTTGCGCTCGCCGCCGCTCAGGGCCTTGATCGGCTTCTTCTGGTCCGGCCCCGAGAACAGGAACGCGCCCGCGATGCCGCGCAGGAAGTTCGTTTCGGCCTGGTTCGACATCTCGGCCAGCGAGTCGAGGATCGTGTGTTCGGGGTTCAGGCTCTCGGCCTGGTGCTGGGCGAAGTAGTGCAGGGTGACGCCGTGGCCGACGATCCGTGAGCCCTGCTCGAAGGGGAGCACGCCGGCCAGCATCTTGAGCAGCGTACTCTTGCCCGCGCCGTTCTCGCCGACGAGCGCCACGCGCTGGCCGCGCTCGACCGCGAAATCCAGGTTGGTGTAGACGACCGTGTCGCCGTACCGCTTGGCCACGCCGCGCAATTCCAGCACCTGCCGGCCGCTCGCCGGCGGCTCCGGGAACTTGAATCGCACGCGCTTGGGGTCGCGCGTCCGCTCGATCAACTTGACCTTCTCGAGCTGCTTGATGCGCGACTGGACCTGGCTGGCCTTGTTCGCCTGGTAGCGGAACCGGTCGATGAACTTCTGGACGCGGGCGATCTCCTTGTCCTGCCGGTCGGCGGCGGCCGCCTGATGGGCCTCGCGCTCCTTGCGCCACTCGACGTACTTGGAATAGTTGCCCTTGCACTCCAGGATGCGGTGGTGGCGGATCTCCCAGATGTGGGTGGCGATCCGGTCGAGGAAGGCCGTGTCGTGGCTGATGACGAGGATCGTCATGGCGGACCGCAGCAGGAACTGCTCGAACCAAGCCTGCGTCGGCTTGTCGAGGTGGTTGGTCGGCTCGTCCAGCATCAGGACGTCGGGGTTGCTGAGCAGCAGGTGGGCGAGCGCGACGCGCATGCGGTAGCCGCCGGAGAGCGTTTCGACGGGGCGGCCGAAGTCGGCCTCCGCGAAGCCCAGGCCGGACAGCACGCGCTTGGCCTCGTGCTCGGGATACTGGTCGCGGTGCGCGGCGTCGAGGACGGTCTTGCCGCTCAGGGTCTCGAGCTCCTGCGGGAGGTAGCCGATGCGCAGCCGCGGGCGCTTGCGGATCGTGCCCTGGTCCGGCGCGTCCTCGCCGAGGATCATGCGCAGCAGCGTGGTCTTGCCCGCGCCGTTGGGGCCGACGAGCCCGACCCGCGAGCCGGGCCGCAGGTGGGCCGACGCCTCCTTCAGCAGGATGCGGTGCGCGAACTGCTTGCTGACGGATTCGATCTGGAGCATGGCGCTACGGGTGAGGCGCGAGGGGTGAAGGGTGACGAATGGGAACGAGCCGGGCGGGTGGCGGGGGCGTGTCTCCTCTCACTCCTGACGGATCACGGATTGAGTGGTGGAGCTGGCCGGGATTGAACCGGCGACCTCGTGAATGCCATTCACGCGCGCTCCCAACTGCGCCACAGCCCCACCCCTGTCGGTGTCGTGCGGTCTCCGAGGATCGCGGGCAAGCCCGCGAAAGATGGCGCATGCTAACACGCGGCCCGGAGGCAGTCAAGGCGCGGGCGCCGGCGATTTCCGCGTCCCGGCGTTGCTTGACAAACCCCGGGGCCCATCTTAGTATGACCGTCGCCTTGGCTCGTGGGCGGCGGTACGGACCCTGCGGTCAGGGCTCTTTTTTTGGACAGAAGAGGCGGGGGCGATGCCGAATTTGGTGGTCGTCGGGGCCCAGTGGGGCGACGAAGGCAAGGGCAAGATCGTGGACATCCTCGCGCGGGATGCGGACGTCGTCGTCCGCTACCAGGGCGGGTCCAACGCCGGCCATACCGTCGTCAACCGGCGCGACACCTTCGTGTTTCACCTGATCCCCTCGGGCGTCCTCTACCGCGGCACGCTCTGCGTGATCGGCAACGGCGTCGTGGTGGACCCCGAGGCCCTGATCGAGGAGATGGACCGGCTCCAGGCCAAGGGCGTGAAGATCGGCAAGAACCTGGCGATCAGCCAGCGCGCCCACCTGATCATGCCGTATCACAAGGCCATCGACAAGGCGTCGGAGCAGTCCAGGGGCGCGCGTCGGATCGGCACGACCGGCCGCGGCATCGGCCCCTCCTACGCGGACAAGATGGCCCGGATCGGCATCAGGGTGGGAGACCTGCTGAACCCGTCCCTCTTTCGGCGGAAGCTGGAGGAGAACCTCGTCGAGATCAACTGGTTTCTGGAGCGCCTGCACAAGGTGGAGACGTTCCAGCTCGAGAAGGTCTTCCAGCAGTACATGGGCTACGCCGAGCGGTTGAAGGGGCACATCGCCGACACGGCGCTGCTCCTGCACCGGGCCGTCGAGCGGCGGCAGACGATCCTGTTCGAGGGGGCCCAGGGCACGCACCTGGACGTGGACTTCGGGACCTATCCCTATGTAACGTCCTCCAGCGCCTCGGCCGGCGGCGCCTGCACGGGCACGGGCGTCGGACCGACGGCCATCGACGCGGTCATGGGCGTCGCCAAGGCCTACACGACGCGGGTGGGCAGCGGGCCCTTTCCGACGGAGCTCACGGACGAGGTGGGCGGCGGCCTGCAGGAGCGGGGCAAGGAGTTCGGCTCGACGACGGGCCGACCGCGGCGCTGCGGCTGGTTCGACGCGGTGCTCGTGCGCTACGCCACGCGCATCAACGGCCTGAGCGCGCTGGCCGTCACCAAGCTCGACGTGCTCGACGGCTGCCGGGAGATCCGGGTCTGTGTCGGCTACCGGCACGGCGGCCGGCTGTACCGCGAGATGCCCTCGGACCTCCAGGTGCTCACCGAGTGCGAGCCGGTGTACGAGGTCCTGCCCGGCTGGACGACCGGGACGACCGGGGTCACGTCGTACAAGGCTCTCCCGCTTCAGGCCCGCCGCTACCTGAGCCGCATCGAGGAGCTGGTCGGCTGTCCCATCGACATGATCTCCACCGGCTCGCACCGCGACGAGACCATCATGCTGCGCAACCCGATCGGCCGGGCTCGGCGCAAACCGGGGACGACGCGTTTCAGGACGTGATCGTGGTCCTGCACCTTCACCCGGAGGTGCCCGCCGTTTCGATCGAACCATCCACGGACGTGAGCCGGTAGCTCAGTCGGTAGAGCATCGCCCTTTTAAGGCGAGGGTCCTGGGTTCGACCCCCAGCCGGCTCACCACACGCCATCAAGGGGGTGCGGGGTGGCCCGCAGCCCCACCCCCGCTCATGAGCCTTCCGAACCAAGCAACCGTCTTTGAGTGTCAAGTGCCCTGAGACGACCGGAGGACGGAAGGTTCGGCCGACCCACCCGGACGAAATGCTGCGCGAGGGTTTCTTGCCCGATGACGGGCCGACCCTCTGGGGCTTGGCCAAGGCCCGTGGGGTCTCGCCCCAGACCGTGGACGAATTGCTGCGGGCGTTCGATCTCCCGGTGCAGCGCGCGCTCCGCCGACTCCAGGGGGTCTTCGGCGATCCCCGTGCCCGACGGATCACCAGAGTACGGCTCGCCGCTTCGCCCGCCGGCAGGCAGGCGGGGCGGTTCCTCAGTCGCGTGCTGCCGCTGTTCCGGCGCCGGCCCGAGCAGGTGGGGGAGCTGCTCCCGCGGCCGTCCCGGCATGGGCTCGCGCTCGGCGATCTCGATGTGGCGCTGCGGGGTCCGCTGCACGGGGGCGTTTCATGGTGTCCGCCACGACGGTCCGGGAGGCCGCGCAACCTTCGGACCTGCGGGGTGCGACGCCTCAGAAGATGAGCCGATACCGCTGGGGCCTGGCGCGGAAATGCGTTGTGCAGGACTCGCACCGGAAGGGGAAGAGTCCGAGGAGGCTCAGGAGGCGATCCCAGGCCTTCCGCCTGAGCCGCCAGACGCGGGAGCTGTGGCAGTTCGGGCAACGCAACATGGGGGTGATTATAGGTAAGGAGCGGGAGACCGTCTTTCCTCTTTATCGTCCAACCTCCCACAGGGGCATACATGGAGGGGGGCCAAGCGGCTGGGTATCGGACCGGCCTCGCCGGTTCATCGTCGGCGCTCTCCGCTCGTGCTCGGCGTGAGCCCGCTGGGAAGGCCGGCTGCGCCCCCTCGGTTGCAATTCTCGCCCAGGCTGCTACACTGCCCCCTGAATCAGAGGGCACGCTCTCGGGGGAACGGCCGACCCGCCGGGAGCGTCACGCGGCCGAGGCGGCCGATCAACGGAGGAGGCACCGTGAGATCCAAAGCCGTCCTGTTGTTCGTGCCACTGATTTCGGGTTTCGTGGGCGGCGTGCTGGCTGCCATGCTTGTCATGGACCAGCCGCTCTGGGCCTTCGCGCCGAGCACGGCCCCGCGCGTCGTGACCGCCAATTCCTTCGCCCTGGTGGATGAGAGCGGGACGGTCCGCGGGATCTGGACCGCGACCAAGGAGGGGGTCGCGGGGCTCTACATGATGCGCCGGAGCGGACAGGCGGTCGGCGGGCAGTTCCTGGTGGACGCGGTGGGCGAGCCGCAGCTCACGCTCTTCGACAAGCAGGGCATGCCGGTGTGGACGGCGCGCCCGCGGTGACGCGGCCGGCCATGCGCCCATGTGCCGCGGCTCCTGACGGAGGTTCCCGATGGCGACGATCCTGATCGCAAATTCCGATCATCGGTTCACGAAGATCCTCAAGGACGTCCTCTCCGCGTACCGGCACGAGGTCGAATGGGCCCGGACCGGCGAGGAGGCGCTGCGCGCCTTCGAGAACCACCGGCCGTCGGTCGTGCTCCTCGACCTGACGATCCTCGGTCTGCCGGGGTTGGAAGTGCTGGCCAAGATGCGGGCGAGCGATCCGTCCGTTCCCGTCGTGATCCTGACCGGCGACGTGACGGTCGAGGTCGAGGAGCGGGCGCGGGAGATGGGGGTGACCGACGTCCTGCGGAAGCGTCTCAAGATGGACGTGATCATGGAGGCCGTCAATCGGGCCCTGCAGCGGGCCGGGCGGCCGGCCAGGATCGAGGGAACTCCGCCCGGGCCGGCGCTGGTGGGACCGGAGGGAAAGCCGGCGACGATTCTGGTGGTGGACGACGAGGCGGAGATCGGCGCCCTGCTCAGCGAGTTTCTCCGGCGGCGGGGCTACGCGGTCAAGGTCGCGCAGAGCGGCGAGACGGCCCTGCAGATGATCCGCGCCGAACCGCCGGACCTCGTCCTGCTCGACATTTACATGCCCGGGCTCAACGGCGTCGAGGTGCTGCGGCGCCTCCGCCGGGAGGGCTCCAACGTCGGCGTCATCATGGTGACGGCCAGCCAGGATGAGCCCCTGCTCAAGGCGGCCATGGACCTCGGGGCGTTCGACGTGCTGACCAAGCCGGTGGACCTGGGACAGTTGGAGCTGGCCGTCCTCGTCAAGCTCACCCTGCAGGCTTGATCCCTTCCTTGTCCCTTCCATCCATGCCCCCGTTGACAACCGCCGGGGCCGTGATTACAACCCTGGCCCATCTCCCTCGGGCGCGGGGGGCCCCGTCCGAGGGAGGACGTTCCCCACCGAGCGGCGCCGGACCGGCCGATCCTTAACTTGTCGGGCGGGCCGGGGTCGGGCCACCGGCGCCGGCGGGGGAGGGCACGGAGACCGTGCGACCGATTGCATTCGCAGTTCACGGGCGGCCCGTCCTGCTAGAGAAGGGAGGAGGGTATGGAGGGGAGAGGGGTGCGCAGACTGATCGTGACGGGCCTCGTGGTCGGGGCGCTGGCCGCCTGGCCGGCTGGGATGGGGGGGCCGACCGCCGGCGTTGCGGCCGCCGCGGAGGCCTTCAGCGTGGACAACCTGCCCAAGGACCCGAAGGCCTACCGGGCGCAGGTGGATAAGATCATCGGCACGGTGGACGGCCTCATCGCCAAGCTCAAGGGCAACAAGCAGGCCGAAGCGGCCCTGCTGGACCTCATGCAGACCCGCGACAACATCCTGCGCGAGATCTACAAGGTCGAGAACCAGCCGGACGGGGCGAAGTGGACGGCCGCGCAGATGCAGGACAGCGTGACGGCCATGCTGCGGCTGCTGAAGAGCCACTACGAGAAGGCCGCCGAGAAGGCGGGCTGATCCGGGACCGGGTCGGGTCCCGGTTTCGAGGAGCGGGCGCCGGACCCCGCTGGGGCGGACGGTTCGGCGCCCGCGCGCCATCGCGCATTCCCCGGTCCGGCGGGAGCCTCAAGGCTGCGTTCTCTGCCGGTCCTTCTTGCCCTTCCCCTTCTTGAGCTTGTTCAACTCGGCCTCGTGGTCGGCGAGCTGTTTGCGCAGTTCGCTCAGCTCCGCCTTCAGCGCCTCGTTCTCCATGTCCTTCTTGAGCGCGTGGTCCTTGAGCGCCCGGATCTCCTCCTCGCGGGCGGCATCGGTCGGGCGGGGGCGCTCGGGCGGGGCGGCCGTCGTCCGGCCCGCCAGCTCCGCTCCCGCGCCGTCCGTCGCCGGCGGAGCCGCCTCGGGCAGCCTGGCCAGCAGCCCATAATCAACGACCAGGTCCGCCACCTCGCTGAGCCCCAGGAGGCCGGCGGCCTGTCCTTCCGCCGATCGGCGCCGCGCGGCCTCCGGCGCGAAGCGCAGGTCCCGCTTCTCCAGGTCACCGCGCCGATCGCGCTCCAGGACCAGGTGGAGCAGGGACTCCTTGACGTAGAGCCAGCCCTCCGTCGCCCCGTCGCCGGGCCGGGCGGGCGCGACCTGGAACCGGACCCGCTGGTTCGGCTGGGCGGCCGCCAGGGCTTCGGAGAGCAGGGGCGAGAGGAAGGCCGCCGCCTCGTCCGAAAAGGCGCGCTGCGATCCGGGGGGACCGCTGCCGGCCCGCACGCCCCGCAGGACGCGGGCCAGGAGCTCGGGGCGGAGGGCGGCGGGATGGTCGGCGTCGAGTCCCTTAAGCGGCGGGCGATACCGCGACGCCACGCCCCGGTCGGAGATCCGCTCGAGCCGCACCGAGCCCGCCGGGCTCTCGTGCACGACCACGTCCTGAGTGAACCAAGAGCAGGAGGCGGCCAACAGGCAGACGAGCGGGCCGGCCAGGAGGGGGAAAGACCGCAGGCGCCGAGTCGTCATGGCATTGCTCATGGTCGTGTCCCGGCCACGCGGGCGCGCAGTGTAGCACAAGCGCATGGGGGGAAAACACCTGAATCGAGGCCGCGGGCGCCTCTTCCTCGACGCACGCCTTGACACCCGACCGCCGACGACGTATAAGCGGCGCGCCGCGCGGAAGGCGGCGGGAGCGCGAGGGTGAAGACGGAGCGTCGCGTAACGGGTGAGGACGGCCCGACGACGTACGGGCCGACCGACGCGGCGCCGGGCCCGCTGGCCCGGCTCCGCGCCCTCCTGGACTGCACGAGCGAGGGCATCTTCGGCGTGGACCTCGAGGGACGCTGCACCTTCATCAACAAGGCCGGCGCGGCCCTGCTCGGCTACGCCCAGGCCGACATCCTCGGGCGGTTCATGCACGGGCTGGTCCACCACACCAGACAGGACGGCTCGCCCTATCCGGCGGAGCAGTGCCCGATCTACGGCGCCTTCCGTACGGGGCGCGCCTATCGCGGGGACGAGGAGGTGCTGTGGCGCCGCGACGGCACCGCCTTCTCCGCCGAGTGCTCCTCGTCGCCGCTCTACGAGGGCGGGATGCTGAGGGGCGCGGTGATCACCTTCAACGACATCACGGAGCGCAAGCGCGCCGAGGCGGCCCGCGTCCGGCTCCTGGACCGGGTCATCCTGGTCCAGGAGGAGGAACGCCGGCGCATCGCGCACGAGCTGCACGACGAGACCGAGCAGGCCCTCGCCTCGCTGCTGATCGGACTGCGGGCGCTGGACGAGGCGGCCGACCTCGACGAAGTCAGGCGGCGCGCCGCCGAGCTGCGGCGGGTGGCCGCCCGGTCGCTCACCGAGCTCCAACGCCTCGTGGTGGGGCTGCGGCCGATCCTGCTCGACGAGCTGGGCCTGGCCGCGGCCCTGCGACGGCTCTGCGACGACGTGGCCCGGGCCAGCCGGCTGCGCGTCGAGCTCCACGTGGGCGGCCTGGAGGGCCGGCGGCTCCCGCCGGCGGCGGAGACCGCCTGCTATCGGATCGCGCAGGAGGCCCTGACGAACACGTCCCGGCACGCCGGGGCGACCGCGGCCAGCGTACTGGTCCAACCCGCGGGGGCCGCCCTCCGGATGGTGGTGGAGGACAACGGCCGCGGGTTCGACTATGAGGCGGTTCGTCGAACCGCCGGCCAGACCGGCCGGCTGGGCCTCTGCGGGATGCAGGAGCGGGCGGCCGCCTTGGGCGGCGCGCTCACCATCGAGACGGCCGAGGGACGGGGCACGACGCTCTACCTGGAGATTCCCCTGGATCGGGAGGGGGCGTCGTGAGCATCCGCGTCCTCATCGCCGACGACCACGCCATCTTCAGGGCCGGCCTCCGCCTGCTCATCAACGCCCAGTCCGACATGGTCGTGGTCGGCGAGGCCGAGGGGGGCGACCGGGCGCTGGAGGCCGCCCGGACCCTGCGGCCGGACGTCCTGCTGCTCGACCTGTCCATGCCGGGCGGGGGCGGCTTGCCCGTCCTCGGCGCGATCCGCCGGGACTGCCCGGCGACCAGGGTCGTAGCCCTCTCGATGCACGAGGATCCGGCCTGCGTGCGCGCCGTGTTCGACGCGGGCGGGATCGGGTACGTCTTCAAGCGCGCCGCCGACGCCGAGCTGTTGACGGCCGTCCGGATGGCGGCCGCCGGCAAGCCCCACCTCTGCACCCTCTGCCGGGACGTCGTGGCTCAAGCGGCCCTGGGGCTGGAGACCCACGAGGGCGCGGGCGGCCGCGGCGCCGTGCCGCTCAGCCGGCGGGAGCGCGAAGTGCTCCTCATGGTCGCCCAGGGCTACACCAACCGCCAGGTGGCCGAGCGGCTCGCGCTGAGCGTCAAGTCCGTGGAAAGCTACCGCGCCCGCCTCCTGGACAAACTCGGGTTTCAGACCAGGGTGGAGCTGCACCGCTACGCCCTGGCCAGCGGCATCCTGGGCCGCGACGGACTGCCGGAACTTCAACCGCCGTCCCGCTGATCGCCCCTTCCCCGTCGCTCCGCCCCGCCCTCGCGCGATCCGCCCTCGCTGAACGCCTGCCGGGGTTTCCCTCGCATCGCGACGCGCGAAGGCGCGTTTACCCGCTACCGTCAAGCCGGTCGTCCTGGTAAGACGGCGCGGATTGCGGCGGGCGGCGGCCGCGAAGCTTCGCTCCGCCGACGGTGATGGGGGACAACGGCGTTCCCCGTCGCGCAGCCCCGAGCCCCGAAGGACAACGGCGTCCTCGGTTCCCCACGGGACCGGGGGCGTTTTTTTTTGTCCCGGGCCAGGCGCGAGGCGCCCGCACGCGGACGCCTCGCGACGCCTCCCCCTGTCAACCCGGTCCCGACAGGCGCGTGGCGAAGAGGCGGGGGCCGGAACAATCCAGGAGGAGGCCATTGCGATGACAGAACGGAGGAAGACGTGCTGGCTCGTCGCCGGCCTGGTGGGCGCCGGTCTGGCGATCGGGCTCTCGGTCGCCCAGGCGCAGGACGTGGAGGTCGAGAAAAAGGACGTGCTGCCGAAGGTCAAGGCCCAGGAGGAAAGTCCCGCCTCGGTGACGATGGCGCTCCAGGCCGACTCGTTCTTCGGCTTCAACCCCAGCGTGTACGGCACCTACCGCCTGAAGGACAACCTGGCGCTGGCCTGGAACTTCACCTACTGGACCAACGTCTCGGGCCTGGGCGTCCACAACGCCAACACCTGGCTGGAGACCGACATCGGCGTCAACATGACCTTCCTCGACAAGCGGCTGTCGGTTACGCCGATGGTCGGGTTCGTCAACGGCATGCTGCTCTCCTCGCGCGGCGGGTTCTTTCCCAACGGCGGCGGCAGCGTGAACGAACGGACCACCGTCTTCGAGGGCGTGGTGCCCAACCTCACGGTGAACTGGCTGTCCGAGAAGCTTGAGGGCGAGGTCTACGCCGGCTATTACAAGTCCATCCGCACGGAGGGCGGCTCCGCCAACGGCCAGGCGACCGACGCCCAGGGCGCCTGCGGCGGCAGCGGCCAGCGGAACTGCATGGGGCCCACCGAGGGGGGCTTCCGGGGTACCTGGGACTTCCTGCACTACTGGTTCAACGGCGGCTACCGGCTCAACGAGGTCCTCTCGCTGGGCGTGCACTACGAGCAGTTGTTGAGCACGAGGGACAGCAGCGCCCCCGGCGCCCAGCAGGACTACTTCCGGTGGCTCGGCCCCTACGTCGAGGCGAAGCTGCCGGGCGGCATGGCCTTCCGGTTCACGGCCGGCAAGGACCTCGCCAACGACCAGGATTTCTACAAGCTGAAGTTCACCAAGACGTTCTAGCCCGCCTCATGCATGAACGCTTCTCCTGTAACCGCGGATTCGCGGCTGCGACAAGCCGGCATGCGACTGCCGTGCATGCTGGCGGCCCCGCCCGTCTCGCGACGCGACTCCACGGTTTCGCGACGAACCGTCATGAATCATGCGGGCTAGGGCGTCCCACGAGCTCGTGGCCTCGTCATGCCGGCGGAAGGTTACCCCGGACCTGTTCAATCCGGGGCCGGCATCCAGGATCTTGCCACGGCCTGGATACCGGCTCGCGGCCGCTCAGCGGCCTTGGCCGGAATGACAAAAGGAATTGACGGGACACGACACGAGCCCGGCGCGAAGGAGGGTCCTGTGCGGCAGGTGACGCGATACGGCCTCGGATGTCTGGCGACCGCCGCCGGCTGGGCCTGGGGGGCGATCGCCGCCTGGGCCCAGGAGCCGGCCGGCGGGGCGGCGCTGAAGGCGGACCCGGGGGATACCGCCTGGGTCCTCGTGGCCTCGGCCCTGGTGCTGGGGATGATCGTACCGGGCCTCGCCCTGTTCTACGGCGGGCTCGTCCGCAGCAAAAACGTCCTCGGTACGATCATGCACAGCTTCGTCATCCTCTGTCTGGTCAGTGTCCTGTGGCCGCTCCTCGGCTACAGCCTGGCCTTCGGTCCGGACCACGCCGGCCTCATCGGCGGCCTCGACTGGGCGGGCCTCGCCGGCGTGGGGAGGGAGCCCCACCCGACCTACGGGCCCACGATCCCGCACCAGGCCTTCATGCTCTTCCAGCTCATGTTCGCGGCGATCACCCCCGCCCTCATCACGGGGGCCTTCGCCGAGCGCATGAAGTTCGGCGCGCTGGTCCTCTTCTCGGTGCTCTGGTCCCTGCTGGTCTACAGCCCGCTGGCGCACTGGTTCTGGGGCGGGGGCTGGCTCGGGAAGCTGGGCGCGCTGGACTTCGCCGGCGGGGCGGTCGTGCACATCAGCTCCGGGACGGCGGCGCTGGTCTGCGCGCTGTACCTGGGCCCGAGGCAGGGCTACGGGACGGACTACCTGGCGCCGCACAACCTGCCGCTCACGCTCCTGGGGACCGGCCTGCTGTGGTTCGGCTGGTTCGGGTTCAACGCGGGCAGCGCGCTCGGGGCGAACGCGACGGCCGTCGGCGCGTTCGCGGCCACGCACGCGGCGGCGGCCGCCGGGGCGCTCGCCTGGCTGCTCCTGGAATGGCGCCATCGCGGGAAGCCGACGGTGCTCGGGATCGCCAGCGGCGCGGTGGCCGGCCTGGCCGCGGTCACGCCCGGCGCCGGCTACGTCGGCCCGCTGTCGGCCCTGGCCGTCGGGCTGGCGGCCGGCGGGCTCTGCTACGCGGCCGTCGTGCGCTGGAAGGCGACGCTCGGCTACGACGACTCGCTCGACGTGGTCGGTATCCACGGCGTGGGGGGCGTGCTCGGCATCCTGGCGACGGGGCTCCTGGCGTCCAAGGCGGTCAACCCGGGCGGGGCGGACGGGCTGTTCTTCGGCGGCCCCGGGCTCTTCGCCGTCCAGGTCGTGGCGGTCGTCGCGACGGCCTTCTTCTCGCTCGTCGTCACCTCCGGCATTCTCCTCCTCGTGGACCGGGTGGTGGGACTCCGGGTGTCGGCGGAGGACGAGGCGCAGGGGCTGGACCTCAGCCAGCACGACGAGCGGGCCTACTCGTAGCGGCGCCGGCCGGGGCGGCGGGAACCGCGTGGTTTCCCGCCTTGACTTCTCCCCTCGTTTCGGGGATTCTCGCCCCGGCCGCGCGGCCGGAGGCCCCGAGGCCGCGCTCCCGCCGGCCCGGCGCAAGCCCGCCGTTCCGGGCCGCGATCGCGCTGTTCGGCTGCGAGCCCGGCCTCTTCGGCGGCGCCCGGTGGGGGCTCGACGCATGATCCAACACGCATCGCCGACCGCCGATCCCGCCCCGCCGCCGCCCCGCTCGGGGGCCGCGGCCTTCGTCCGCCGGCATCTCCGTCTGCGGCTGATGCTGTGGATCCTCCTGATCCCCGCGCCGCCCCTCCTGCTCACGCTCTGGTTCGCGCAGCGGAGCTATTCGGACCTGGCCGACCGGATGCAGGAGTCGGCCGACCTGCTCGCCGGCCAGACGGCGACGATGCTGGGCCGGATCCTCTACGAGCGCGACCGGGACAGCCTGGTCTTCTCCGCCCTGCCGGCCGTCCGGTCGCTGGACCGGGCGCGGCTCCCCGAGGTGCTCGACCAGGTGGTGGAGGGGTACCACCCCCGCTACCGGCTCATCCTGGTGGCCGATGCCCACGGCAAGGTCCTCGCCGTGGGCGGGACGACGGGGCCGGCCGGGGCGGAGCGACGGCCGGCGGCCGGCGCGTCGGTCGCGGACGAGCCCTGGTTCCGGGAGGCGATGGCCTGGGCCGGCGGATCGGGGCCGCCGCCCATCACGGCGGCGGGGCTCGCCCCCGATCCGTTCCTGCGGCGGCTGGCCGGCGACGAGAGGCCCCTCCTGCGGCTCAGCCTGCCGATCCGCTCCCCGCAGGGGGCGGTCCAGGCCGTCTGGGCGGCCTGGGTGAACGGCCGGGTCTTCCTCGACGCGCTCCGGGCTTCCTCGAACGCGGCCGGCCGTGGGGCCGGGCTCGCCATCGGGCTCTTCGACCGCGAGGGCCGTCCCCTGGGCTTTTCCGTCCACGGTCCCCCCGGCCGTCTCGATCGGCCGTTGGTGGAGCGGCCGGTCCCGCACGGCGGGCTGGGCTGGACCGTGCGGGTCTACGCGGACCACGGGGCGGCCGGGGCGCAGACCCCCTGGACGATCCCCATGCTGGGGGCCGTGCTGGCCTGCATCGTGGGCGGCGCGGTCCTCCTGGGCTGGTTGACCACGCGGCACATCCTCGCGCCGCTGGAGCGCCTGGCCGCGGAGGCCGCCGGTCCGGGAAGCGAGGGCGCCCGCTTCACCGTCGAGCCGGCGCGGCGGGACGCCATCGGGACCCTCCAGCGGGCCCTGGCCGCCATGACGGCCCAACTGGAGACTTCGGCGGCCGCGCTCCGGCGGGAGGTCCAGGACCGTCGCCGGTCGGAGCGGGAGGCCCAGGCCCTGGCGGAGCAGAACCGGCGCCTCGTCGAGACCGGCCTCCTCCTGATGCGGCAGCTCTCGCTCGACGAGCTCCTGCGGGCGATCGTCGAGCAGGGATGCGCCCTCCTCCAGGTCCGGTACGGCGCGCTGGGCCTGGTGGAGGAGGACGGCGGCGTGGCGCGGTTCATCCCCGTCGGGGTGGACGAGGCGACCGCCGCCAGGATCGGCGCGCCGCCCTCGGGCAGGGGGCTGCTGGGCTTGGCGCTCGGGGAGGGCGTCCTCCGGGTGGACCGCATCGCGGCGCACCCGATGGCCAGCGGGTACCCGGCGCACCATCCGCCCATGGAGTCGCTGCTCGCCGTGCGGGTCGCCTCGCGGACCCGCGTGATCGGCCGGCTGTACTTCGCCGACACGCGGCCGAGCGCCTTCACGGAGGGGGACGAACGGCTGATCCTGACCCTGGCCTCGCTCGCGGCCGCCGCCATCGAGAACGCCGTCCTCTTCGAGGCCAACGAGCGCCAGCGTCGGCGGGTGGAAGCGGCGGAGCGTGAGGCGCGGGCCGTCCGCGTGGAGTTGGAGACGCTGCTGGCCGAGGCGCCGGACCTCATCGTCTTCACGGACCCCGGGGGGGTCGTCACCCGGTTCAACCGCGGCGCGGAGCAGTTGCTCGGCTGGCGCGAGGCGGAGATGGTCGGGCGGCCGGCCTGGACGCTCTACGCCAGGCCGGAGGACCGGGCGGGGCTCGTCGCGGAAGTGGCGGCCCGCGGCCACGTCGTGGGCCGCGAGGTGCGGCTCAGGGGCAAGGACGGACGGGTCGTGGACGTGAGCCTGACCTTGATGAAGCTCCCGGACCAGGGGGGGCGTTCCGCCGGCATGGTCGGGTTCGGCCGCGACATCACCGACATGAAGCGGCTGGAGCGGGCGCTGCGGGCGAGCAATGAGGAGCTGGAGCATTTCACCTACACCATCTCCCACGACCTGCAGACGCCCCTGCGCGGCATCCACGGCTTCGCGGACCTGCTGCTGCGGCGCGCCGAGGCTCGGCTGGAGCCCAAGGAGGTCCACTACCTCCAGCGCATGCAGGCCGGCGCCGACCGGATGGCCGCGCTCATCAACGACCTCTTGGAGCTGTCCCGGGTGGGTCGGGTCCAAAACGCGTTCGAGGACTGTGCGATGGACGAGCTGGTGGCGGAGGCGCGGGCGGAGCTGGCGCCGCTCATCAAGCGGAGCGGCGCCCTCCTGCAGGTGGAGGAGCCGCTGCCCGTCGTGCGGGGCGACCGCGTCCGGCTGGTCCGGGTCTGGGCGAACCTGCTCAGCAACGCGCTCAAGTACGCGAAGCCCGGCGAGGCGCCGTCGATCCTCGTCGGCGCGCTGGGACCGAGGCCCCGGGACGGGGGGGAGGAATGGGCTTTCTTCGTGCGCGACCGGGGCATCGGCATCCCGCCGGAGTACCACGCGCAGGTGTTCGAGGTCTTCCGCCGGCTGCACACCCACGAACAGTACGAAGGAACGGGGGCGGGCTTGGCGATCGTGAAGCGGATCGTCGAGTTTCACCAGGGGCGTATCTGGGTCGAGTCGGTCGAGGGCGAGGGCAGCACGTTCTGGTTCACCCTGCCCGCGCGGGCGGAGGACCGGAGCCAGCCGACCGGAGGGTCGGGGGAGGAGGGAGGATGAAGATCGAGCCGGTGGAGATTCTGATGATCGAAGACAACGCCGACGACGTGGAGCTGACCAAGGAGGCGCTCGCCGTCGGCAAGGTCAAGAATCGCCTGCGGGTGCTGGAGGACGGCCGCGAGGCGCTGGAATACCTGTTCGGCCACGGCCGCTACGAGACGCCGCCGGCACACCTCCCCGGCCTGATCCTCCTGGACCTGCGGCTGCCGCGGGTGGACGGCCTCGAGGTGCTCAAGCGGATCAAGGCCGAGCCGATCCTCAAGCGCGTGCCGGTCATCGTGCTCACGACCTCCAAGCGCGACGAGGACATCGTCCGGTCCTACGACCTCGGCGTCAACTCCTACATCCAGAAGCCCGTCGGGTTCGACAAGTTCATCGAGACCGTCAAGAACCTGGAGCTGTACTGGATCCTGACCAACACGCCGCCGATCCTGAACGGCCAGGGCTGAGGGAGGATCGGCCATGGCCGCCGCCAAGGAGCCGCGCGTCCTCATCGTGGACGACCGCCTCGACGACGTGGAGCTGATGGCGGCCGCCTTGGAGCAGGTGCTGCCCGGCCTGCGTCTCACGGCCGTGCGGTCGGCGGAGGAGGCCCTGGTCCAGGCCAGCGAGGAGCCCTGGTCGCTGATCCTCGTGGACTACAAGCTCCCCCGGCAGACTGGCCTGGAGCTGCTGCCGAAGCTGCAGCGGGCGGCGCCCTCCGCGGCCATCATCATGCTGACCGGTCACGGGGACGAGCGGATCGCCGTCGAGGCCATGCGGAGGGGGGCCGCCTATTACCTGAAGAAATCCCCGGCGCTGCTGACCGAGCTGCCGCTGGTCGTCAACGAGGTGCTGGAGAAGTGGCGCCTCCGGCAGGAACTGGACATCGCCCACAGCCGCCTGCACTCGCTCATCAACCACGTCAACGACATCATCTACGAGCTGGACGCGGAAGGCCGCCTGACCTTCATCAGCCGGGAAGTGGAGTGGTCGCTCGGCTACAACCCCGGGGAGCTGCTCGGGACGCACTTCTCCAGCCTGCTGACGGACGAGGACGTCTCCAGAGTGGGGCGCATGTTCGCCGAGCGCCGGACCGGCGCCCGGGCGACCCGCGGGCTCGAGGTCTCGCTCGTGTTCAAGCGCGGCGTGGACGTGCCCGTGCACACGCGCGGCGGCGAGGTGCGGCTCTTCGAGGTCAACGCG
Organism: Candidatus Nitrospira neuquenensis; assembly: GCF_979578155.1. Taxonomy (NCBI): domain Bacteria; kingdom Pseudomonadati; phylum Nitrospirota; class Nitrospiria; order Nitrospirales; family Nitrospiraceae; genus Nitrospira; species Candidatus Nitrospira neuquenensis. Next base: position 85,783 of record NZ_CEFZDU010000036.1, on the reverse strand, counting down.
GCGGGTCTCTACGACTCGCAGCGCAACTTCCTGGGCACCGCGGGGGTCGCCCGCGACATCACCAAGCGGAAGCAGGACGAGGCGGCGCGCCGAGAGTTCGAGTCGCGGCTCAAGGCCGTGCTCGACCTCGCGAGCGACGCGATCTTCCTCAAGAGCGTGGACGGCCGCTACCTGCTGGCCAACCCGGCGGCCCGACGCCTCCTCGGCCGGCACGAGGTCCAGGTGCTCGGCAAGACCGACGCCGAGCTGCTGGACCCGGCCACCGCCGCGCAGTTCATGGAGACGGACCGGGAGGTGCTGGCGACCGGCCGGCGGGTCGAGCGCCTGGAGAAGGAACGGCGGCCGACCGGCGAGACGCGCATCTGGCACACGGTCAAGACGGTCCATCGGGGCGAGGACGGGCGGCCCCTGGGCGTCTTCGGCATCAGCCGGGACGTGACCGAGCAGATCCGGAAGCAGGAGGAGAGCCACCATGCGGAGAAGCTCCGGGCCCTCGGCCAGCTCGTCGCCGGCGTGGCCCACGAGCTCAACAACCCGCTGACGACGATCATCGGCCACGCCCACCTGCTCTTCGAGCGGTCGTCGGCCGATCCGGAGTGCCGCCGGATGGCGGAGATCATCGCCGACCATGCCGAGCGGACCTCCCGCATCGTGCGCGACTTGGTCGCCTTCGCCCGGCCGCAGCCGCCCAACCGGACCGCCGTCTCGCTGAACGAGTTGGTGGCGGAGGATATGCGCATGATGGGGGCGGAGCTGGCCGACCACGCGATCGAGGTGACGTTGGACCTGGCCTCCGGGCTCCCGGCCGTGTCGGTGGACGTCCGCCAGGTCCAGCAGCTCCTGACGATCCTCGTGACCAACGCGCGGCAGGCCATGTGGGAGCACCACCGGGGCGGCCGCCTCACCGTTCGGACCCGCGCGGGCCCCGCCGGTCCCGAGGCCGGCTCGGGGCCGGGGGTCCGGCTTGAAGTCTGCGACACGGGGCCCGGCGTGCCGGAACAGCTCGCCGGGCAGATCTTCGCGCCCTTCTTCACGACCAAGCCGGTGGGGCAGGGGACCGGGCTCGGCCTCGCCATCGCCTACGCCATCGTCAAGGAGCACGGGGGCTCGATCACCGTGGACCGCGCGCCGGAAGGGGGCGCGCGGTTCACGGTGACGCTTCCGCTCGGCGCGCTCGGCGGGGGAGCGGCGTCGGCCCCGCCGCCCGCGCCCGCGCGCTCCGCGCGCCTGCTGGTCTTGGAGGACGAGAGGCCGATCCGCGAGCTGATGGCCGCGGTCCTCACCCGCGCCGGCCACCGGGTGACGGCCTTCGGCGACGGCGCGGCGGCCCTCGCGTACCTGGAGGGCTCGGCTGCCCCTCCCGACCTGATCCTCTCCGACATCAAGATGCCGGGCATGGGCGGCGAGGAGTTCTTCTCCCGCCTGCAGGCCGCCGCGCCGGCCCTCGGGGCCCGCGTGCTGTTCTGTACCGGCGACACGATGGACGAGGCGACCGCCCGCCTGATCCGGAACAGCGGCCATCCTCCGCTCGCCAAGCCCTTCACGCCGGCTATGCTGCTCGCGGCGGTGAATGCGGCCCTGGCGCGCGCGGACGCGACGGGGGCGGCGGGCGACGGAGCGGGCTGAGCGGCGACGCCCCGAGGCGGGCCCGGCGCGGCGCTCCCTCTGAAATGCGTACATTGACGTAGCAGAGGGGAGGCCGTCCCCCGGCGCGGACGTGCATTTTCCGTCCGGGAGTGCTAGACTGCTCCCCTCGATCGGGTGGCCGGTCTGACCGGTGCGATCCGAACCGAGCGCCAGGGAGGGATGCTGATGAGGAGGGACATCGGCGCCGCCGTGGTCGCGCGCCGGTTTCGGAAACGTCAGCGGACGGTGGCCGCCGTGGCCGCCCTCGCGGCGGTCGGCGTGCCGCCCCTCGGCGCCCTCGCGTTCCTGGAAAGCTCCGGTCCGTCCTATCTCAAGCCCCCCGAGCTGCTGCTCGCCCTGGCGGTGTCGCTGGCCGTGATCGCGCTCAGCGTCTTCTACGTCCTCTACCGTTGTCCGAACTGCAACGCGAGACCCTGGGGGAAGGGCTGGGTCGGCTTCAGCCCGCGCCGCTGTCCCTCGTGCAAGATCGGCCTGGCCGTGCCGACCCACGGTCCCCAGTCGCACGGCGGGCCCCTCGGCCACTGAGAAAGGAGCCAGCATGGAGGCGCTCAAACCGTTCCTCGCGGCCTACCTGAACCCCCTGCCGATCTGCGCCACGCTGCTCGGCGTCGGCGTGGCCCTGCTGTGGCTGACGAACCGGACCAGGGCCGGGACCGTGCTCGTGACCCTCGGGCTCGCGCTCCTGATCCTCTTCGGCGAGGGGACGCTGTCCTCCAGGATGCTCCAGACCCTGGAGTATCAATACCGCGAGGTGGACCCGGACCAGCTCCGCCGGCAGCCCGGCCCGCCCCTCCAGTACGTGGTCGTCCTGAGCGCCGGCCATGTGTCCGACCCCAAGGCGCCGCTCGCCAGGCAGATCACGTGGGTGGCGCTGGCCCGGCTGATCGAAGGGATCCGGCTGCACAAGGTCCTGCCCGGGAGCAAGCTCGTGCTCTCGGGCGACTCGGCCTACGACGCGGTCCCGGAAGCGGCGGCGATGGCGAAGCTGGCGCAGGAGCTGGGGGTGAACGAGGCCGACCTGATCGTGGACCCCTCGGCGAAGAACACGGAGGAGCAGGTGCAGCGGGTCGGCGCCATCGTCGGGGCGGCGCCCTTCATGCTGGTCACGTCCGCCCTGCACATGCCGCGCGCGATGGCCCTCTTCGAGAAGAGCGGGCTCCACCCCACGCCGGCGCCCACCGGCTACTACCTGCGCGAGGGCCTGTCCAGCGAATCCTTCGACCTCGTGGACCACTTGCCGCGGGCCGAGAGCTTCCGGGTCGCCGAGCGGGCCATCCACGAGTACCTGGGGCTGGCCTGGTCGAAGCTACGGGGCAAGGCCTGAGCGCTCAGGGGGCCGGGGCGCCACCGGCGCTCCCGCCGCGCAGGGGGACGAAGGCGACGGGCAGCAGCTCGGCCCGGTGGTAGCCCTGCGGCGTCCGCCGGTAGAGGACCAGCATCTGCTCGCCCTCGCCGACCGGCAGGATGAGCCGTCCCCCCACGGCGAGCTGCTCGAGCAGCGCCGGCGGCACGGCGGGCGCCGCCGCGGTCACGATGATGGCGTCGAAGGGCGCCTCCTGCGGCCAGCCCAGGCTCCCGTCCCCGATCCGGACCTGCACGTTCGCGTAGCCGAGCTCGCGCAGCGTGCGCGCCGCCCGCTCGGCCAGGGCGGGCACCAGCTCGATCGTGAACAGGCGGACCCCCAGCTCGGCCAGCACGGCGGCCTGGTAGCCCGAGCCCGTGCCGACCTCCAGCACCTTCTCCCGCCCGGTCAATTGGAGCGCCTGCGTCATGAAGGCGACGACGAAGGGCTGGGAGATCGTCTGGCCCTCGCCGATGGGCAGGGCGCCGTCGTCGTAGGCGAAGGGCGCCTCGGAGGGCGGGACGAACCGGTGCCGCGGCACCCGGCGCATCGCCGCGAGCAGGGGGCCGTCCCGGATGCCCCGGCCGGCGATCTGCTCCTCCACCATCCTCGTCCGCTCCTGCCGGCGATCCTCGTCCGTCATCGGTGTCTCCCCGAAGAGCCGGTCCTGGCAGCCGGCCAGCAGCGCCACGGCCAGCGCCGTCGCGGCGGCCGGCCCGCCCGACGGGCCGCCTCCCCCTCGTTCCGCGCACCAGCCCATGGGGTCCGCCCCGCCATCACTCCAGCGTGAAGACCCGCTGCGTCCGCGGCGCGCCGTACTCGACCTCGCCGGCCAGGACCAGCAGGTTGGGGAGGACGCGGACCTCGGCCGCGCCGTGCGAGTGGCCGCAGAGGACGGTGAGGCGGCGGTCCGGCCGGGCGCGCATCGTCTCCAGCAGCAGGTCGCCGACGGCCTTGCAGGTGAAGAAGGGCGCCCAGTTGTCGTCCGACGCCCGGCCCCGGTAGCAGCAGGCTTCCCGGAAGGGCGGCACGTGGGTCAGGAGCAGAACATGCTCGAAGCGGGCCAGCGCGTCGGGCAGGACCGACCCGAGATGGGCCGCCGCCTCGTCCCCCAGCCGCTCGAGCGCCTCCCGAAGTCGGGCCTTGTCCAGGCCGGCCAGCCCGCCGATCAACAGGTGATCGTTCAGCTCGACGAAGGTCCCGAAGAAGTCTCCGTGCCGCGCGTCGCCCCAGCCGTCATGGCCGACGAGCCCGGTGGTCGGGGTGAGCGCCGTCACCCCGGCCTGCGAGAGGTAGGTGAGGCGGGGCTCGACGCGGCAGAGGGCCGAGACCGCGGCGCGGACCGGCGGGATCGCGCCCCGGTAGAAGTCGTGGTTGCCGAGGACGAAGTAGATCGGCCGGGCCAGCCGGTCGGCCATCGTGCGCAGGTAGTCGGCGACCGAGTCGGCCTCGCCGATGTCCCCGCCGACGAGGACGACGTCGGGCCGCTCCGCCTCCAGCGCGGAGAGAAAGCGCGCCACGCCCGCCCCGTCCAGGAAGTTCAGATGGAGGTCCGTGACCCACGCCGCCCGGATCATCGCGGCAGCATGGCACAGATCGCCGGGGCGGGCAAGGCTACAGCTTCGCCCCGCTCCTGCCGACAACGAAGGTCGAGCAGGGCGACGGGGCGGGCGCGGCGACCGGTCGGCCGGCGGGGCTGAAGAGGCGAACATGAACCGGCCACAACGGGGCGCGGCGGGACGGAAGGGCTTCCGGTGGACCCTGGCAATGGGCGGGCTGGCCGCGGGGCTGCTCGTCGGCGGCCTGCTCGTCGGCCGAGGCGCGCTCGCGCCGTGGCTGCTCGTCGGCTGCGGGGCGGCCCTGTGGGCGGGGTGGGCGCGCCGCCGGACGCGGCGGCTGGTCCGGGCCTTGAGGGAGCGGAAGGGGCGGGAACGGCTGCTCGCCACGCACTATGCGGTGACGAAGGTGCTGGCCGAGTCGCGCACCCTCCAGGACGCGGCCCTGCGCCTGCTTAAGACCATCTGCGAAGTCTCGGGAGGGGACCTGGGCGTGCTCTGGGAGGTGGACCGGAGCGCGGGCCGGCTCCGGTACGTGGACCTGTGGCACCGGCCGGGGGTGGACGTGGCGGCGTTCGCGGCCGGGACGCGGGAGAGGACCTTCGAGCCCGGCGTCGGGCTGCCCGGCCGCGTGTGGCAGAGCGGCCGGCCCGCCTGGATTCCCGACGTCGTGCGGGACGACAACTTTCCGCGGGCCCCGCTGGCGGCCCGCTGCGGGCTGCACGCCGCCTTCGCCTTTCCCATCAAACTGGGCGAGGCCACGACCGGCGTCATCGAGTTCTTCAGCCGCGAGATCCGCGAGCCGGACCGCCCCCTGCTCGACATGCTGGCGGCCATGGGCAGCCAGATCGGTCAGTTCATCGAGCGGCTCCAGGCGGAGGCTTCGCTCCACAGCCTCGCGCACTACGACCCGCTCACCGGCCTGCCGAACCGCCGCCTGTTCCAGGACCTGCTGGCCAAGGCGCTGGCGCGCGCACAGCGGAGCGGACGGACCGCGGCCCTGTACTTCCTGGACCTGGACCGGTTCAAGGTGGTCAACGATTCGCTGGGGCACGGCGTCGGGGACCGGCTGCTCCAGGCCGTGGCGGAACGACTGCGGGCCTGCCTGCGCACGACGGACGTCGTGGCGCGCCTGGGCGGCGATGAGTTCACCGTGATCGCCGAGGATCTGACGGGACCGGAGGGGGCGGGCATGGTGGCCCGGCGCATGCTGCAAGGCCTCGAGGCGCCCCTGACCCTGGAGGGGCGGGAGGTGCACGTCTCCGCGAGCGTCGGGGTCGCCCTGTACCCGGCCGACACGACGGACGCGGCTCGCCTGATCGCCGCCGCCGACGCGGCGATGTACGCGGCCAAGGAGCAGCGCAACGGCTACCGCTTCTATTCCGCGGAGCTCAACCAGCGGACGTCGGACCGGCTGCTGCTGGAGACGCAGCTCCGGCAGGCGCTCCAGCGGGGCGAGCTGGTCCTGCATTACCAGCCGCTGCTGGACTTCCGCAGCAAAGAAACCGTGGGCGTCGAGGCGCTGATCCGCTGGCGCCATCCGGAGCGCGGCCTGGTCCCGCCCGGCCAGTTCATCCCGCTGGCCGAGGAGACCGGCCTCATCGTTCCGATCGGCGAATGGGTGCTCCGCACGGCCTGCGCCCAGGTGCGGGCGTGGCAGGCGGCCGGTCATGCGGACCTGCGCCTCGCCGTCAACCTCTCGCGGCGCCAGGTGGTCCACGGGGACCTCGTGGACGTCGTGGTCCGCGCCCTCACGGACACGGGCTTCGACCCCGGACGCCTGGAGCTGGAGCTGACGGAGAGCCTGCTCTTCGACCCCTCCGCGGCCGTCCTCGACACGCTGTGCGCCCTGCACCGGCTGGGCGTGCGGTTCGCGATCGACGATTTCGGGACCGGCTACTCCTCGCTGAGCTACCTCAAGCACTTCCCCGTGGACCGGGTGAAGATCGACCGGGCGTTCCTGCGGTCCGTCCCTGGCGACGAGCGGGACGCCTCGATCGTGAAGGCCATCATCGCCCTGGCGGCTTCCCTGAACCTGAAGGTAACCGCCGAGGGCGTCGAGGAAGCGGAGCAGGCGGATTTCCTCCTCGCCCACCACTGCGTCGAGATGCAGGGCTTCCTGTTCAGTCCCCCGTTGCCCGTCGAGCAGTGCACCGCGCAGCTCGGCGCGGCCGCCCTTCCCTGCGCCTGACCGGCCGCCGTCGCCCCCTCCTCCGTTCCCCGCCCGCCCTCCGGCCTTGACGCCGATCGCCGGCTCTGCAATAGTTTCGCCCACCCCGGGGGCGGGCTGCCGTCGCCCGCGGGCGGCCGACGGAGGAGGCATCCATGCGACGCGCGATCTGGCTTGCGGTCGCGACCGGGCTGCTCGCCCTGAGTCTCGCCGTCCCGGCGGGGCAGGCGGCCGAGGTCACCTACGACCTGCTCGCCAAGTACATCCTGGAGACGGTCAAGGCCTTCCGCACCGCCTACGTCCTGCTCGTCGTGGACCATGTCCGCGAGTCCGGCGTGCAGCCGAAGGAGGACTGGGTCAAGGACGTCCACGCGATCCCGCTCCCCGCCCAGTTCGTCAAGGTGGCCGGCGGGGACATCGGCAGCTTCGAGATCGGCCTGATCGGCCTCACGCCCGTCTACAAGTCGAACCTCCCCAAGACCAAGGCCGAGGCGCAGGCGCTCGAGGCCATGATCGCCGACCCTCGGCAGAAGATGCTGACCTTCGAGGACGGGGACCAGTTCAAGGGCCTGTCCGCCGACTTCGCCATCGTCCAGAGCTGCGTGGATTGCCACAACACCCACCCCGACAGCCCCAAGCGCGACTTCCGGAAGGGCGACGTGATGGGGGCGATCATCGTGAGGTTCAGGAAATGAGGCCGGCCTCCGGGCCGGGCCGCGCGGGCCGCTGGGCCGTCGCCGCGCTGGCCCTGCTGGCGAGCCTGCCGGCGGGGGCGGGCGGGGTCCGGGCGCACGCGGCGGACGAGGCGGGGGAGGTGTTCGTTCCCCTCGGCCACGCGGGCGGTGTCATGGCCGTCGCCATCTCGCCGGACGGCCGGCTCGCGCTCTCGGGCAGCGAGGACCAGTCGCTGAAGCTCTGGGAGGTGGAGACCGGCAAGGAGGTCCGCACCTTCACCGGCCACGCCCAGGCGGTGACCGCCGTCGCCTTCTCCCCGGACGGGACCTGGGCCGTCTCGGCGAGCTACGACCGGACGCTCCGCGTCTGGGACGTCCGGACCGGCGCGGAGCGGCGCGTGCTGAGCGGGCACGAGGAAGGGGTCTGGGCCGTCGCCGTGTCGCCGGACGGCACGCGCATCCTCTCGGGCAGCGTGGACCAGACCGTCAAGCTCTGGGACGCGGCGACCGGCCAGGAGGTGCGGACCTTCGCCGGCCACGCCCTCGCGGTCACGGCCATCGCGTTCTCACCGGACGGCACGCGCGTCCTGTCCGGCAGCGTGGACCAGCGGCTGAAGCTCTGGGACGCGGAGTCGGGCGAGGAGCAGCGGACCTTCCGCGGGCACAAGCAGGCGGTGCGGGCCGTGGCGATCTCCCCGGACGGGCGGCTGGCTCTCTCCGGGAGCGAGGACATGACGCTCTGGCTCTGGGACACGGCGACGGGCCGGGAGGTGCGGACCTTCCGGGGGCATACGCAGGCGGTGACCGCCGTCGCCTTCTCGCCGGACGGCCGGTTCGCCCTCTCGGGGAGCGACGACCAGACGCTCAAGCTCTGGGACCTGACGACGGGCCGGGAGGTGCGAACCTTCCGGGGGCCCACGCAGCCGGTCCGGTGCCTGGCCTTCTCGCCGGACGGCCGGCTCGCGCTCTCGGGCGGCGGCGACCAGATCGTCCGGCTCTGGGACGTGGCGACGGGGACCGAGCGCGCGGTCTTCGCGGGCAACCTCAAGGAGGCGCGGGACGTGGCCTTCTCCGGCGACGGCGCCTGGGCCCTCTCCGGGAGCCGCGAGCACACGCTCAAGCTCTGGGACGTCAAGAACGGCCGCGAGCTGTGGACCTTCCGCGGCCACACGGCCACGGTGACCGCCGTGGCCTTCTCCCCGGACGGCCGGCTCGCGCTCTCGGGGAGCCAGGACCGGAGCCTGAAGCTCTGGGACGTGGCGACGGCCCGGACGCTGCGGACCCTGACGGGGCACACCTGGGGCGTGACGGACGTGGCCTTCTCGCCCGACGGGAAGCTGATTCTCTCGGGGAGCGGGGACCAGACGCTGCGCCTCTGGGACGTCGCGTCCGGGCGCTGGCTCCGGACGTTCGGCGGCCACGCGCAGACGGTCTGGGCCGTGGCCTTCTCGCCGGACGGCCGGCTCGCGCTCTCGGGCAGCGAGGACCAGACCCTCAAGCTCTGGGAGATCGCCACGGGCAAGGAGGTGCGGACCTTCCGCGGCCACGCCGCGGCGGTGCGCGCCGTGGCCTTCTCGCCGGACGGACGTTGGGTGCTCTCCGGCGCGCTGGACGAGACGATGAAGCTCTGGGAGACGGCGACGGGCAAGGAAGTGCGGACCTTCGACCACGAGGAGGCGGTCTGGACCGCGACCTTCTCGCCCGACGGGAAGTTCGTGCTCTCCGGGAGCGAGGACGAGACGCTGCGCCTGTGGGAGGCGGCGACGGGCAAGGAGGTGCGGACCTTCACGGGGCACCAGGGCGTCGTGACCGCCGCCGCCTTCTCCCGCGACGGCACGCTCATCCTCTCCGGCAGCCTCGACGGCACGATGCGGCTCTGGGAGGCGGGGAGCGGCCGCCTGGTCGCCACGCTGGTCGGCTTCCGCGACGGCGAGTGGATCGTGCTGACTCCGAACGGCTACTACAAGGCCTCGATCCGCGGGGACGAGAACATGAACGTGCGGATCGGCACTCGCGTGTACGGGCTGGACCGGTTCCGGACGGCGTTCTACCGGCCCGACGTGGTGGAGACCGCGCTGCGGACGGGCAACGGCGGGCCGGCGCCGGCGGGCGCGACGCCCGCGAAGGGCACGGCCCCGGCGGACCTGCGCTATCACCGGATCGAGCCGCCGCACGTGACGGTCGAGGCGCCCGCCGACGGCGCGGTGCTGCCCTCGGCCGACGCCGCGATCTCCCTGCGCGTGGAGGACGAGCACCGGCCCCTGCGCTCCGTCCAGGTGTACGTCAACGGGGCGCGGGTCGCGGAGGCCGGCGACGGCGGCGCGACGCCGCTCGCGGGGGCGCCGGCCCTGCCGGTGGCGTTGCGCATCGCGCCGGGGCAGCAGACAGTCAAGCTGGCCGTGCCCCTGCGCCTGGAGCCGGGCGAGAGCCTCATCGAGGTCGTGGCTTCCAACGGCTTCGCGGAAACGCGGCGCGCGCTCCGCGTGACGGCCGGCGGGGCGGCGTCGTTGGACTCCGCGGCGCGACCGGCCCTCTGGGTGCTCGCGATCGGCGTCGGCGCCTACCAGGACAAGGCGATTCCGTCGCTCCCCTATGCGGCGGCGGACGCGGAGGCAGTGCTGGAGGTCTTCACGCGGCAGCACGGCCGCCTGTTCCGGGAGGTGAAAGGCTGGCTGCTGGCCGATCCTGCCCGGAGCCGGGCGGGGGCCGCCGACGCGGCGCCGACGCAGGAGGCCGTGCTAAAGCATCTGGCACGCTTCGCCCAGGCCGGCCGACAGGACGTGCTGGTGCTGTTCCTGAGCGGGCATGGGATCAGCGACGAGAACGGGGCCTTCGCGTTTCTCCCGGCCGACACGGCGCTGCGTCCCGACGGCGGCGCCTCGCGCCTGATCACGCTGCGGGACCTCAAGCCCCTGCTCGACCTGCCGATGCGCAAGCTCATCTTCCTGGACGTCAGTCGCGAAGAGCTGAGGGGCGTCGGCACGCTCCGGCCCCCCGACGGCGACCGGCTCGTCAAGGACCTGCAGGACTCCAACGCCGTGGTCTTCACGGCCGCCCGGGGACGGGAGCTGTCGAAGGGCGACGAGCGCTGGGGGCACGGCGCCTTCGCGGTGGCGCTCACCAACGGCCTGGGCGGCGAGGGGAAGGGCGACCTGAGCCGGGACCGGCGGGTGACCGTCAAGGAGCTGGACACCTATGTGTCGGAGTCGGTCCCGATCATGACCAACGGTGCCCAGTCGCCCCTGACCCACACGCCGGAGGGGTACGCCGCGCTGCCGCTCGCCGCGGCCGAATGAGCGGGGGACTCGATGGACACGCCCGAACGGCGGACGGGGAGGGATCGGCGAAGCGGCGTGGACCGGCGCCGGGGGGAGCGGCGCCAGCCCTGGCGCGTGAGCGAGGAGCGGCGCCGCGGCGAGCGCCGCCGGGGCGACCGCCGGGGCCGCGCGGCGGCGGGCGACGGGCCCGCGACCTGGACGCCCCCCCGCGGCGAAACCATCCTGGTCGTGGACGACGAGCCGCTGGTCCGCAACCTCCTGCAGTCCGTCCTCCGGCGGCAGGGCTACACCGTGTTGCTCGCGACCGATGGGGCCGACGCGCTCGAAATGCTCAAGACGAACTGGGAGCCGGTCCATCTCGTCCTGACGGACATGCAGATGCCCGGCATGAGCGGGCTGGAGCTGGCGCGGCGGCTGGCGGCGGACTACCCGCGGGCGAAGGTGCTGTTCATGTCCGGCCACCATCCGGAGACGGTGGATCCGCAGGGCGAGGCGCGGGCCTCGGCCCCCTACCTGTCCAAGCCCTTCTCGGTGGAGGTCCTCCTCGGGACGATTCGCCGTGTGTTGGCCACGGCGGATCGGACGCGGCCGAACCCGCCCGGCGCCTGAAGACGGTTCCCTTACCGGCGGGCGCCGGGCAGGTCCACGTGCAGCTCGACGGAGGGCTCGCGGACCTCCGTCGGGAAGGGGGGGAAGGGCAACGACGTCAGTACGGCGCGCAGCCCGGCCTCATCCACCCGGGCATCGCCCGAGCTGCGCTCGACCTGGATGAGCTGGGCGAGCCCGCCGGCGTAGAGCCGGAAGCGGACCCGCAGGCCGCGGGCCCCCTGCCCCTTGCCGAGCTGCCCGAGCTGGACCTGCCAGCGCCGGCTCAACAGTTCCCGCACCGTCCGCCAGTAGAGCGGGCTCTGCGCCGCGGGCGCACCGCCGCCCAAGTCTTCCTCCCGCACCTCCTCGACCGGCAGGACCGGCCGGTCGGCTGGGAGCGCTCCATCGGGCGGGGGCAGGGGCGGCGATGCGGCGGTGGGGGCGGGATCGCCGGCGCTCGGGGCGGAAGGGGGCGCGGCCGGTTCGGCGGGAGATGGCGGCGGGCTGCCGTAGGTCAGGTAGAGCGTCCGCTTGAGGACCGGCTCGATCCGCATCCCCCGAAGCCGGGCGATCGCGACCTCGATTCGCAGGGCCTGCTCGCCGCCCGGCGCGAAGGGACGGGGCTCGAAGACGACGGTCGCGCCGAGGCCCGCCGAGGCGCCGTCCGCCGCCAGCGGAACGAGCCGCCGGGGAAAGGCGGGGCTCTCGAAAATCGCCGCCACCTCATCCCCGCGCGCCGCCGTCCAGTCCGTCAGCCGCAGCGAGAGGGTGAAGGCCTGGCCGGGCACCAGGAGCCCTTCCTCGACGCCGCGCGGCAGGTCGAATTCCAGGGAGGGCGTCCGGGGGGACGCCGCTCCGGCGGGCCGCGCGGCGGCGGGACTCATCGGGCCTGAGACTGCGGCGGCCAGTGCCGCCGCGGCGGCACACGCGACGGATGCGGCGCGAAGCGACCAACCCATCTGCGGCATTCCTCCAGACTGCGCCACTTCTAGCAGAACGGGGAGCGCGGTTCAAGGAAGTGAGCCAGCTCGCCGATGACGGGGAGAGCGGGCGGAGCGCCCGCGGGCCCCTGTTGCGCTTCGCCGGCGATTCCTTTATGGTAGGGGCGCCGTGGGTTCCGCCCACCGCACGTCGCACGCCGCCGGGGTCGTCCCCATCGTCTAGTCTGGCCTAGGACGCCGGCCTTTCAAGCCGGCAACACGGGTTCAAATCCCGTTGGGGACGCCACCTCGCGCGCGCTGACCGGCGAGCTCCTCATTAGGCCACGCCGGAGAGGCACCCCCAGGGAGTCCTTCTTCCGTCCCCTCGCTCGACCGCCGCGCGGCGATTCTGTGCGCGGCGGAGCCGTCCCACGAGTGCCGTTCCGTTTCCTTCTGTAAGCCCCCCATCAATCATCAATGGGGCAGGGCCCACGGCAACTTCCGACCGTCCGCGTTCACCCCTCTGCCCGCTGCGCTGGGCCGAAAAGCTGCCAGTCCGGCACGGCCCAGACATGGGATGCGAGCTGCTCGATATCCCGCCCTCGCGTGACCACCAGACCCAGCCGCCTCGCGTTCGCGCGGACTCCCGGCAATTGCAGGCTCGCCACCAGTTCGGTCAATGCCCGAGCCTCCACGGCATGGGCCCGCTGCCCCGCTTTGGCCTCCAATGCCACCAGACAGCGGTCGGAATGGAGGACGAAGTCCACTTCCCGGCCGGCCGCAGTCCGGTAGAACCGGAGGTGGGGCGGGTCGGGCTGCCAGGACCGCCAACGGATCAGTTCGTCGCACACGTGCGTTTCGAACAGCGCCCCATCGTCGAGGCTGGGCCGCTCTGCCAGCAGCCGAGCCAGGCCGGGGTCGGTCCAGTACACTTTCGGAGTCTTCACGAGCCGGGTCGCCACCGAGGCTGCGCACGGGGGGATCAAGGCGACCTGGTAGGAAATCTCCAGAAATCGGACATACCGTTTCACGGTATTGACGGCCACACCCAGGTCGCGTGAGACTTCCGAATAGGACAGCAACTGGCCGGTCCGTGCCGCCACCAGGTTCTGCGCCCGCGCGAATTGGTCCAGGTCCGCAACTCGCCCGAGGTCGGCAAGATCGCGCTCGAGGTACGTCCGCCGGAAATCGCGCAGCCACACGGTTCGGTCAGCTTCGCTCAGCGGCTCCAGCGCCGGATACCCACCCCACCGGAGCGCTTCCTCGGCATGGCTCCGCCATCGTCGAAGCTGCTCGGCCGGGATGTGCTCCGCCGCCAGCCGACGGAGCGCGGCCTCTCCTTGCTCCCAGACGAGATCAAGACCGCACGACGGAGCCTCCACCGCCTGGACGCGCTCCACGAGCCCCAAAGGCCAGAGTTCCAGGAGGGTGGCTCTTCCCGCCAGCGTCTCTCGTACCTGCCGCAGGAGCAGGATCTGCGACGAGCCGAGCAAGAGGAAGCGATGGCCTTGTTTGCGGTCGGCCAGCAGCTTGACGGTATCGAGCAAGGCGGGCAACTTCTGCACTTCGTCAAGGATCACGAGGCGCTGACCGTGATCCAGCCGCCGGACCGGATCGGCCAGAAGTCGCAGCCGCTCGTCCGGGTCATCCAGCGTCAAGTAGACCGGAGGCTTGAGACCGGCCGCGGGCAGGAGGTCGCGTACCAACGTGGTTTTGCCGGACTGCCGAGCCCCCGTCAGGACCGTAATGGCCCAGCGATCGAGCCGCTCCCGAAGCAGGGGCAGAAGCCGTCGAGGATGGAGTGCCATGAAACCGTATTGATATCAATTCAAATGCAAATTTACAAGATAAAGTTGCAGTGACGGAATGCCGCCTCGTCTGGGCCCCTCTCCTTCTATGTGGCTCTCACGGCTCTGCGAAATTCCGGGCTGGTGAGGACGAGACCGAAATCGACCTGGGGCGAAGTTTGGGAGCCGTTCTGCTGTTGCACCACCGTCCCATCCGTCAGGAGACGGATGGGGGGAGGCGTATTGGGTGGAGTTGGAGGCCGTGCAATTCTTGTCGACGGTGGGACATGCCAGGCCGCTGTTCCACGACCTCGCCGGCCTTGCCCATGTGGGAGCTGTAGGTCGCTGCGTCGTCCTCGCAATCGAACTTGTCCTTGGGAGCGGGGCGGGCGGCAAGAGGGGAGGCGCCGTCTCAAGAGCGCGGCTCGGGGCCAACGGGTTCTTGCCGGCAGTCGGGGACACCGCGCGAGGGCGGCGTCCCTCCGCCGACGGAGAAGACGGCCGGTCAGGACGCCGGGGGCCTGCCGGGCACGGCGGGGACGACGGGTTTCGCCTCCTCGTATCCCTCATACCATCCGGTCCACTTGGCATACCAACGATCCGCCCACCGGCTGACCTCCCCCTTCGTCACGTCGTACCGTCGCTGAATGGCGCCGTTGAACCGGCCCTGGTCGCCGTCGATCTGCAGGATGTCCTCGTCGGTGAGCTTCACCCACCGGCGCTTGAGGTCCCCCTTGATCTGGTCCCAGCTCTGCCTGAATTGCTCCTGGGTCATCTTGCCCTCCGGGTTGTGCGCGTGCGGGCGCGCGATGTTCCGGTCGCTCGCTTCGTCCGGGTCGGTGTCGCGGAGAGGCCGCGCGGATGGTCCATCATCAAGGCGCCGGCGGCCGTGATCGGGAATCGCGCGCAGAGGCGCGAAGAACGTGCAGGACCGGCAGGTCGGCGCGCGGCGCCGAGCATCCTGAGGCACGCTACACGTCGGACGCCTCGGCGTCAACGTCTTTCGTCCGCAGGGCTGTAAGTCCGCGATACTGTGCGGATGTATTTTCCCCCGCGCCGGCACCGGAGGCAGGCCGGGGCGACGGTCGCTGCCCCGCGCCGGTGTCCCGGCGGAATCCGCCGGTCCGCACCGCTTGACGCACCGGCCGCCAGGGCGTAGGGTGAAGGCCTGAGGGGCGAAGCCACGCAGACTGTCCGATCCCTCGCGCGTCCCGTACCGTTCCCGCGCGTCCGATTCCCCGGTCTCCGCCGCCTCCACGCCAACGCGTCTTGGGAGCACGTCGCCGTCCGTGGTGACCGACCGGCAGGGGGGCTCCATGCACTGTCAGCGCTGTCAGGGGTTGATGATGGCGATCAAGATGAAAGAAGCGGCGAGCGGTGACTCCGCTCCGGGGTGGCGATGTTTGCTGTGCGGGGAGACCGTCGATCCCGGCATCGAAGCCAATCGCACCCGCCACGGCGAGCCGACGCGAAGCCTGGCCCGGCCTCCCGGTTCGGTGCCGTCCCGGGCCGGCCGTGCCCGGCGCGGGGAGACGAGCGAGCCGCGCCAGGCTCGGAGCACGGCGACATGAGCCCTGTCTCTGCCGGAGGAAGCCGTCGGACCTTCACCGGATCGCGTCCGATCCTGGCGCTGGCGCTGGTGACGGCCCTGGGGCTGACCGCGTCGGCCGGCGCCGCCGGGTCGGTCGTCATCGCGGGGAACGGGCCTGAGCTCCCAACGATCGAGCGGCTCGCTCGCGCGTTCGAGAAGCGCTATCTCGGACGCGTTGTGGAGGTCCGGTGGGACCAGGACTCCGACCCGGTCGCGCTGGTCAAGACCGGCGTCGCGCAGGTGGCCGTGACCGGACAAGCCGACCCGAGCTTGGCCGCGACCCCCATCGCCTGGGATGGGATCGCCGTGATCGTGTCGGTCGCGAACCCGACGAAGGAGGTCACCCTGCAGCAGGTGGCCGCCATCTTCTCGGGCCGGGCGACGCGGTGGGAGCAGCCGGGCGGACGAGGCGCCACCATCCAACTGATCACGCGGCCGCCGAACCAGAACATCCGCCAGGGCTTTGAAGCGGCGCTGGGCATCGCGGGGCAGATCCCCCGCTCGGCGCGCCTGATCCGATCCGATCAGCGCGCGATCAGCACGGTCGCCGGCAACCTGGGCGCGGTGGCCTATGCGTCGCTCAAGCCCGCGCTCGACGCCGTGAAGTACGGGGTGGACGTCAGCCTATTGCAGATCGATCGGGTGGAGGCCGCCGACCAGACCGTCCGGGACGGACGGTACAAGCTGCGCCGCCCGGTGCTGCTGCTCTCCACGTCGGAGCCGGACCCCGTCGCCGAGGCCTTCGCGGGCTTTGCCCTGTCGCCGGAAGGTCAGGAGCTCGTCGGCGAGATGTACACGCCCTATCGGGCTCCGGAGGAGTCGAAGCCGCGCCAGGGGCCGCCGGTGGGAAGTTCGCCCGGCAACCGGCCGGAATCATGAGGCTCTGGCCGCGCCGCGCCGGTATCGCTTGACTGGGCGGCCGCCGGGGCGTAAGGTGAAGTCCTGACGTGTAGAGCCACGCAGACTGTCCGATCCCTCGCGCATCCCGCATCATTCCCGCGCGTCTGATTCCCCAGTCTCCGCCGCTTGGACGCCAGCATCGTTCCGCAGCGCCGGTCTCGCCGGTCTGGTGCCCGCGGGCCGATCCGCTCCAAGCCCCCCGACCGTCGTCGGGAGGGCGGGAGCCTCGGCGCCGGGGGCCTCCGGCGATTCGGCATCGGACCGCGTCGGATGTCGGTCAACGCAAGGGAGGTCACGACCATGAAGGGTCCATTGTTCCTGAAGACCACGTTCCTCCTCTCATCACCGGCCCTGGCCGCGGCGCTGGCCACGGCGCTGGCCGTCCTGCCGGTACGGGCGGCGGAGCCGGCTCCGCCGGCCGCCGTGCCCGCGGCCTCGACGAAGGGGCTTGGCCTCACGGCGGCGGGCGCCGCCGAGGACACGCTGAAGGCCTGCCTGGCCAGGATTCCCGAGGAGGCGAGCGCCGGCCAGCGCATGATCGCGGAGCAAAGTTGCGGACGGGACGAGCAGGACCGGCACCAGATCCAGGCCGTGCCCGGCCGTTGAGCCGAGCACAGGAGACGGGACGGATCGGGACGGACTGAGAGCCGGCCGCGGGGCGGCCGCAGGAGGACCTTCATGCATAGATGGCGCGATCGGGTCGTCGCAGTCGCCGTGGGACTCTTCGTTCTCGGGGTGGCGGGCACCGCGCTCTGGGCGGCCATCCACACCGGATGACATGCCCCCGTTGCGAGAGCCGGATGGTCGCTTGCCGGTTTGAGGGCGTCGGCGGGGCGACGAGCGGGGACGCCGTCCCCGGCTGGCGGTGTCTGCTCTGCGGGTACGTCACGGACCCGGGGATCGTCGCCCGGCCGCCGGCGCACGCGGGGCAGACGCCGGCGCCGCCCCACCGTCGGTCCGGCCGGGCGCACGCGGCCGGCGGCGGGCCTCCCCCACCGAGGGGGGGAGGGGCGTCGGTCGTCCTGCCTTCGTGGGGGCGGTGGGTGGTCGCCTCGCTGCGCCGGTTGGAATGCGCCTTGTCCTGGCCGCGGCGGTGGTGGCCGCACCGGATCGGGCGAAACGGTTCGGGCGCCTACGGTGGCGGCGCCTCAGCCCGTCTGCGCCACCGGAGAGGGTGATGCGTATGGCAATCAGGAAGATCGTGATCAACAGGAGTTACGGCGAGTTCTGTCTCAGCCATAAGGCGTTCGTGCGGCTGCGGGAGCTGGGCCAGCCGGAGGCGCTCCAGGAGCCGGACATCGCCGGATACTGGCCGAGCGGGGCGAGGCCGGACGACCCCAGCCTGAACCAGTTCGGTGTGCGCATCCCGCGGGACGACCGGAAGCTGGTCCAGGTCGTCGAAGAGTTGCGGTCCGAGGCGAACGGCCACTGCGCGGAGCTCAAGGTGGTCGAGATTCCCGCGGAGGTGCTCTGGGAGATCGAGCGGGCGTCCGGGGGGACGGAGCACGTGAGCGAGGTCCATCGGCAATGGGCGTGACGGACCGAGGAGCGAGGGCGGCCGCGCGGTTCGATCAGGGCGACGACGTCGGAACAACACAGGGAGGGACCGACCATGGCATGGGGAATCATCATGACGGGGCTGATGCTGGGTTCGATGTTGGGGCTGCTCATTTTCGGGCTCACGAGAGACGCCGCCCAGGCCATGCGGGGACTCCCGGCGACCGACTCGGCCGACACGCTCGGACTGCCGGTGAAGCAGGCGCGAGCGGCTTAGGCCGGATGATTCATGCGCACGTCCGCTGTCGGTGTGGATGCGCAGCCGCGGGCAATCCCGCCTGGGGCACCTCGATCGGTCGGGCGGACGTCCTCCGGGGCGCGCGACGTCCCCCTGTGGAGGGCCTCCCGACCCCTCCGGGCGCGCTCGGCCGGGCAGGGCGGCACGGTCCCGCGCGGGTATCGGGCGCGGTCAGCTTCCCTCCGGCAGCGCGGAGGGGAGGCCGACCGCTTCCGGCCGGTCCGGCTGATCCACCCGGCCCCACGCCACACGATAGCCCACCCCGCCGACCATCGCGTGCGCGGCGGACCAGTGGTACCAGAACGGATGGGCGTCGGTCCGCCGGGGCAGGCGGATGAGGACCCAGTGATCGAGTGAGTAGAGGAGGAGATCGCTTCCTTCCAGACGGTGGCCGATCATCCGGCAGCCGTCCCTGCGAGCGAAGGAAGGCTCCCCGTCTGGGCCGCGCTCGATCCGTCCGCTGACGGTGCAGGTGACGCCGCCGGTGAACAGCGCGGCGTCCGCCGGTCGGCCCGGCCACAGCAGCCACAGCAGGATCAGGAGCGCGCGTGCCATCGGGTGCCCCTTCCGCTCCTACTCTCCTTCATCGGCGGCGTTCGCGTAATCCTGAGAAGCGGTCAGGCGGCCGGGGTGGCCGGTCCGGGGGCACCCGGAACAGAGGCCGCCGCCCGTAAGGGGGGCCGGGGTCGCCCGCGTCCCGACACGCCGCCGAGGAGTTGACTTCCGCCCGCGTTTCACCCATTCTCTACCCCGACTTCGTGGCGGCGGCTGTACCGCGTATTTCCTAGCACTTATGCGTGGAGGATGGTCATGGGCGTCATGCGTGCGAGCGGGCGGGCCGGGCTGCTGCTCCTGGCCGGTGTCCTGGCCCTGGGCGCCGGCGAGCCCCCGGCCGGCAAGGACGGCAAGGACAAGGCGGCGGCGGATGAAGAGGGAATGCCGATGGGCAAGGATGGGGCGCCGATGGTGCTCATCCCCGCCGGCTGCTTTAAGATGGGCACCGACAACGTGGGCAACGAGCAGTTCCAGGGTTTCTCCAACGAGGCCCCGGAGCATGAGGTCTGCCTGAAGCCCTATTACATCGACCTCTTCGAGGTGACGATCGTCCGCTACGCCAAGTTCCTCCAGGAGGCCAAGCACGACGCGCCGCCGCTGTGGGACGACGAGGCGGTGGAGACGGCCGGGGACCGTCCCGTGGTCGGGACGACGTGGCTGGACGCCGAGGCCTATTGCAAGTGGGCGGGGAAGCGGCTGCCGACCGAGGCCGAGTGGGAGAAGGCGGCGCGCGGCACGGACGGGCGTCGGTACCCCTGGGGGCACATGCAGCCGTTCGTGGACATCGCCAACTACAATCGCGGCCAGTGGGTCAGCTACCCGATCACGCTCTCGCCCGTCCGGAGCGGCGTCGAGGGGATGAGCGTCCGGCACGGGACCAAGCAGGGAGGCCGGAGCCCCTACGGGCTCTACCACATGGCGGGGAACGCGGCCGAGTGGGTGGCGGACTGGTACGACCGCGAGTACTACGCCAAGAGCCCCAAGGACAACCCCACCGGACCGGCGAGCGGGGACCGGAAGGTCTTTCGCGGCGGGAGCTGGAGCGATCCGCCCCGCAACCTGCGCGTGACCGCGCGGTTCGTCGCCGAGCCCTCCTACGAGGACCAGACCATCGGCTTCCGCTGCGCGATGGACGCGCCGAAGTAAGCGGGGCGACGACTCGGCCGGGCCCGCGATCTCCTCGAAGCGGGGCGCCCTTCCTTGCCCAGGATCATGTCGCTCAGGATGACGAAGGCGATGGCTCGGCCGGGTGTCGGCGTCGTCGGGCGGTCGCGGGCGTGCGAAGGGGCTCCCGCGTCGCGCCGGGGACGGGGGCGCCGATGTTGAGGAGCCGTCGCGGGAGGGTCTCGGCGCCCGCCTCCGGGTTCGTAACGCCCGAGAACATGGCGTTGCTCGCGGACCTCTACGAGCTGACGATGGCCGCGAGCTACCACGAGCACCGGCCGCGGGACCGGGCCACGTTCGACCTGTTCGTGCGCCGGCTCCCCCCCGAACGGTCCTTCCTGATCTTCGCGGGGCTCGAGTCGGCGGTCTTCTACCTGACGCATCTCGCGTTCGGGCCGGAGGCGATCCGCTACCTGCGGGGGACGGGGCTCTTCCCCCCGCGGTTCCTGGCGTACCTGGGCCGGCTGCGGTTCCGCGGCGACGTGGACGCGATGCCGGAGGGGACGGTGTTCTTCCCGAATGAGCCGGTGTTGCGCGTGACGGGGACGCTGATCGAGGCCCAAATCGTCGAAACCTTCCTGCTGAACGCGGTGAACTTCCAGACCCTCGTCGCGTCGAAGGCCGCGCGGGTCGTGGCGGCGGCGGGCGGCCGGCCCGTCGTGGAGTTCGGCCAGCGGCGGGCGCAGGGCGCGGATGCGGCGGTGAAGGCGGCCCGCAGCGCCTGGATCGCCGGCTGCGCCGGCACCTCCAGCGTGCTGGCCGGGCAGCTCTACGGTCTGCCGGTCTACGGGACGATGGCGCACAGCTTCGTCCAGGCCTATGCCTCCGAGTTGGAGGCCTTCCGCGCCTTTGCGGAGAGCTATCCCGACGGCACGACGCTCCTGATCGACACCTACGACACGGTGGAGGGGGCGCGGCGCGCCGGGCTGGTGGCCCGGGAGCTGGCGCGCCGGGGCAAGCGGCTGGGCGGCGTCCGGCTCGACAGCGGCGACCTCGTGGACCTGAGCCGGCGGGTCCGGCGCGTGCTGGACGCACAGGGGCTGCGCCGGGTGGAGATCTTTGCGAGCGGGAACCTCACGGAGGCGCGGATCGCGGAGGTCCTCCGGCGGGGGGCGCCGATCGACGCCTTCGGAGTCGGGACGGACCTCGTCGTGTCGGGCGACGCGCCGAGCCTGGACACCGTCTATAAGCTGAGCGAGGTCGAGCGGGGCGGCCGGTGGTGGCCGGCGCTCAAGCTGAGCCCCGGGAAGCAGACCTATCCCGGGCGCAAGCAGGTCCGGCGGCGCGAGCGCGACGGGCGGTTCGCCGGGGACCTCCTGGCGCTGGAGGGGGAGGCGGCGCCGGGCCGGGCCCTGCTCACGCCGGTGCTCCGCGGGGGGAAGCTCGTCGCGCCGCTCCCGACGCTGGCGGAGGTCCGCCGGCGCGCGGCGCGCCAGGTCGCCGCGCTCCCGCCGCGGCTCACGCGGCTGGAGGAGAGCGCCGCCTATCCGGTGCGCGTGAGCCGGGGCCTGCGTCGGGCCGTGGAGGCGTGCCGGCGGGAGCGGTCAACGGGGGAGACGGAGTAGGCCGTGACGGAACCGACAGGGCCGCGAACGGACGCGGCGCCGCCCACGCGCAAGGCGCGCACGGAGAAGGAGTGGACCGTCATCATCGTGGCGATCGCGCTCGGGCTCATCCTCTTTTCGCTCGTCTACCTCGGGCCGGACCGCAAGAAGGGCGCGACGCAGGACGCCCCGACCGCGCCGACGCAGGTCACGCCGGAGTCGGTGCCCCTGGTCACCGGCGAGGAGCCGCTCCAGGCCATCTTCACCAAGGCGGGGTGCGCCGTCTGCCACACGATCCCCGGCGTCGCCGGCGCCGACGGGCGCGTGGGCCCCAAGCTCGTGCTCGGGACCACGGCGCCGCAGCGGCTGGCCGACCCCACGTACAAGGGGAGCGCCAGGACGGTGCGCGAGTACATCGTCGAGTCCATCCTGAGCCCGGGCGCCTACGTCGTGCCGGGGTTCCCGCCCCGCGCGATGCCGCGCTGGTACGGGCAGAAGCTGAGCGCGACCGCGCTGGACAAGATCGCCGCCTATCTGGAGCAGCAACGGGAGACCGACCCGCCGGCCGGTTCCTGAGCCGGGTGCGGCGGGAAGGAGGGAAGCCATGGAGCGTCTGCGCCTGCTGGTCACTGCCGTGGTCCTCATCGCGGCGAGCCTCGCGGCGGCCCCCGCACGGGCCGCCGGGCCGATCGACCGCGCGAAGATCCTGACCGACACGGGCGTCTACGGCACCTACGCCGTCTTCCGGATCGAGCCGGGCTGGTACGGGCTCGACCGCGCGGCGCGGGACCACGCGATCGTCGAGGCCAAGGCCGCCCTCGCGCGTCACGCCGAGAGCGTGCTCGTCGAGACCTACCTGCTGCGGGGCCTGATGGAGAACGCGGACTTCCTCCTGCGGCTGCACGCCTACGACCTGGCGCGGAACCAGGAGGCGATCGTGGACCTGATGGCGACGGGCCTCGGCCACTACCTGCGGAACGTCCAGACGCTGCACGGCCTGACGAAGCCGCTGAACTATCTCCCCAAGCTGGAGGAGTTGAAGGAGAAGATGAAGGGCGTCCAGGCCGATCCCGCTCCCATGCCCTATGCGATCGTCGTGCCGATCAAGAAGGACGCGGCCTGGTGGCTCACGCCCGAGGACGCGCGGCTGGACATGATGAAGGAGCACACGGAGGCGACGCTCGCCTACCTCAAGACCGTCCGCCGGAAGCTCTACCACTCGACGGGGCTGGACGATTGGGACTTCGTGACCTACTTCGAGACGGCGAAGCTGGAGGACTTCCACAACCTGGTGCTGAGCCTCAAGAAGGTGCGGGAGAACCGGCACAACGAGCGGTTCGGCCACCCGACGATCGTGGGTACGCCGCGCGGCGTGGACGCGCTGTTCGACGCGCTGCGGTGAGCGGGGCTAGAACTTTCTGAACGGGCCGCCGCCGGCGGGCATGCCCTTGATCTGAAAGCCGGGCGCCCTGTCGGGGTCGGCCGCGGCGGCGCTCCCGCCCTCCTCGTCGGTCTTGAGGCCGGCGAGCTTGATCTTGAGCCGCAGGTTGTTCGCGCTGTCCGCGTTGGCGAGCGCCTGGTCCAGGCTGATCTTGCCGTCCCGGTAGAGCTGGAACAGGACATAGTCGAAGGTCTGGCAGCCCTCCTGCACGCCCTGCTCCATCGCCTCCTTGAGACCGTCCACCTCGCCCTTCTTGATCAGGTCTTTCACGCGCGGCGTGTCCATGAGGATCTCCAGCGCGGCGACGCGCTTGCCGTCCACGCCGGGCACGAGCCGTTGCGAGATGATGGCCCGCAGGTTCATCGAGAGCTGCAGGTAGATCTGCGGGTGGCGCTGCGAGGGGAAGAAGTTCATGATCCGCTCGATCGCCTGGTTGGCGTTGTTCGCGTGCAGGGTGCCGAGGCAGAGGTGGCCGGTCTCGGCGAAGGCGATCGCGGCCTCCATCGTCTCGGTATCGCGGATCTCGCCGATCAGGATGACGTCGGGCGCCTGCCGCAGCGTGTTCTTGAGCGCCGCCTGGAACGAGTGCGTGTCGAAGCCGACCTCGCGCTGCGTGATGACCGACTTCTTGTGCCGGTGGACGAACTCCACCGGGTCCTCGACGGTGATGATGTGGCCGGGCGCGGTGGCGTTGCGGTGGTCGATCATCGCGGCCAGCGAGGTGGACTTGCCCGAGCCGGTCGCCCCGACGAACAGGACCAGCCCGCGCTTGCTCATGGCGATGTCCTTGATGATCGGCGGGAGGCCGAGCTTGTCGAGCGGCGCGATCTCCACCTTGATCTGCCGGACGACGAAGCCGACCTGGCCCCGCTGCCGGAAGATGTTCACGCGGAACCGCCCCAGCTCCGGGTAGTGGAGGGCCAGGTTCATCTCCATCTGCTCCTCGAACTCCTTGCGCTGCTTCTCCCGCATGACCGACTGCGCCAGCGCCTCCAGCTCCTCCGCCGTGAAGGGGGTCGTCCCGATGGGCTGGGTGACGCCCTCGATGCGGTACATGGGCGGCAGGTCCACCGTGAGGTAGATGTCGGAGGCGTTGCGCTCGACCATGACCTTCAGCAATTCACGGATGTCCACCATGAGCGTCCCTCAACTCCACACGCATGACTCACGACTCGGGAATCAGGCGACGCCGGCCGCGCCGAACAGGTTCGGCGTCATGCTCCGGGACTGGGCCTCGGCCTTCGTGACGAGGCCGCGCGCGACCAGGTCCTGGAGCGCCATGTCCATCGTCTGCATTCCGTCCTTCTTGCTCGCCTGCATGATGCCGGGGATCTGGTGCAGCTTGGCCTCGCGGATCAGGTTGCGGACCGCGGTGGTCGCGGTGAGGATCTCGATCGCGGCCACGCGTCCGCCGGTCTTCTTCTTGAGCAGCGTCTGCGTGAGGACGCCCTCGATGGACTCGGCGAACTGGGCTCGGATCTGCGCCTGCTGGTTCGGCGGGAAGACGTCGATGATGCGGTCCACCGTCTTGGGCGCGCTGGAGGTGTGCAGGGTGCCGAAGACCAGGTGGCCGGTCTCGGCCGCGGTCAGGGCGAGTTGGATCGTCTCAAGGTCCCGCATCTCGCCGACGAGGATGATGTCGGGGTCCTCGCGCAGCGCGGAGCGGAGCGCGTTGGCGAAGGAATGGGTGTGGGGTCCCAGCTCCCGCTGGTTGACGAGGCACTTCTTGGACTTGTGGACGAACTCGATCGGGTCCTCGATGGTCAGGATGTGGCCCTCGAAGGTGTCGTTTAAGTAGTCGAGCATCGCGGCCAGCGTCGTGGACTTGCCCGAGCCGGTCGGGCCGGTGACGAGGATCAAGCCCTTCTCCTTGTCGCAGAGCTGACGGATGATGGGCGGCATGCCGAGCTGCTCCAGCGGGAGGATCTTCGTCGGGATCGTCCGGAAGACGGCCGCCTCGCCCCGGCGCTGCAGGAAGACGTTGACGCGGAAGCGGGCGATCGTGCCCAGCTCGAAGGAGAAGTCGCACTCGTGCGTCTCCTGGAAGACCCGCCGCTGGTGGTCGTTCATCATGTCGAAGACCATCGCGTGGACTTCCTCCTTGGTGAGGGCCGGGTGGTCGAGCTTCTTGAGGTCGCCGTGGATGCGGAGCATGGGCGGCTCCCCCGAGCTCAGGTGGCAGTCGGACGCGCCCTGTTCGACGCCGAAGGTGAGCAGTTGGGTGATATCCATGGAGACCTCCCCGACGGGTCCCGCGTGACGGCGGCATGATAGCACAGGCCGCAAGGGCGGGCTATTCCGCAGGGGCTTCTGCGCAGCGCGGCCCGTCTCGGCTCATCCGGGGATCAGCCCCATCTCCCGGCCGGCGGCCGCGAAGGCGTCCAGCACCCGGGCGATCTGCTCCGGGCTGTGCTCGGAAGTGATCGTCAGGCGGATCCGGCTCGTGCCCTTGGGCACCGTGGGCGGGCGGATCGCCGGCGCCAGCACGCCGTGCTCCCAGAGCCGCTCCGCCAGCGCCAGGGCCGGCTCCGCCTCGCCGACCAGGACGGGGATGATGGGACTCTCGCTGGGCCCCAGCGTGAAGCCCAGGGCTGCGAGCCCCCCGTGCAGCCGCGCCCGGTTGGCCCACAGTCGCGCCCGGCGTGCCGGCTCCCGCTCCACGACCTCCAGCGCCGCGACGGCGGCCGCGGCGATCGCCGGCGGCGGGGCGGTCGTATAGATGAAGGAGCGGGCGCGGTTCACGAGATACTCGATCAGGCTCCCCGGGCCGGCCACGTAGGCGCCGGCCGCTCCCAGCGCCTTGCCCAGCGTGCCCATCTGAACGGGCAGGCGCGCCTCGACGCCGAAGTGCTCGGCGGTCCCGCGGCCCTCCTTGCCCATCACGCCCGTGCCGTGGGCGTCGTCCACGAGCAGGCGGGCCTCGTAGCGCTCGGCCAGGTCGAGCAGGCCGGGCAGCGGCGCGAGGTCCCCGTCCATGCTGAAGACGCCGTCGGTGACGATGAGGACGGCCCGGCGCGCGGGGCGGCGGCTCAAGAGTTGGTCGAGGTGCGCCAGGTCGCCGTGACGGTAGACCCGGAACTCCGCGCCGCTGAGCCGGCAGCCGTCGAGCAGGCTCGCGTGGCAGAGCCGGTCGGCGAGGATCAGGTCGCCGGGCCCGGCCAGGGCCGGGATGAGGCCGAGGTTGACGAGGTAGCCGGAGCCGAAGGTCAGCGCCGCCTCGGTCCCCTTGAAGCGGGCCAGCGCGGCTTCGAGGTCGCGATGCGGGGGGAGCGTGCCGGACACGAGGCGGGAGGCCCCGGCGCCGACCCCGTACCGCGCGATCGCCTCGGTCGCGGCCTGTTTGAGGCGCCGATGCGCCGCGAGGCCCAGGTAGTCGTTCGAGGCCATGAGGATCGCCTGCCGGCCGGCGATCGTCACGAGCGGCCCGGTCGCCGATTCGACGAGCCGGAGGCGCCGGAGCAGGTGCTGATCGGCCAGCTCGGCCAGCTCATGCTCGAACATGGGGCGTACGCTACCCGCCCGCCGTCGGCCCTGTCAATGCAGGCAGGCGCGGGGCATCAGGCCGATCATGCCGGTAGGGTCTGGGCTGGGGGCAGCGACCGGTGCTCGCGCATCCTTCACTCCGACCGTCCGGACGGGGACCGCCAGCGTCGCGTCCCGCAAGACGGCTCCCGCGCACAGGCGGGGCACGTTCCCGCGCACCCCTCCGGCGCGCGGCGTTGACAAGTCTCGCGGCGGGCGGGTATAACCCGCTTCACCCATGGGCTACAAGATCAAGGTCGAGGACAGGCGCGGACCGGTGGACGAGACCGACCTGCTGAGCGGGGCGGAGCGGTTCCTCCTGTTCGTGGAGCAGAACCGCCGGGCCGTGCTCGTCGGGCTGGTCGTGCTGCTGCTCGTCGGCGGGGGGATCGGCGGGCTCCTGTGGTACGACGCCCGCAACGCGGAGCGGGCCGCGTCGCTCACGGCGCAGGCCGCCCGGCTCCAGGCGGACCGTCCCGCCGACCAGCCGGCCAAGGCAGGCGAGAACCTCAAGCAGGCGATCGCGCTCTACCGGCAGGTCCTCGACGACTACCCGCGCAGCCCCAGCGCGCCGCTCGCGCAGTTCGAGCTGGGGAACGCCCTCATGCAGGCCGACGATTTCGCCGGCGCGGTCCAGGCCTACTCGAAGTTCATCGTGACTTACGGCGCGAACAAGACGATGCTCGGGCTCGTCTATCAGCGGATGGGGTACGCGCACTTGGCGGCCGGGGACAAGGAGCAGGCGGCCAAGGCCTTCTCGGCCGTGCTGGAGGTGCCGGGCTCCGTCAATCGGGACCAGGCCCTCTTCGAGCTGGGGAAACTGGAGGAGGCGATGGGGCGGCCCGAGGGGGCGATGGCCCGCTACCAGGAATTGATGAAGACCTTCCCGGCCTCCCCCTTCGCGGGTGAGGCGTCGGTGCGCTCGAAGTCGCTGGAGGCCAAGAAGGGGCCGGCGGCACCCGCCGAGCCGAGCGCGGACCGGCCCCCGCCGGCAACCGAGCCGGCCAAACCCTGAGGGGTTCTTTCCGCGGAAATCGGGGAGGGGTTACCGCGGCACCGCGATCCGGTCGCCGGGCTTGACCTGCGGGCCGCGAAGCTTGTTCATCGCCATCAGGTCCTTCACGCTCACCCGGAAGCGCTTGGCGATCTTCCCCAGGTTGTCGCCCGCCTTCACCTGATACCACTTGGCCGCGTCGCTGTGCGTCGGGCCGGGCCCCCGCCGGACGAGGGTCGCGGACGTGCGCGCCGGCTTGGCGGGCGACGGCTTCCAGGTCGGTACCCGGTCGAGGGATTGCTCGATCCGCTCCTTCATGTCCACGGGGACCTTCAGAAAATAGACCGGATCGCTCGGCGGCGTGACGTCCTTGCGCAACTCCGGGTTGAGCCGGCGCAGCTCCGCCAAGGGCACCCCGCTCGCCTTGGCGACGTCGCTCAGGTGGAGCGGCCGGCGGACCGCCACCTCCTCGTACCGGTGGAGGTCGGAGTTCAGGGAGGAGAAGCCGTATTCGTCCGGGTTCTTGGCGATGATCGTCGCGGCAAAGTACCGCGGGACGTAGTCCTTGGTCTCCCGGCGCAGGTGGCGCGTCTGGGCGATCTCCCAGAAGGACTCCGCGCGGGTCTTCTCCAGGGCGCGCTGCACCTTGCCTTCGCCGGCGTTGTAGGCGGCCAGCGCGAGCGGCCAGGTGCCGAAGAGGTCGTAGAGGTCGCGCAGGTAGCGGGCGGCGGCGACGGTGGATTTGATGGGGTCGCGCCGCTCGTCCACGTAGTCGTCCACCCGCAGGCCGTAGAGGCGGGCCGTGCCCTTCATGAACTGCCAGGGGCCGGTCGCCTTGGCGCGCGAGTAGGCGTGGGGGTTGAAGCCGCTCTCCACGAGCGAAAGATAGACGAGGTCGCTCGGCAGGTCGAACTCCCGGAAGATGCTCTCGACGTGGGGCCAGTAGCTGCCGAGCCGCTCGAGCCACTTCTCGAACCGGTCGCGGATCGCGACGTTGAAGAACCGGATGTGGGGCTCGACCTTCTCGTTCCGGACGATGGGGACGTGGAAGGGCCCCGGTGCCGCCGGGACGGCGGCCGCGCCCGCGACGGCGCCTTCGGCCGGCTGCGCCCTCGTCGAGAGGGGGGAGGCTGCGCCGATCTCGGTGGCGCCGGGTGAGGCGGTGGTCTGGGCCTCCGGAACGGCGGGGCGCATCTCCAGCCCCGGCTCGGGGGACGGCTCCCCCGCCGGCGGAGCCGCCGAGTCGGTGACGATGGCCGCCTGTCCGTCCGCCGGGGGGGCCTCCGCCCATGCCGTCACCGGCAGCCAGCCGCAGAGGACGGCCGCCGGGACGAGCCACGGGAGGCGTGCCGCCGTGGCCGCGCGGCGGGAGCTCACCGGTCCTCCTGTGGGGGGGGCTGAACCATGGGCGACTGCGGAGCTTATCCGCACTTCGCCCTATTGTCAACACAAAGCTGCCTCGCTCGGTCCCGGTCTCGCGCTCACGGAGGGCCGGGGCGCCGATCGAGCCTTGCCCGCGACCGGCTGGCCGGCGGAATCGCGGGCGCTCCTCGCGCCGCGGTCGCCTTGACAGGGCGTGGGCCCTAGTGGTAGCGTGCCGGCTTTCCACGCCGCGCACGACGACCCATCCCGTCGGTCTGCCGACGATCAGAACTTCTTGTAAGGAGAGCGGAACGATGATCAAGCGGTACCTGTTGGCCCCGGGTCCGACGCCCGTGCCGCCGGAGGTCCTCCTGGCCATGGCGCAGCCGGTGATCCACCACCGGGCCCCCGAGTTCGCGCAACTCTTCGGCGAGGTGCGCGAGGAGTTGAAGTGGCTCTTCCAGACCGCCAACGACGTGCTGATTCTCGCCGCCTCCGGCACCGGCGGGATGGAGGGCGCGGTGTCCAACTTCCTCTCGCCGGGGGACAGGGCCCTCGTCGTCAACGGCGGGAAGTTCGGCGAGCGCTGGGGCAAGCTCTGCAAGACCTTCGGCGTGCAGGTCACGGAGATCAAGGTCGAGTGGGGTCAGGCGGTGGACCCGCAGCAGGTGGCCGACGCGCTGAAGAAGGACCCGACGATCAAGGCCGTCTATGTCCAGGCGAGCGAGACTTCGACCGGCGTCGCCCACGACGTGCGGGCCCTGGCGGAGGTGGTCCGGCCGTTGGAGGGGACGATCCTCGTCGTGGACGCGATCACGGCCCTGGGGGTCTTCGACCTGCAGACCGACGCCTGGGGGCTCGACGTGGTGGTGACCGGCTCGCAGAAGGCCCTGATGCTGCCGCCCGGCCTCGCCTTCGTCAGCGTGAGCGAGAAGGCCTGGACGCTCGCCGACAAGGCCAGGAACGCCGCCTTCTATTTCAATTTCAAGAAGGAGCGGGAGTCGCAGGTCAAGAACCAGACCGCCTACACGCCGGCCGTGTCCCTGATCCTGGGGCTGCGGGCAGTGTTGAAGATGCTCAAGGCGGAGGGGCTGGCCGAGGTGTTCGGCCGGCAGGCCCGGCTCGCCCACGCGATGCGGGAGGGCGTCAAGGCCGCGGGGCTCGCCCTCTTCCCGAAGCAGTCGCCCAGCGACGCGCTGACGGCGGTCTGCGCGCCCGAGGGCGTGGACGGCCAGGCCATCTACAAGAACCTCCGGGTGCAGTACGGCATCACGGCCGCGGGCGGCCAGGACCATCTCAAGGGCAAAATCTTCCGCATCTCCCACATGGGCTACGCGGACACCTTCGACATCATCACGGCGATGGCGGCGATCGAGATGGTGCTGAAGGGACTGGGGTATCCGGTCACGCTCGGCCGCGGCGTGGCCAAGGCGCAGGAACTGTTGATGGTCAAGGGCTGAGCGCGGTCCCCCCGACGGCGCGAGCGGTGAGCGTACACCCCCGATGAACATTCTCGTCAGCGACAGCCTGTCGAAGCAGGGCGTCGAGATCCTTGAGCGGGCGGGCTTCACGGTGGACGTGAAGACCAAGATGCCGAAGGAGGAGCTGCTCAAGGAGATCAAGCACTACGACGGCCTGATCGTGCGGTCCGGCACGAAGGTCACGGCCGAGGTGATCGCGGCGGCCGAACGGCTGAAGGTCATCGGCCGGGCCGGCTCGGGCCTCGACAACGTGGACTCCCAGGCGGCGACCAAGCGCGGCATCGTGGTCATGAACACGCCGGGCGGGAACACCGTCACGACCGCCGAGCACACGATGGCGATGATCTTCGCGATGAGCCGGCGGATTCCCCAGGCGACGGCGTCGGTCAAGGCCGGCAAGTGGGAAAAGGACAAGTTCATGGGCGTCGAGCTGTACAACAAGACGCTCGGCGTCGTGGGCATCGGCCAGATCGGCGGCTACCTCGCCAAGCTGGCGCAGGGCGCCGCGATGAACGTCATCGCCTACGATCCCTACCTGGCGCCGGAGCGGGCGGAGAAGATGGGCGTCGAGCTGGTGGAGCTGCCGGAGCTGTTCCGGCGGGCCGACATCGTCTCCGTGCACACGCCGCTGACGGCCGAGACGAAGGGCCTGATCAACGCCACGGTTATCGCGACGATGAAGCCGGGCGTGATGATCGTCAACTGCGCGCGCGGCGGCATCGTCAACGAGGCGGACCTGGCCGAGGCGCTGCGATCGAAGAAGGTCGCGGCCGCGGCGTTCGACGTGTTCGAGGAGGAGCCGGTCAAGCCGGACAATCCGCTGCTGGCGCTGGACAACTTCATCTGCACGCCGCATATCGGCGCCCAGACCGGCGAGGCGCAGGAGAACGTCGCGATCGGGATCGCCGAGCAGATCGTGGACTATTTCACGAAGGGCATCGCGCGCGGGGCGGTCAACATCCCCTCCGTGCCGCCGGAGGTGCTGCCGCGCCTTCAGCCCTACCTGAGCCTGGCGGAGAAGCTGGGCCTGCTGCAGGCCCAGCTCTGCGAGGGCGGGATCGAGCGCGTCACGGTCGAGTACTACGGCGAGGTGTCGGGGTTCTCGGCGGCGCCGCTGACGATCGCGGTGCTGAAGGGGCTGCTGGCGCCGATCCTGGAAGACGTCGTCAACTACGTGAACGCGCCCGTGATCGCCAAGGAGCGGGGCATCGAGGTCAAGGAGGTCAAGAGCACCGACGCCGGCGACTACGCCAGCGTCGTCCGCGTCCGCGTCGAGGCGGGGAAGGCGACGCATCGCATCGCCGGCACGCTCTACCACCGCAAGCATCCCCGCGTCATCGAGATCGACGATTTCCAGGTGGAGGTGGTTCCGGAGGGCCACATGATCCTCATCCTCAACGCGGACAAGCCCGGCGTGATCGGGTCGGTGGGCCAAGCCCTCGGCGCCCACCAGGTCAACATCGCCCGCATGCAGTGCTCGCGCGAGGAGCGGGGCGGCACCGCCTTGCTGATCATCGGCCTGGATGCGCCCTTGCCGGCCGGCGTGTTCGAGACGCTGCGTTCGCTCCCGCACATCCTCTCGGTGAAGTTGGCCGACCTGGCCCGCGGGCTGTAGCCCCGCCATCCGTATGCCGCGCCGCGTTCCTGCCAGCGGTTCCCGCCGGCCGCCCCGCCCCGGGGCGCCGCCCGCGTCGTCGTCGGCCCGCTCGCTCGTCCCGGCCGGCATGGCCACGATCCTGCCCCGCACGGCCCAGCGCCTGCGCCGCCTCGAAGACGGCCTCATGGCCTGTCTGGGCCGGTGGGGCTATGAGGAGGTCATCCCGCCCACCTTCGAGTACCTGGACGTCCTCGCCGCGAGCCTCGACTCCGAGCTGATCGAGAAGTGCTACAAGATCGCCGACCGGACGACCGGCCGCATTCTGCTGCTCCGCCCCGACGCCACCGCGCAGATCGCCCGCATCGTCGCGATGGGCATGGCGGGGGCGGAGGTGCCGCTGCGCCTGTGCTACCGCACGACCGTCTTCCGCTACGAGCCGGAGCACGCGGGCCGGGAACGCGAGATCTTCCAGGTGGGCGCCGAGCTGATCGGGCTCGACACGGTCGCGATGGACGGGGAGATCATCGCGCTGATGGCCGACTGCCTCGGCCGGCTCGGCCTGGCGGGCTACACGATCTCGCTCGGACACGTCGGGTTCTTCAAGGGACTGCTGGCGCAGGCGGGCCTGTCGGCCGACGGCCGAAAACGGGCGGAGCACGCCGCGGCGCGCAAGGACCTGCCGCGGCTCGAGGAGATTCTCCGCGGGGAGCGCGTGTCGCCGCGCGCCGCGCGGACGCTGCTGGACGCCACCCGCCTCTTCGGGGGCGAGGAGGTGCTGGAGCGGGGGAAGGCCCTGGCGGGGCGGAGCCGCCCGCTGCGGGCGGCGCTGGACCGGCTCGTCGCCGTCTACCGGCTGCTGGACGCGGCCGGGCTCAAGGGGCGCCTGCTCGTGGACCTGGGCGAGCTGCGCGGTTTCGACTATTACGACGGCGTGGTCTTCGAGGTCTTCGCGGACGGGTTGGGCTGCGAGTTGGGCGGCGGCGGCCGCTACGACCACCTGATCGGCCGATTCGGCCGGGACCTGCCGTCCACCGGCTTCGCGCTCGACGTGGAGCGTCTGTTCCGGGCGGTGGAGCGGGGCGGCAACGGTCCCGCGCGGGCCCGTGCGGATCTGCTCGTCGCGGCGACGGCGCGGGCGGGCGAGCGCCTGTTCCAGGCCGCGCAGCGGCTCCGGGCGGCGGGGCTGCGGGTGATCCAGGCCACGACGGCCGGCGTGACGCCGGGCCGGCTGCGACCGGCACTGGAGGAGGCGCGGCGCGCGGGCGCCGAAGCGGTCGCCGTGCTCGGCGCGCCCCGGCTCAAGGCGGACGAGGCGCTGTGGCTGGACGTCGGCCGGCCCGGGGCGCGGCGCGTCGTCAAGCTCAAGGACCTGCCCCAGTCGGTGCGGGGAGGCGACGCATGAGTCCGGAGCCCGCACGCCTGCGCGACCTGTCGGAGCCGCGGCTCCCGCCCCAGAACCTCGAGGCGGAGCAGTCGGTCCTGGGCGCCGTCCTGCTCGACAACGCGGCGCTGGCCAAGGCCATGGAGATCCTCGGCGAGGCCGACTTCTACCGGACCGCGCATCAGAAGATCTTCCGCGCGATGCTGGAGCTCTCCGAGCAGGGCGAGGTCATCGACACCATCACGCTCGGCGAGCACCTCCGGACGGCGGGCGAGCTGGAGGCGGTCGGCGGGACCGCCTACCTGGCCGAGCTGGTCCAGATCGTCCCCTCCGCCGCCAACGTCCGCTACCACTCGCGGATCGTCCGCGACAAGGCGCTGCTGCGCGGGTTGATCGGCGCCTCGACGGAGGTCATCGCCAAGGGCTACGAGGACGCGAGCCCGGTCCAGGACCTGCTGGAATTCGCCCAGCAGTCGATCTTCGGCCTGGCCCAGGGCAAGTACGACCGGTCCTTCGCCGAGATGCGCTCCCTGATCCTGGACAGCATCGAGCTGGTCGATCAGCTCTACAAGAAGAAGGAGCAGATCACCGGCATCCCCACCGGCTTCATCGAGATCGACGGGATCACCGCGGGGCTCCAGCCGTCGGACCTGGTGATCGTCGCCGGCCGGCCGAGCATGGGCAAGACCAGCCTGGCGCTGGGCATGGTCCAGACCGCGGCCGTCGAGTACCGGAAGGCGGTGGGCGTGTTCAGCCTGGAGATGTCCGGCGTGCAACTCGTGCTGCGCATGCTGAGCTCGGAAGCGCTGGTGGACTCCCATCTGCTGCGCACCGGCAAACTCTCGCCCGGCGACTGGACGCGGCTGACCGCCGCGGCCGACAA
Source organism: Candidatus Nitrospira neuquenensis (assembly GCF_979578155.1). NCBI lineage: Bacteria > Pseudomonadati > Nitrospirota > Nitrospiria > Nitrospirales > Nitrospiraceae > Nitrospira > Candidatus Nitrospira neuquenensis. The sequence goes on along the minus strand of NZ_CEFZDU010000036.1, from coordinate 51,611 downwards.
GCTGTCGCAGGCCAAGATCTTCATCGACGATTCCGGGGCGCTGACCGTCCAGCAGATGCGGGGCAAGGCGCGCCAGCTCAAGATGCAGCACGGGCTCGATCTCCTGGTCGTGGACTACCTGCAGCTCATGCAGGGCCGGGCCGATGCGGAGTCGCGCCAGCAGGAGATTTCCGACATCTCCCGCTCCCTCAAGGCCCTGGCCAAGGAGCTGAACATCCCCATCGTGGCCCTCTCCCAGCTCAGCCGCGCGGTCGAAACCCGGGCGGACAAGCGGCCCGTGCTCGCCGACCTGCGGGAATCCGGCGCGATCGAGCAGGACGCGGACGTCGTGATGTTCATCTACCGGGACGAGCACTACAACCCCGAGTCCACGCAGAAGCCGGGCATCGCCGACATCCTCATCCGCAAGCACCGCAACGGCCCGACCGGCGACATCGAGCTCACCTTCCTGGACAAGTTCGCCAAGTTCGCGAACAAGTCGGACCGGGACGTTTGACACCCTTTGAAGCCGCTGCGTATAATCCGCGGAGCCGAGCCCTCGCGGAGCTCGGCGGAAGCGAGGGGTCCCATGATGACCGGTAGCGTCACGCGGCGGACGGCGTCTCTGCGGCGCGGCCTGCCGGGGTGCCTCGCCGCCCTGGCCGTTCCCCTGGTCGTCGGGGCCTGCGCGACGGTGCCGTCCGCCGGGATTTCAGGCGGCGAGCCGGGTCCGGCGGCGTCGGCCCCCCAGCCCCCCAAGCCCCCGGCTCCCTCCGACCCCTTCGCCTACTACCACTTCCTCCTGGGACACCAGGCCGAGCTGAGCCAGGACCATGATCGCGCCATCGCCGAGTACTTGTCGGCCATGCGGGCCGATCCCTCGTCCGTCTTCATCAAGGCGCGCCTCGCGAGCCTCTACCTGTCGAAGGGCGACTCCGCCGCCGCGCTGCGGTTCGCCGACCGCGTGGCCGAGTCCGACACCAAGGAGCCGGCCATCCTGATGGCCGTCGCCGGCGTCTATGCCGCCTCCGCCCGCGCGGACCAGGCCTTGGCCCTGTACGACCGCGCCATCGCAGCGGACGGGGAAGGGGGCGATCCCTACTTCGCCAAGGGGATTCTCCTCATGAACCTGAAGCGGTACGAGGAGGCGCGGCAGGCCTTCGAGGCGGGGGTCCGGAAGGCCGGAGGCTCCCCGATGGGCTTCTATTACCTGGGCCGTATCGGGCTGGAGCTGAAGCAGTACGACGCGGCCGTCGACGCCTTCGAGCGGGCCATCGCCGTCAACCCGGGCTTCGAGCCCGCCTACATCGCCCTGGCCAGCGTCCATGAAGCCCGCCAGGACGGCCAGCGCGCGGCGGAGGTCTACCGGCGGTACCTCCAAGCGGTGAACCCCAACAGCAAGGAAGTCCGCCAGCACCTGGTCCGCCTCTTCCTGCACGACAAGCGGTACCAGGAGGCGCTGGCCGAGCTGGAGCACATTCTGGCTCAGGATCCCGACGACCTCGACGCCCAGTTGCGCGTGGGGCTCGTCTACGGCGAAACGAAGGAGTATGCCAAGGCCATCGCCCAGCTCAATCGGGTGCTGGCCGCGCGGCCCGGCGAACTGCGCGTGCGCGACTACCTCGGGATGATCTACGAAGAGCAGAAGGAGTTCGAGAAGGCGATTCAGGCCTACCAGGAGAACCTGCGCATCCAGCCGACCTACGCGGACGGCCACATGCACATGGGGTTCCTGCTTTACAAGCTGAAGCGGTACCCCGAGGCGATCGGCCACCTGACGCAGGTCCTGACGCTGGAGGGCCGGCACGCGGACGCCTACCTGCTCCTGGGACTGACCTACCTCCAGACCGAGGACTACGCGAAGGCCACCGAAACCTTCGAGGCCGGGATCCGTGAAAATCCCGATAATCCAGACCTCCACTTCAACCTCGGGACGGCCTACGACAAGCAGAACCGCTTCGACGACCTCGTCCGCGCCATGGAGGCCGCCCTGCGCATCGACCCCAAGCACGCGGACGCGCTGAACTACCTCGGCTACACCTACGCGGAGCGGGGCATCCGGATCGAGGAGGCCGTGTCCCTCACCCAACGGGCCGTCGCGCTGAAGCCGAACAACGGCTACTACGTGGACAGCCTCGGCTGGGCCTTCTACAAGATGGGTAAGCTGAACGAGGCGCTGGCGGAGATCAAGCGCGCCGCGGCGCTCGTCCAGGACGATCCGGTGATCTTCGAGCACCTCGGCGAGATCTATCTCAAGCAGAACCTGGTGCAGGAAGCCAGGGAAGCCTGGCTGCGCTCGCTCTCCCTCGACCCCTCCAACAGCAAGCTGGTGGAGCGCTACCGCGCCCAGGGCTGGGGCGACCCCCTGCTCGATGAGCGGGTGCGACAGGCCCAGCGTCGCGTCTCTCAGAACAGTCCGGCCTCTAAATCCACCACCCACTGATCCCCCCGCGTCATCCCCCAGCACGGAGGGGGACACGGTCGTTTCCACCGCAACAGGGTGGAGGCGTGTATCGCCAACCACCAATATGTTGATCGCGCTGGCCGTTGCTCGGCCAAAAATTGGTTTCACGTGACGGAAAAGGGTCCTGACTCCGGGCGCCGCCCCGTCTTTCCGCCTCAAGCGGGCGGTCTAAGGAGTTGAAAGCCCTGTGGTTTCTTTTTTTCTACGGGAGCGACCCAGGGGCACGGAATCTGCTTTTCCTTGCTACCTGCTGCCGCAACGGGAGGGCCTGAAGTGGGGGATTGGAGCCAAGGCCTCCCGGTGTCGGGTGAGGCAACCAACAACCGGGAGGATGGATATGCAGACCTCAATCGGGCGGGAACAGGGCTTCACGCTCATCGAGCTGATGATCGTGGTGGCCATCATCGGGATCCTCGCGGCCATCGCCATTCCGAACTTCCTCAGCTTCCAGGCCAAGGCCAAGCAGTCGGAGGCGAAGTCCAACCTCGGCGCCATCCACACCTCGGAAGTGGCGTATTTCGGCGAGAACAACTCCTACAGCAACGACTTCTCGGCCATCGGCTTCACGATCAGCGGCGCGAGCCCCAAGTATAACTATTCCCTCGGCGGCACCGCCATCGGCGCGGCGCTCGGCACCTGCACCCAGGCCTCGACGGTCGGCACCTCTGCCACCGGCTTCACGGCGGGCGCGACGGGGAACATCGACTCCGACGCCACCTGCGACCAGTGGATCATCAACGACGCCAAGAATCTCAACCAAACCGGCTTGACCAACGACGTCACGAGCTGATGACGGCCGGTCCGATCCGGCCGGGCGGAGGGGAACCGCCGATCGCGGTTCCCCTCCTTATTCCCTTCCCCTTCGGTTCCACGAACGCCGGCGTGACGTAACGATTCCATGGAGGCTCAGCCCGGCACCCGCGCTTCTCGTCCGCTGCCCGGCTCGCCGATCGGCTCGGCGGGGCTGATCCTGCTCGGCGCCCTGCTCCTGTTCTCCCCCCTGCTGGAGGGCGGCACCACCCATCAGGCGGCCATGGTCATCCGGCTCGCGATCCTGATGCTGGCCGGCTTCTGGCTGGCGACGCTGGTCCGGAGCGGCGTGCTGCTCTGCCCGCCGATGGCGGTCGGTCCGGCCGTCGCCGCCTATCTCGGGCTTGCCGCCCTCTCCGTCGCCGGCTCCGCCTATCCCAACCAGAGCCGACAGTGGCTGCTCGTGCTCCTGGGCTACGGCGCGCTCCTCTACCTGCTCCGTCTGGCCCTCGGGACCTGGCCGCGCCTCCGAGGCTTGGTTCTCGTGCTGGTCGCGGCGGGGACGGCGGAGGCGGGCCTGGCGCTCTGTCAATGGTGGGCCGGCGCGGCGAGGCCGACCGGCACCTTCTTCAACCCGAATTTCCTCGCCGGCTACCTCGCGGTCGTCGCCTGCCTTATCCTCGGCCACCTCTGCTACGCCCGCTGGACGACCGTCGGGGGGCGTCCGGGGCGTGTCCGTCTCGCGGCGGCGGTCACCGTGTTGATCCTGCTGCTCGCCGCGCTCATCGGCACCGGCTCGCGCGGCGGGGCCCTGGCTCTGACGATCGGAGCGGGGCTCGTCCTCCTGCTGCGGTTCGGACGCGCGGGCCTGACCGCAGTGGCGCTGATCGTGGCGGTCGGCGCGCTCGTGCCGAACCCGGTGCGGGACCGGGTCGCGGCCGAGCACCGGGCGAACCCGGAAGCCTATACCCGCTGGGCGCTGTGGAGAGCGTCGCTTGCGGAGATGCGCGACCACCCCCTCGGGATCGGCCTCGGGCTTTACCAGTACGCCTATCCCCGCTACGCCGTGCCGGTGGAGGGCGAAGTGGCGCGATACGGGAAAGCGGCGGCCACCGCCCACAACGAATATCTCCAGATGGGAGTCGAGCTCGGGCCGATGAGCCTGCTCCTCTTCGGCTGGGGCGTCCTGCTGGTGGCGGGGGATGCGAGGGCGAGCTGGCGGGCCCGACTCCGACGGGAGGAGCGAGGGCTTTTGGGGGGGCTCGTCGGCGGCGCGACGGCGGCGCTCGCCCATGCGGCGGTGGATTCCCCGCTCCACGAGCCGGCGATCGCGATCGCGCTGACGCTCTGCGTCGCGGGAACCCTCGCGATCGGCGGCCTGCGGCGCGGGGCTCTCCCGGCCCGCGTCGTGCCGGTCCGTTCGCGCGCGGCCTGGGGCGTCGTCGGCGCGGCGGCGCTCGCCGTGGCGGCCGTGGAGGTGATCCGGATCGGCGTCGGGTGGTCGGCCTACGAGGAGGGCCGGCGGGCGTCGGGCGGCCCGGACCTTCCCGCCGCGATCGCCCACTTCGAGCGGGCGGCCGCCTGGGACCCCGGGAAGGCGCTCTACCGGAGCGCGCTCGGCGGCGCGGCCTTTCAGCTCTACGAGCGGACGGGGCGTTCGGAGGCGGCGGCGGCGGCCGTGGCGGCGCTCGAGACGGCCGCGGCGCTGAACCCGTTGGACGGACGGCTGCCGGCCCTGCTCGGGCGCGTGCAGGCGGCGCTGGCGGCGCGCGGGGGACATCGAGGCGCCGAGCACCTGCGTGCGGCCCTGGCCGCCTACGGGCGAGCGGTCGAGCTAGAGCCCTTCGCGCCGCACTATCTCTTCGAGTTGGGTCGGCTGCACGCCGCGCTCGGCGACGGGGACGCGGCCGAGGCGGCGGTCCGGCGGGCGGTCGAGATCGAACCGAACTTCCTGCCGGCTCGGGAGTGGCTTGCCTGGCGGTACCTGGACAGCGGCCGCCTCGGGGCGGCGAGCCGCGAGTACCGCGAGATCGTCGAGCGCCAGCAGCGGTTCGCGGACCGCACGAAGACGCCGCTGGAGGAGCGGTTCCTGTCGGCCAACGCGCGCGCGCTCGGGGCGGAGCTCGACCGGGCAGGAGCACGGACATGAGCACGGACATGAGGGTGAAGGGGCCGGCTATCGGCAGGGGCCCGCGGGGGGCGGCGGTCCTGCTCCTGGCCGGCGCCGCCGCCGCGGTCGGGGTGCAGGTATCGCTGGACCGACACCGCCCTCCGGCGGTCCGGCTGGCCGAATTTTCCCTCCTGCCGCGGGGGGAGTACCTGCGCGTCATGGTCTTGGGCTATCGCGAGCTGGTCGCCGACCTGATCTGGCTCAAGGTCGTGCAGCAGCTCGGCGACCGGGAGCAGACCGTCGAAGGGTACCGCGCCGCCGCCCGCGCCGTGGATGTCCTGACGGACCTCGACCCCAAGTTCGCCTTCGCCTACCAGGCGACCGGGGCCATCCTGACGGTGTGGGCGAAGCTCCCTCAGGAGAGTGTCGCCCTGCTGGCCAAGGGCATGGCCGAGAACCCCGACGTCTGGCAGCTCCCCTTCTACCTCGGTTACAACTACTACTTCGAGCTCCATGATCCCGCGCGGGCGGCGCTGTACTTCCGCAAGGCTGCGCTCCTGCCCGGTGCGCCGGCCTACCTGCCGAAGCTCGCGGCCCGGATGACCGTGGAGGCGGGCGAGCCGGCGGCGGCCATCGAGTTCCTCCGGCGGCTGCTCCAGCAGACCCAGGATGAGCGGCTGAAGGAGGGGCTCATGGAGCGGTTGCGCGAGGTCGTGGCGGAGCGCGACATCCGGCTGCTCGAGCGGGCGGTCCGCGACTATCGCGACCGACGCGGGGCGATGCCGGAGCGGCTCGACGACCTCGTGTCGGCGGGGTTGCTCCGGCGGCTGCCCACGGAGCCGTGGGGCGGGGAGTATCGCCTGAACCGGGCCGACGGCAGCGTGCAGAGCAGCGGGCTGGGCCGGCGGCTGCGCGTGCACCGGCCCGAGCCCTGACCCCGGGGTGTCGACCATGGAGGTGCTGCTCGTGGAGGGATTGACGAAGGAGTTCGCGTCCGGCTGGCCGGGCCGGCCCCCCGTGCGGGCGCTGGATGGAGTGTCCTTCTCCGTCCGCCGCGGCGAAATCTACGGCTTCCTCGGGCCGAACGGCGCGGGCAAGACCACGACGCTGAAGATCCTCCTGGGCCTGACCAGGCCGACGAGCGGCACGGCCGAGGTCCTCGGCCTCCCGGCGGGCGACGTGCCGACCCGCGCGCGCGTCGGGTTCCTGCCGGAGGCGCCCTATTTCTACGATTACCTGACGGCGGAGGAGTTCCTGGGCTTCTACGGCCGGCTGGCCGGGCTGGATCGCGTCGAGCTGGGGCGGCGCGTGGCGGAGCTGCTTAAGCAGGTCGGCCTGGCCGAGGCCCGCCGGCGCCAGCTCAGGAAGTTTTCCAAGGGCATGCTGCAGCGGGTCGGGCTCGCCCAGGCGCTGATCCACGACCCGGAGCTGGTGATCCTCGACGAGCCGATGTCGGGCCTGGACCCCATCGGGCGCAAGCAGGTGCGCGACCTGATCCTGGGCCTGCGGGACCGGGGCAAGACCGTCTTCTTCAGCACGCACATCATCCCCGACGTGGAATTGCTCTGCGACCGCGTGGGCGTGCTGGTGCGGGGACGGCTGCGGGCCGAGGGGCGGATCGACGAGCTGACCGGCCGCGGGCGCGCCCGGTCGGTGGAGGTGGTCTGCGAGGGGCTGGACGACGCGGGAAGCGGAGCGCTCGCGGCGCTCGCCGCGCGGGTGCTCCATCGCGGGCGCCGGTCGCTGCTCGTGCTTCCCGGCCCGGAACGGCTGGAGGAGGTCCTGGCGGCGATCCGGGCGCGCGGCGGACGGCTGGTGTCCGTGACGCCGGAGAAGGGGTCCCTGGAGGAGCTGTTCGAGGAGTCGGCCGGCGGGCCGCCGGCCGAGCGGGCCTGAGCCATGCGGCGGATCGGGGTGATCGCCCTCAATACGTTCCGCGAGAACGTACGGGACCGCATCCTGTACAGTCTGCTCCTCTTCGCGCTGCTGCTCATCGGCGCCTCGGTCGTGCTGGGCGGGCTGACCATCGCCGAGCGGGAGAAGATCGTGACGGACATGGGGCTCGCGGCCATCAACGTCGTCGGCGTCGTCATCGCCGTGTTCGTCGGGATCGGGCTCGTGAGCAAGGAGATCGAGCGGCGGACGATCTACACGATCATGGCGAGGCCGATCAGCCGGAGCGAGTTCATCCTGGGCAAGTACGCGGGGCTGGCCCTGACGCTGCTCGTGACCATCGCGGTCATGCTCGCCGTCTTCCTGGCCGTGCTCCGAATGGTCCAGGCGCCGGTGCGGTGGGCGCTCGTCCAGGCCGTGGCGTTGATGGGCGTCGAGGCCCTGCTCGTGACCGCGCTGGCGCTGTTCTTCTCGACCTTCACGACGGCGACGCTGAGCGCCATCATGACGCTCGGCCTCTACGTGATCGGCCACCTGACGGGCGACCTCAAGGGGCTGGCGGAGAAGAGCCAGAGCGAGGCGGTCCAGGCGGTGACCACCGCCCTGTACTACCTGATCCCCAACCTGGAATTGTTCAACGTGAAGGGGCCCGCGGCCCACGGCCAGCCCATCGGCCTGGCCTACCTGGCGCTCGGCACGGCCTACGGCGCGGCCTACCTCACCCTGCTCCTCGCCGCGGCCTGTTTGGTCTTCCAGCGGCGGGACTTCTGAGGCGGTGATGGCGAAGGGCCTGCCGACAGCCGCATCCTCCCCCGATCCGGCCGCCGCCGACGCGGGGCCCCTCTGGCCCTCCCGGCTCGGCTCCTGGGGCGGCCCCGGCGTGTCCGGCGAGCACCTGCGGGACCTGTTCCTCGTGCTGACCGCGAAGGAACTGAAGGTCCGCTACAAGGGGAGCTGGCTGGGCTACCTCTGGTCGGTGGCCAATCCCCTGGCCTTCGCGCTCATCTACGTCCTGGCCTTCGGGGTCGTGATGCGGGTGGACATTCCGCGCTATCCGCTCTTCTTGATCGCCGGCCTCTTCCCCTGGCACTGGCTGGCCCATACGCTCAGCGCGGCGCCGACGATCTTCCTCGCCAACGCGCCGCTGGTGAAGAAGGTGCGGTTTCCCCGCCAGATGCTCGTCGCGGCGACGGTGCTCAACGGCGGCCTGCACCTGCTGCTGTCCGTGCCCGTGATCGCGGCGTGCCTGCTATGGTCTGGGCTCGGCCTCTCCTGGACCTGGCTCGTCGGGCTGCCGCTCCTGCTGGGGGCGCAGTTCCTCCTGGTCTACGGGGCGGCGCTGGCGGTGGCGTCGGTCAATCTGTTCTTCCGCGACCTCGACCGGCTCACGGGCCTGCTGGTGACGTTCCTGTTCTTCCTGACGCCGATCGCCTACTCGATCGACATGGTGCCGGAGCCCTATCGCGGGCTGGTCCCCCTGAACCCGGTCGCGCCGCTGATGCTGGCGTGGCAGGAACTGTTCCTGCGCGGGGTCCTCGCCTGGCCGCTCGTCGGCCTGAGCGTCGCCTACGGACTTGCGGTCTGCGGGCTCGGCTCGCTGGCCTACCGCCGGCTCGCGCCGCGATTCGCCGAGGTCCTATGACGGTCGTCCGGTTCGACCATGTCTCCAAGCGCTACCCGCGGTACGAGCAGGTGCTGGGCGGGATCAAGGCCGCGCTGTTCCGGCTGCCGGAGACGATGCGCGGCCTGAGGGCGGGGCAGTTCGTCGCGCTGGACGACGTCTCGTTCGAGATCGCGCGGGGCGAGACGGTCGGCCTGATCGGCGCGAACGGGTCGGGGAAGAGCACGGTGCTGGGTTTGATCGCCGGCGTGCTGACGCCCCAGGCGGGCCGGGTCGAGGTGCGCGGCCGGGTCTGTCCGCTCCTGGAGCTCGGCGCGGGGTTCCACCCGGAGCTGACGGGGCGGGAGAACGTCATGCTGAACGGCGTCCTGCTGGGCCTGACGCGGCGGGACGTGCGCGCGCGGCTGGACGCGATCGTCGCGTTCAGCGAGCTGGAGGAGTTCCTCGACCAGCCGATCCGGACCTATTCCAGCGGGATGCTGGCGCGGCTCGGGTTCTCGGTCGCCGCGCACCTGGACGCGGACATCCTGTTGATCGACGAGGTCCTGGCCGTGGGCGACCTGCATTTCCAGGCCAAGTGCCGGGAGAAGCTCAGGGAATTCCAGCGACGGCGGGTCACGATCGTGCTGGTATCCCATGCCGTCGAGGAGGTCCGGCACCTGTGCGGCCGGGTGGTTTGGCTGGACCATGGGCGTCTGGTCGGCGACGGGGAGCCGGGGACGATGCTGAGTCGGTACGCCGAGCGGGCCTCGAGCGCCCAGGCCGCCCGGCCGCCGACGGCCCCGTGACCGGGCGAGGACGAGGACGAATGGAACAGGACGAGAGGCAGACCATGGGGGCCGGTGGCGGGTCGTCCCAAGGGGTCGAGCCCTCGCGCTATGACCGGGACTACTACGACAAGGGCTTCGGGCCGGTCCCCTACGATCGCGGCCAGCGCGAGTGGATGGCGTTCTTCGGGACGATCGCGGACCGGATCGTCGCAGAGATCAAGCCGGCCCGGGTGCTCGACGTGGGATGCGCGAAGGGTCTGCTGGTCGAGGCGCTCAGGGACCGGCGGGTGGAGGCTTTCGGGATCGATGTGTCCGACTACGCGATCGGCGAGGTCCGCGAGGACATCCGCCCCTACTGCCGCGTCGCGTCCGCCCTGGACTCCTTGGAGGGGCCCTACGACCTCATCGTCTGCATCGAGGTCTTGGAGCACCTGACGGAGGAGGAGGGGCGGCGGGCGATCGCGAACCTCTGCCGGAACACCGACGACATCCTGTTCTCCTCCACGCCGGACGACTTCACGGAGCCGACTCACGTGAACGTCCGGCCGCAGTCGTACTGGATCGCGCGCTTCCTGGAGCACGGCTTCGCGCTCGACTCGGAGTTCGACGCGGAGTTCGTCGCGCCCCATGCCATGCGGTTCAAGCGGGGCGTCGGGCCCCCCCCGCTCGATGGGGTCCTCGGGGCCTGCCGGCGGCTGCGGCGCGAGGTCCGGGACCTCGGCCGCGAGACGCAGGAGCTACGGCGCCGCCTGCAGGCCGGGGAGGAGCGGGTCGCCGACCTGACCCACCAACTCCTCACGATGCAGCAGACCGTCGGGTGGAAGCTCCTAAAGCGGGCCTTGGCGGTCAAGAATCGGCTCTGCCCGCCCGACACCGCCCGGGGGCGTGCCTACTGGGCCTTCCGCCGGGCGGTCGAGGTACTTCTCGACGAGGGGGGGCGGATCCTCCTGTCCAAGCTCCGCGCGCAGGTCGGCCGGGTTCTGAGGGGACGGGGATTCTTGGTCCGGGTACCGCCCACGGGCCTCGACCTGAACGGGCAGTATCGGCTGTGGCTGGAGGCGCATCCGGTGACGCCGGACCTGATGGAGGAGGCGAAGGCGGAGATCGGGCGGTTCACATACCGCCCGCTCATCAGCATCGTCACCCCCGTCTACAACACCGACGAGCCCTGGCTCCGGCGCCTGATCGAGTCCGTCCAGGCCCAGCTCTATCCGCACTGGGAATTCTGCCTGGCCGACGATGCCTCGACGCGCGGCCACGTGCGACGGCTGCTGGACGAAGCCGCCGCGGCCGACCCTCGGATCAAGGTCCGGCACCTGGAGCGGAACGAGGGGATCGTCGGGGCGTCGGCCAGGGCGCTCGCGATGGCGACGGGGGAATTCGTGGGGCTGCTGGACCACGACGACGAGTTGTCGCCGGACGCGCTGTACGAGGTCGTCAAGCGGCTCAACCGGGAGCCGGACCTGGACTTTCTCTACTCGGACGAGGACAAGCTCGAGCCGGACGGCCGGCGCGTGGAGCCCTTCTTCAAGCCCGGGTGGAGCCCCGAGCTCCTGCTCGCCATGAATTACATCACCCACTTCAGCGTGTTCCGGCGGAGCAAGCTGGCGGAGAGCGGCGGGTTCCGCGCCGGCTTCGACGGCAGTCAGGACTACGACCTGATCCTGCGGTTCACGGAGCGGACCGACCGCATCGCCCACATCCCCAAGGTCCTGTACCACTGGCGGAAGATTCCCGGCTCGGCGGCCTCCTCGACGGGCGCGAAGCCCTACGCCTACGAGGCGGCCCGCAAGGCCCTCGCGGAGGCGCTGGCGCGTCGCGGACTGGACGGCACCGTCGAGGGCGACGGCCCCGGACGGTACCGGGTGCGCTACCGGCTGCGGGACCGCCCCCTCGTGTCGATCGTCATCCCGACCCGCGATCGGCGGCTCCTCCTGGAGCAGTGCCTCTCCAGCCTCCGGGAGAAGACCGACTACGCGCCCTACGAGGTCATCGTCGTGGACAACGACAGTCGGGCCGCCGACGCGATCGCCTACCTGGAGGAGATTCGGGACAGGGCGCTGGTCCTCCGGTGCCCGGGCCCGTTCAACTTTTCGGCGATCAACAACCTCGGCGCCTCGCGGGCGGCGGGCCGGCACCTGCTCTTCCTGAACAACGACACGCAGGCCGTCCGCCCCGACTGGCTCACGGTGATGGTCGAGCAGGCGGAGCAGCCCGGGATCGGTGCGGTCGGGGCCAAGCTGCTCTACCCGGACCGGCGCATTCAGCACGCCGGCATCGTGCTCGGGGTACGCGGCTTCGCCGCGCACGCGTTCAAGCACCAGGCGGGCGGCCGCGACACCTACTACGGGTTCGGCGAGACGGTGCGGAACTGCAGCGCCGTGACGGCGGCCTGCCTCCTCGTGCCGCGTGGTGTCTTCGAAGAAGCGGGCGGCTTCGACGAGCGGCTCCCCGTGGCCTTCAACGACGTGGACCTCTGCCTGCGGATCAGGCAGCGGGGCTACCGGATCGTCTACACGCCGAAGGCGGAACTCCTGCACTACGAATCCGCGACGCGGGGCGGCCTCCATCCGCAGGCGGATGAGGACCTGGCCTGGCAACGCTGGGGCGACCTCATCAGCCGCGGCGATCCCTACTACAACCGGAACCTGACGCTGTCGCGCGAGGACTGGAGCCTGCACCTCTGAGCGGCACCGCGAGGACCGATGCACGTCGTCTATTTTTCAAAGTACAGCGAGCAGGGGCCCAGCAGCCGGCACCGCATCTACCAGTTCCTGCCGGCCCTGGAGGCCGCCGGCATCCGCTGCGTCGTCCGCCCGCTCTTCGGGCGGACCTACCTGAGGCTGCTTAGGGTCAGGCTCGGAGTCCTCCGAGTCCTCCTCACAATTCCCTATTGCCTGGTCAGGTTCCTGCGGCGGGCCTGGGACCTCCTCGCGGTGCGCGGCGCGGATCTGGTCGTGATCGAAGCGCAACTGTTCCCCTACGCCCCGCCGGTCGTCGAGCGGCTGCTCGCCCGCCTGGGCTGTCGCCTCCTCCACGAGTACGACGACGCGATCTATCTGACGTGGGGCCACCGGCGGAAGATTCCGTGCCTGTCCCGGCTGGCGGTCGGGACGATCGTGGGCAACGAGGAGCTGGCGCGGGAAGCCGGCCTGCACGGCGTCCGGGCCGTCGTCGTGCCCACCGTCGTGGACACGGAGCGGTTCATCCCCGCGCCGGCCGGCCCGTCGCGCCGCGCCGAGGCGCTCACGATCGGCTGGATCGGCCTGGCGTACAACCTGTCCTACCTGGAGGCGCTCGCGCCCGTCTTCCGCCGGCTCCAGCGCGCGCACGGGGTCCGGCTCCGGGTGGTCTGCTCGCGGCCGCCCCGGCTGGCGGGGGTGCGCGTGGAGTTCGTGCCCTGGCGGCTCGAACGGGAAGTGGAAGACCTGCGGGGATGCGACATCGGGATCATGCCGTTGCCCGACACGGCCTGGGCCAGGGGCAAGTGCGGCCTGAAGCTCCTGCAATACATGGCCGTCGGCCTGTCCGTCGTGGCGTCGCCGGTCGGGGTGAACCGGGCGATCATCGTGGACGGCGAGAACGGGCTGCTGGCGGGCACCGAGGCCGAGTGGGAGGAGCGGCTGGGGCGACTCTTGAGGGAGGAGACGACGAGGGCCCGTCTGGGACGGGCGGCCAGGCTGACCGTCGAGCGGTGCTACGCCCTCCGGGTCTGGGCCCCGACGGTGGTCGCGCTGTACCGCCGGTTCGGGGCACGGACGGTCGCGGCGCGGGACCCGGGCGCCGAGGCCGGAGGAATCCCTCACCCGACCAGCCGGGCCCTGAAGGCCCGGACGGAGCCCTGACCCATGCTGCTGCTGATTCTCACCTTCGTCCTCGCCGTGCTGCTGGCCCTCGCCGGGGTGCCCGTGGCGCGCCGCGCGGCGTTGAAGTTCGGCATGGTGGACGCCCCGGACGGACGGCTCAAGCGCCAACAAGAACCGGTTCCCTACCTGGGCGGCCTGGCCGTCTACCTCGCCTTCCTCGTCAGCCTCGCCTTCACCTTCGAGTTCCGCCAGGATGTCCTCGGGATGATCCTGGGGGGCACGCTCATCGTGATGCTCGGCCTGATCGACGACTTCGGCGTGCTCTCGCCGGGCGTGAAGCTGGCGGGTCAGGGGCTCGCGGTGTTCGTGCTCATCAAGAGCGGCATCTGCATCCAGATCGCCGCCCTGCCGGACTGGCTCGCGCTTGCGCTCACGGTGGTCTGGATGCTCGGGATCATCAACGCCTTCAACCTGCTGGACATCATGGACGGCCTCTCGGCGGGCGTGGGCCTGATCGCCTCGCTCTTCCTCCTGGCCGTGGCCCTGTTGAACGGCGACCGGGTGATCGCCTTCATGGTCACGGCGCTGGCCGGCAGCCTCCTGGGATTTCTCCGGTACAACGTCCACCCCGCCCGGATCTACATGGGCGACGCGGGCGCGCTCTTCCTCGGCTTCATGCTCGGCGCGCTGGCGATGATCGGCCAGTACCGCGGCAGCCATCCGCTGGCCCTCGCCGCGCCGCTCCTGATCCTGGGCGTCCCGATCTTCGACACCCTCTACGTGATGGGCATCCGGTGGCGGCGCGGCCGGCCCGTTTTCCTCGGCAGCCCGGACCACCCGGCGATCAGGCTGCGGCAGCGGGGACTCTCGGTCCCCGGGGTCGTCATCCTGAGCTACGGCGCGTCCCTGCTCATGGGCGGGGTCGGCCTCGCCGTGCTCTGCCTCGACGGCGGCGCGGCGGCGGCCCTGGTCGGCGCCACGCTGGGCGGGCTCGCGCTGGCGGGCGTCCTGCTCACGCGACTCGAGTCGCCCAAGCCCGTGCCCGCGCCGAGCCTGGGTGCGAGGGGAGGGGCCCCGTGATTCTGGTCGTGGGCGCCGGTCTGGCCGGTCTCAGCACGGCCTACCATCTTCGGGAGACGCCCTGCTGCGTCGTGGAGCGGGAGCAGGAGGTGGGCGGGCTCTGCCGGTCCTATCGGGTGCGGGGCTTCACCTTCGACATGACGGGCCATCTCCTGCATTTCCGGCGGGCGGAGATCAAGGCCTTGGTGGAGGGGCTGCTCGACGGCCGCCTCGCGCGGCACCGGCGCCGGTCGTACATCTACTCGTACCGCACATTCACGGAATATCCCTATCAGGTCAACACCCATGGCCTTCCGGCGGAGGTCGTCCGGGACTGCCTCCTGGGCTTTATCGAGACCCTGAGCCGAAACGCCGACGCGCCGAGGGAGGAGCCCCTCTCGTTCAAGCAATGGATCCTCGACCATCTCGGCGAGGGCTTCGCCAGGCATTTCATGGTGCCCTTCAACGAGAAGCTCTGGCGGGTCCCGCTGGAGGAGCTGACCTCGGACTGGGTATCCTGGCTGATCCCGAAGCCCGAGCTCAAGGACGTCGTCAACGGCGCCCTGGGCGTCAAGGACCGCGCCTTCGGCTACAACCCCACCTTTCTCTACCCCGCCGAGGGCGGCATCGAGCTGCTGCCCAGGGCTTTCCTGCCGGCGGTCGGAGAGGTCCGGTGCGGGGAGGAGCTGTTGGAGGTGGACAGCGCGCGCCGCCGGGCCGTCTTCCGCGTCGGGGCGAACGGAACCAGGACGGTGGACTATGATCGGCTCGTCTCCACGATCCCGTTGCCCGAGCTCGCGCGCCGTTGCGCCGACCTGCCGGCGGCCGTCCGCGAGGCCGTCGAAGGGCTGCGCTGCGTGTCGGTCTACAGCGTGAACCTCGGCGTGGCCCGCGAGCGGATCACGGACAAGCACTGGATCTACTTCCCGGAGCCGGAGTTTCCCTTCTACCGGGCGGGCTTTCCGATGAATTTCTCGCCCTCGCTCGGCCCGCCCGGCTCTAGCTCCCTCTACGTGGAGATTGCGCACAGGCCCGAGGAGGTGCTGGATCGGGCGGAGGTGCTGCGCCGCGTCCGCGCGGGGCTGGCGCGGGCGGGGCTCCTCCGGCCCGACGAGGAATTCGCCGTCGCGGACATCCGCGACATCCGGTACGCCTATGTCCTCTTCGATCGGCACCGGGCTCGGGCGGTGCCGGCGATCCTGGCCTGGCTGGAGCAGCGGGGCATCCACTCGATCGGCCGCTACGGCCGCTGGGAGCACAGTTCGATGGAGGATGCGATCGGCCAGGGCAAGCACCTGGCGGAGCGGCTGCGCGCCCCGCGGGCGGCGCATGACCGGAGCCCGGCGCCGGTCCTGGCGGGACCATGACCGGGCCGGCGGTCGTCGCCCACGTCGTCACCAAGCTGGAGCTCGGCGGGGCGCAGCGGAACACCCTCTACACCGTCGCCCACCTGGACCGGCGCCGCTTCCGGTCCCTGCTGATCACGGGAGAGCCCGGCCTCCTGGACGAGGAGGCCCGCTCCCTGCCCGAGGTGGAGTTCCACCGCGTCCCCTCGTTGGTCCGGCCCATCCACGCCCCGCTCGACCTGCGGGCCCTCATGGACCTGACGCTGCGGTTCAAGCGGTTGCGGCCAGCGATCGTCCACACGCACAGCTCCAAGGCCGGCATCCTCGGCCGCTGGGCCGCCCGGCTCGCCGGGACGCCGGTCATCATCCACTCCATCCACGGGTTCGGCATCACGCCGGACCAGCCGCCCCTCCTGCGCCGGGCTTTGATCGCGCTGGAGCGGCGCACCGGCCGCATCACGACGCGCTTCTTCGCCGTCTCCGAGGCGAACCGACGGCAGGGCGTCGCGCTCGGCCTGTTCCCGCCGGAGCGATGCGCGGTGATCCGGAGCGGGATCGATCTGGAAGCCTTCCGTGCCTGCCGCGTGGACCGGCGCGGCAAGCGGCTGGAGCTGGGCCTGGACCCCGACCGTCCCGTGGTCGGCATGGTCGCGCCCTTCAAGCCGCAGAAGCGCCCCCTCGACTTCCTGCGGGTCGCGGCCTCGGTCCGCCGTCGGCGAGCGGACGCGCAGTTTCTCATGGTCGGGGACGGCGCGCTGCGGCCGGCGATCGAGGCGGGGGTTCGGAGTCTCGGCTTGACCGGCACGGTCAAGCTGGCGGGCTGGCGGTGGGACGTGCCCGAAGTTCTCCGCTGCCTGGACGCGCTGGCGCTGACCTCGGCCTGGGAGGGGCTGCCGCGGGTCTACCTGGAGGCGCTGGCCTCCGGCGTGCCGGTCGTCGGCACGGCCGTGGACGGCGCCGCCGAGGTGGTCCGCGACGGGGAGAACGGCTTCCTCGTCGCGCCCGGCGACGTCGAGGCGCTGGCCGAGCGGCTCCTGTGGCTCCTGGACCATCCGGAGGAGGCGGGGCGGATGGGGGCGCGCGGGGTCGCGCTTCCGCCGGAGTTCGACGCGCGCGACATGGTACGGCGTCAGGAGGCCGAATACGAACGGCTCCTGGAGGAGGCGAGGGCGGCCGGGCGCTTGAGTGTCACGCGGGGCTGTGGTACACCAGCGCAGCAACACGCGACCGAGTCACCGTCCGATCGGGTCAGCCCCGCCGGCTCGACCCGCCGCGGGAGTCCCCTCGCATGAACGTGCCGCTCCTCGACCTCAAGGCCCAGTACCGGCAGATCAAACCAGACGTGATGGCCGCGATCGAGGCCGTCTGCGACGAGCAGGGGTTCGTGCTCGGGCCGCGCGTCGCGGCCCTGGAGCAGGCGCTGGCCCGCTATGTCGGGGCGCGGCACGCCGTCGGCGTGACCAGCGGGAGCGACGCCCTCCTGCTCGCGCTGATGGCCGTGGGCGTCGGGCCCGGCGACGAGGTCGTGACCGTGCCCTTCACCTTCTTCGCGACGGCGGGGGCCGTCTCCCGGCTCGGGGCGCAGCCGGTGTTCGCCGACATCCGACCGGACACCTTCAACCTGGACCCGGCGCGGCTGGAGCGCGCGATCACGCCGCGGACGAAGGCGATCATCCCCGTGCACCTCTTCGGGCAATGCGCGGAAATGGAGGCGATCGGCCGGATCGCCCGCGCGGCGGGGGTCGCGGTCATCGAGGACGCCTGCCAGGCCATCGGGGCGAGCCGCCACGGCGTGAAGGCCGGGGTGCTGGGCGACCTCGCCTGCTTCAGCTTTTTTCCCACGAAGAACCTCGGGGGCTTCGGCGACGGCGGGCTGGTCACGACGAACGACGCGAGGCTGGCGGACGCGGTGGCGATGCTGCGCGTCCACGGGAGCCGGACCCGGTACGTCCACGAGGCCATCGGAATCAACGGCCGGCTGGACGCGCTGCAGGCGGCCGTCCTCACGGTGAAGCTCGCGCACCTGGACCGCTGGACGGAGGGGCGGCGGCGGAACGCGACGCGCTACGAGCGGCTCTTCGAGCAGGCGGGGCTCGCGGGGCGTGTGACGCTCCCCGTGACCCAGCCGGGCAACTACCACGTGTTCAACCAGTTCACGATCCGCGCGCAGAAGCGGGACGAGCTGCGGGCGTGGCTCACCGACCGCGGCGTCGGCAGCGAGATCTACTACCCGCTGCCGCTCCACCTGCAGGACTGCTACCGGAGCCTGGGCCACCAGAAGGGCGACTTCCCCGAGTCCGAGCGCGCCGCCGAAGAGGTGCTCTCCCTGCCCGTCTATGCCGAGCTGACCGACGAGCAACTGGCCTACGTCGTCGAGCAGATCGCCGCGTTCTACCGCTCCCACTGACGCGCGCTCCCACTGACGCGCCCGCCGCAGCGTCGCGGCACCCCTCGCGGGAGGCTCAGCCGTCCGTCAGCTTGTGGCTGAGGGCGTAGCGCACCAGCGCGGCGCGGCCGTGGATCTGGAGCTTCTGCCGGATGCGGGCCGCGTGGTTCTCCACCGTCCGGACGCTCAGGTTCAACTGGGCGGCGATCTCCTTGTCGCCCAACCCCTCCGTGATCAGCTTGAGGATCTGGAGCTCCCGCCGGGAGAGCTTGGCGGAGGGCTGCATCTGTGCCTGCCCGTTGGGTCCCTCCGGCTCCTGGTTTTCCTGCACGGAGTAGACGAGGCCGTCGCTCGGGGGGACAACGGTGCCCGGCTCCAGGTAGAAGGTCAGGCGGCAGTCGTGCGGGGGGACGCCGGCCCCTCGCCGGAGCGAGAGGGCGGCCTCCTTGAAGTAATGTTCCGCCATGCCGGTCAGCATGGCCGCCTCAATGTGGCAGTAGTGGTGGTCGTAGGCCGCCCGGGCGCCGAACGGACAGGTGCTGATCTGCAGGGTGATCGCCTGGGGGGTGGAATCGATCGAGGTGAACCGCCAGGCTCCCGGCTGTTCGAGGGAAGAGAGGCAGGCGAGGAAGTCCTCGCGGGTGGAGGGCGCCGCGCGCCGGGGACCGGTCTGCAGCCGCTCAAGCTGGATCCGCGCCAGGGTGCGGCCGATCCGCTTGAGGGTGCCCTGGATGACGCTGGGATGCAGGACATGGGCGACCGAGTCGAGCAGGCCGTCCAGAATCCGCTGCAGGAGCCGCTGCATAGGGTCTTTCCCTCTGGGCACTCAGCCGGGGAACCATTCTACGCCCCTAACAGCGACTTGACCACAGGAGTTAGGGCTCAATGACCGAGGGTGCAAGCTCTCCTTGTGTCCCCTTCCGGATCACCCGATAGGAGGTTGGCAGACCTGCCCGTGTGCGAGGCGGTGGAAGCCGCCCGGCCGGCGAGGAGGGGCGCGGGGTCGCGGTCGTGGCGGCGGGGTGGACCGCCGATCCTCCCCCTCCGGGAGGTCGCCGGCCGCCTGCTCTCCGGCGCGGGCGGCTCGGGGCGGTCAAGGGAGCTGGCGGATCGGCCGGGCGCACGTCGGGGCGGATCGTCGTTCCTGGTAACGGAGCGTCCCTCGTACGCGCCCGGCGGCAGGGTGTCGGCGCGGCGACGCCCGTTCCCGCAGCAGGCCGTCGCGAAGCGCGCGCCGTTCGTCGGCCGCGGCGCCCGTCCGAGGCCGGGCTTTCCTGGGCGGTGGGGCGCAGCGACCGCTAGCTCGTCACCGCCCCCTCGGAGGCTGAGGAGACGTGGCGGGCGTACTTGGCCATGACGCCGCTCGTGTAGCGCGGCGTCGGCGGCTTCCACTTGCTCAAGCGGGCCTTGAGCTCCTTTTGCGTCAGCGCCACGTCCAGCCGCCGCTTGGGCACGTCGAACACGATCATGTCGCCGTTGCGGATCGCCGCGATCGGCCCCTTCTTCGCGGCCTCGGGCGCCACGTGCCCCGCCATCAAGCCGTGCGTGGCGCCGGAGAAGCGCCCGTCGGTGAGCAGCGCCACCGAGTCGCCCAGCCCCTCGCCGACGATCGCCGCCGTCACCCCCAGCATCTCCCGCATGCCCGGCCCGCCCGCCGGCCCCTCGTAGCGGATCACCACGACGTCGCCCGGCCGGATCTGCCGCGCCTTGACCGCGGCGAAGGCGTCCTCCTCCCGGTCGAAGACCCGGGCCGGCCCGCGGAACGTCAGCATCGAGTGGCCCGCCACCTTCACCACGCAGCCCTCGGGCGCCAGGTTGCCCTTGAGGATGACCAGCCCGCCGGTCGGCTTGATCGGGTCGGACAGGGGGCGCAGCACCTGCTGACCGGGCGTCTCGACCGCGCCCCGCGCCTCCTCGCCGATGGTCCGGCCCGTGACGGTCGGCCGGTCCGCGTGCAGCATGCCGGCGTCGAGCAGGCGCTTGGCCACGAGCGTCGTCCCGCCGGCCGCGTAGAGGTCGGCCGCCGTGAAGCGGCCGCCCGGCTTCAGGTCGGCCAGGAGCGGCACCTTCCGGTTGATCGCGTCGAAGTCGTCGATCGTCAACCGCACGCCCGCCTCCCGTGCGACGGCCAGCAGGTGCAGGACCGCGTTGGTCGAGCCGCCGGTCGTGGCCACGGCCGCGATCGCGTTCTCGATGGACTTGCGCGTGATGATCGCCCGCGGGCGCAGGTCCCGCTTGAGGAGGTCCATCACCATCCGGCCGCACTCGAAGGCCGCGTCGTCCTTCCGCGCGTCCATGGCCGGCACGCCGTTCAGGCCCATCGGCGAGATGCCCAGGAACTCGAAGGCGATCGCCATGGTGTTGGCGGTGAACTGGCCGCCGCAGGCGCCCGGGCCGGGACAGGCATGGTCCTCCAGGTCCTTCAGCTCCGCCTCGGTCATCTTGCCCGCGGAGACCTTCCCCACCGCCTCGAAGACGTCCTGGATCGTCACGTCGTGCCCCTGGAACTTGCCCGGCAGGATGGAGCCGCCGTAGAGCATCAGCGAGGGCACGTTCAGGCGGGCCAGGGCCATGACCGTGCCGGGGATCGTCTTGTCGCAGCCGGAGAGGGCGACGACCGCGTCGAATAGATGCCCGCGCGCGACCAGCTCGATCGAGTCCGCGATGACCTCGCGGCTGACGAGCGAGGCCTTCATCCCCTCCGTGCCCATCGAGATGCCGTCGGAGACGGCGATCGTGTTGTACTCGATCGGCGTGCCCCCGGCCGCCCGGATGCCGGCCTTCACCCGCTCCGCCAGGCGGCGCAGGTGGTAGTTGCAGGGCATGACCTCGATCCAGGTGTTCGCGACCCCTACCAGGGGCCTCGTGAGGTCCTCGTCGGTGAACCCGACGGCCTTGAGCATCGCGCGCGCCGGCGCGCGGCCCGGGCCGTCGAGCAGGGTGCGGCTCCTGTGCGTACGATCGATCGACATGGTTCGCGGCATGGCTGGCTCAGTGCTCCTTCCCGGACTCCTTGCCCCCCTCCTTGCCTTCCTTCCCGTAGCCCTTCATCCGGTCGTGAGCGGCCTTGAGCTTCTCGCGCTGCTCGGGCGTGAGCAGCGCCTTGGCCTCGCGCTTGGCCTTGATCGCCGCCATCCGGAGCCCCACCTCCAGCTCCTCGCTCTGCTTGACCTTCGCCTCGATCGCGGCCATGTCGGACTTCTCGTCCTCCAGGAGGGCCTGCAGCTCGCGCTCGGCGACCATGATGTCCGCCTCGGTCTTGATGCGCGTCCTGTCCAGGTCGAGCTGGAGAGCCTTGAGCTTGGCGACCTGCTCGTCCGTCAGGCCGAAGCCCTTGGCGTACTTGAGCAGGCTGCGGATCAGGTGCCCCGCGCCGCTGTGGCCGCCCATTCCGTGGCCGCCGTAGCCCTTGCCGTACCCTCCGCCGTGCCCGTCACAGCATCCCTTGCCGCGCTCCCGGCCGTACCCCTCGCCCTTCCCGTACCCGTCGTCCTTGCCGTGGCCCTTCTCCTTTGCCTGGCCTTCCATCTTGCCGTGGCCGGGGCCCATGCCCCCCGGTTCCGGGTCGGCCAGGGCCGGCTGCACGCCGAGCCCCAGCAGGGCCATGACCGCCACCATGCCGATGAGTGCGCGTCCGATCATCGTGAGCCTCCTTCCAAGACAGCAAGCGCGGCGACGCGGGGGCCCGCGTCCGGCCGCGCGGTCAGCGGAACTCGCAGGGGCCTAGCTTGCCAGAGCGACGGTCCTCAACGCAAGCGGCGGGATCGCGTCGCCGCCCGCGTCTCACTTCGCGCGGCGCAGGAGGTCGGCGCGGGGGTCGGGACGCGGCGTGCGCCCGAGCTGCTCGAACAGGCGCCGGTCCTCCTCGCTCAGGGCGGCGGGCAGCACGACCTGGAGGACGAAGAACAGGTCGCCGGCCCCCTCGGCCTTCGTGGGCAGCCCCTTGCCCTTGAGCCGCAGCTTGGCCCCCGTGCTGCTGCCCGGCGGAATCTTCACGCGCACCGTGTCCGTCACGGTCGGGGCGACCACCTCGGCGCCGAGGGCCGCCTCCCAGGGCCAGACGGGCAGCGTGGCCGAGAGGTCGGCGCCCCGCCGCTCGAACACCGGGTGCGGCTCGATGTGGACCTGGAGATAGAGGTCTCCGCGAGGGCCGCCGTTCGCGCCGGGACCGCCCTTGCCGGGCACCCGCAGCCGGGCTCCGTCCGCGACGCCGCGCGGAATGCGGACCGCGAGCGTGCGCGATTCGACGCGACGGCCACTTCCGCCGCACGGGCCGCAGGGACGACCGCGCTGCATCCCGGAGCCGCCGCAGGCGGCGCAGGGCAGGGGCTCGGACAGCCGCACGCGGCGCGTGGCGCCGGTCATCACCTCCCGCAGCGTCACCCGCACCTCGGTCTCGATGTCCGCGCCGGCCTCGGCCGCATCCTCCGCGGCCTCGCCCCGGGCGCGGCCGCCGAAGAAGCGCTCGAACAGGTCGGCGAAGTCGAAGCCCTCGCCCGTCGTTGGGCCCGGCCCCGCCTCCCAGCCGAACCCCCCTCCGCCGCCGGCCGCGCCAGCGGCCTCCTGGGCGCGGGCATAGGCCTCGGCCTCCTGCCAGCGATGGCCCCAGCGGTCGTACTTCTTCCGCTTGTCGGGGTCGCTCAACACCTCGTAGGCCTCGTTCAATTCCTTGAAGGCCTGCTCCATCTGGGTCTTGCGCGCGCCCTGGTGCAGGTCCGGATGGTACTGGCGGGCGAGCCGGCGGTAG
The DNA here is from genome assembly GCF_979578155.1 of Candidatus Nitrospira neuquenensis. NCBI lineage: Bacteria > Pseudomonadati > Nitrospirota > Nitrospiria > Nitrospirales > Nitrospiraceae > Nitrospira > Candidatus Nitrospira neuquenensis. Next base: position 28,680 of record NZ_CEFZDU010000036.1, on the reverse strand, counting down.
GCCTTCTTGAGGTCGTCGGGGCCGGCGGTCCGAGGGATGCCGAGGATCTCGTAGTAATCTCGCTGGGTCGTGGCCATGGCGGTGTCGTCGTGCGGGGGCTCCTCCGACCCAGCTTACGGATTGCCCCTCGCCATTGCAAGGGTGGCCGGGCCCCGGTCCTCACGGCTCGCCGATCGGCCGGTAGAGCTCCGGGCGCCGGTGGGGGAAGAGCGGCTCCTCCTTGCGCCAGCGTTCCGCCTCGGCGAGGTCGATCTTGGCCTGCAGTACCTCCTCGCGCTCCCCGGCCGCGGCGACCACGTCGCCGCGCGGGTCGAGGACGAGGCTTCCTCCGTAGTAGTCGCGGCCGGCGCGGTTCGCGAAGACGACGAAGACCTGGTTGTCCAGCGCGATGCTCGTCAGCCGGCGGAGGATGAACCGACGGTCGAAGGCGCGGGGGACCGCCGCGATGACGACGATCGTCTGCGCGCCCGAGAGGGCCAGCACCCGCGCCGCCTCCGGGAAGGCGCTGTCGTAGCAGATGAGGATGCCCAGCCGGTCCGGCCCCTCGCCGAAGACGGCGAGCTTGTCCCCCTCGTCGAAGATCTCGGTCCAGTGGACGTGGGTCTTGTGGTAACGGCTGATGCGGCCGCGGTCGATGTACACGGCGGAGTTGTAGAGGCGGTCGTGCTCCCCGTACAGCTCGCCGTAGATGATCCGGCAGGCGAAGCGGCGGGCGTAGACGTACATCTCCTTGTTGACGTCGCGGCGTGTCCGGCGGATCACGTCGAGCACCTCCTGCCTGGTCGCCATGCTGTAGAGGTGGCCGTGCAGGACCAACTCCGGGAAGACGATCAGGTCGGAGGTGCGGAACTCGCGGATCGTCCGCTTGATCTTGTGCAGGTTCGCGTCGATCTCCCCGGCCCGGATGTCGAGCTGGGCGATGGCGATGGTGCGCTGGGTCATGGCCTCTCCTCCTCACGCCGGTCCGGCCCAGTCCGCCCGGCGGCCGTCGAGGAACAGGTGCAGCCGGTCGGGCGGGAGGGCCAGGGTGAGATGGTCGCCGGGGGCCGGCGCGCGGTCGCGCGGGACCCGCGCGCTCAGGCGCCGGTCCCCGACCGTCACGTGCAGCAGGCGGTCTGCGCCGAGGTCTTCCACCGCGTCGAGCTTGGCCTCCAGGTGCGGGGCCGGCGCGGCCGGCGGGTCCAGGCGGATGTCTTCCGGCCGGATGCCGAGCGTCGCGCGGACCGGGGGCGCGGCCGGCGGCTCGCGCAGCGCCGGGATTTCCAGGACCAGGGCGCCCGAGCGGAACCGCCAGGCGTCGCCGCACCGCTCGACCGTCCCCTCCAACAGCGTCATGGCCGGATGGCCGATGAACCCGGCGACGAAGGGGTCGGCCGGCCGCTCGTACAGCCGGGCCGGCGCGTCCACCTGCCGGAGGCGGCCCCGGTCCATCACGGCGATCCGGTCGCCCAGCGTCATGGCCTCCACCTGGTCGTGGGTCACGTAGAGCAGGGTCGCCCCCAGCCGGCGGTGCAGGCGCTTGAGCTCCAGCCGCATGGAGGCCCGGAGCGCGGCGTCCAGGTTCGAGAGCGGCTCGTCGAACAGGAAGAGCTTGGGCTTGCGGACGATCGCGCGCCCCATCGCCACCCGCTGGCGCTCGCCGCCGGAGAGGGCGGCGGGCCTGCGGTCGAGCAGCGCCTCGATGTCCAGGAGCCGCGCCGCCTCCGCGATCCGCGCCTCGATCGTCGGCCGGGGCGTCCGCCGCATCGTGAGCCCGAAGGCGAGGTTCTCGCGGACGGTCATGTGCGGGTAGAGGGCGTAGGATTGAAAGACCATGGCGATGTCGCGCCGGCTCGGCGGCAGGTCGGTCACCGCCTCGCCCCCGATGCGCACCTCGCCAGCCGTCGGCGCCTCCAGCCCCGCCACGATGCGGAGCAGGGTGGACTTGCCGCAGCCGGAGGGCCCGAGCAGGATCACGAACTCCCCGTCGGCGACCCGCAGCGACAGCTCCTCGATCACGACGTGCGCCCCGAACCGCTTGGTCACGCCCCTGAGCTCCAACTCGGCCATCGGTCACCCCTTCACCGAGCCGGCGGACAGGCCGGCGACGACCCAGCGCTGGCACAGCAGCACGAGGCCCACGAGCGGCAGCGTGGCGACGACCGACGCGGCGGCCAGCTCGCCCCAGGGCATCGTGAACTCCCCCTGGAACAGGGCGAGGCCGACGGGCAGCGTCTGCCGCTCGGGCTCCGTCAGGATCAGGAGCGCGAAGAAGAATTCGTTCCAGGCGTAGATGAAGGTCAGGATCGCCGCGGCGCCCACCCCGGGGGCGGCCGGGGGCAGGAGGACGTGGCGCAGCGTCTGCCAGGGGCCGCAGCCGTCCACGCGCGCGGCGTCCTCCAGCTCGGCCGGCAGCTCCTTGAAGACGGTGGCCAGGGTCCAGATCGTCAGCGGGAGCGTGAGCGCGAGGTAGGGCAGCACCAACCCCCAGGCGGTGTTCAGGCCACCGAGCCGCGCCAGCGTGCGCCAGACCGGTCCCGCGACGGCGACCTGGGGGAACATCGAGACGCAGAGCAGGGTCCCGAGGATCCATCTCCGGCCGGGAAGGCGCAGCCGAGCGAGCGCATACGCGGCGGGGATGCCGGCGGCCAGGGCGAGGAGCGTCGTGAGCCCGGCCACCCGAAGGCTGTTCAACAGGTACCCGGCGAGGTGGTGCCGCCCCAGGGCGGCCCGGTAGAACTCCAGCGAGCCGCTCGGCCACCAGGTCGGCGGGACCGCTTCCACCTCCGGGACGGTCTTGAAGGAGGTGAGGACGAACCACAGGAAGGGGAGCAGGCTCCCCGCGACGGTCGCGGCGATCCCCGCGCCGAGCAGGAGGCGGCCGCTCATGCGGGATTCCTCTGCAAGAGGGCCGACCCCAGGACCCGGAGATAGACGAGCGAGAGCAGGAAGATCGCCAGGAACACGACGACGGAGATCGCGGCGCCCTCGCCGACCCGCCCCTCCGCGAAGAGGGTCCGGTAGCCGTGGAACTGGAGGACCTCGGTGGCGCCGCCCGGCCCGCCCTGCGTCATGACGAAGACCAGGTCGAAGACCCGGAAGGCGTCCATCGTCCGGAAGAGCAGGGCCAGGAGCAGGGCCGGCCGCAGGAGCGGGAGCGTCACGTGGACGAACCGGCGCCAGCGCCCCGCGCCGTCCAGCCGGGCGGCGTCGTCGAGGTCCTCGGGGATGAGCTGGAGCCCCGCGAGGATCAGGAGCCCGGCGAAGGAGGAGGTCTTCCAGGCGTCGGCCACGACGAGGGCGAGGAAGGCCGGGCCGGGCGAAGCGAGCCAGGGCACGTAGGCTCCCACGCGCTCGCCGAAGAGGAGCAGGTTCGCGAACCCCTGCTGATCGTCGAAGATGAAGCGCCACATCTGGGCGGCGACGACGGTGGGGATCGCCCAGGGCAGGAGCGCCGCCGCGCGGACGAGGCCGCGGCCGGGGAACCGCTCGTGGAGGACGAGGGCGAGGCCGAGCCCCAACGCCAGCTCCGACGCGGTGGACAGCAAGACGAAGGCGAGCGTGGTCGCGAAGGCCCGCCGCGTGGCGGGGTCGGCCGCGAGAGCCGCGTAGTGCTCCAGCCCGACGAAGGGCTCGCCCAGCTCGGGCAAGGCCGGCAGGATGCGGTACAGGCTGAGGAAGGCGGACTCCGCGACGGGAAGGAGCGCGAAGGCGAACGTGACGGCGAGGGCCGGGGCCAGCATCGCCCAGGCCGCCGCCCGCTCGGTCGCGGCGAGGACGCGCCGGTCGGGCGCCTTCCTCACGGGCGGCCTCCGGCGAGCGCCAGCAGGCGGGCGACCTGGCGGTCGGCGACCGACGCCTCCTGCTCGATCGCCATGTCGGGGAAGGCCAGGACCCGGCTGAAGAACCGCTGGAGGACGTGCGAGACGGCCGGGTACATCGGCGTCCGCGGCCGTGACCGCGCCGACTCCAGGGCGGCGAGTTGTTCCCGCGCCAGGGGCAGGGCCGCGCGCACGGCCGGGTCGTCCGCCGTCTCCCGGCGTGAGGGCAGGATGCCCGCCTCGACGGCGAAACGCCGCTGCATGTCCGGGCCGGAGAGGAACTCGATCAGCTTCCAGGCCTCCTCAGGATGTCGCGAGGCGGCATGGATGCCGAACAGCCAGCCGCCCAGGGCGGAGGCGCGCCGGCCCGACGCGAAGCGCGGGAGCTGCGTCACGCCGACCTTGCCGGCCACGGACGAGCGGGCGGGGTCCGCCGCCATCCGCCAGGCATAGGGCCAGTTGCGATGGAAGACGGCCAGGCCCCGAAGGAAGGCGGCGAGGGATTCCGGCTCCTGGTGGGTGAGCGCCGCCTTGGTGGTCAGGTGCGGGACGAGGGTCCCGCGGACGAACTGCAGGACGGCCAGGGTTTCCGGCGCGGCGAGGGCCGGGGCGCCGGGCGAGGCCGGCACCAGCGCCCCTCCGCCCCCCTCGACGAATTCCAGCATGTTGCAGACCAGGCCCTCGTATTGCTTGAACTGTCCCGCGTAGCCGCGTAGCCCCGGCGGCCCGGCCTCGCCGCGCAGGATGGTGTCCGCCTGGTGCGCGAGCTCCTCCCAGGTCTGTGGCGGGGCGAAGCCGTACTTCGCCAGGAGGTCGGTCCGGTAGTAGAGGAGTCCGACGTCGATTCGGCTCGGGACACCGTAGAGCCCGCCCCGGTAGGTGCCCGCCTCGATCGTCGCGGGAAAGAAGGCGGCCCGGGCGTCCGGCGGAACCCGCGCGTCGAGCGGCAGCGCCCAGCCCGCCGAGGCGAACTCCGGGACCCAGACCACGTCCATGAAGAAGAGGTCCACGGTCCGGTCGCCGTTCTTGAGTTTCTGCGTGAGGAGGTCGTGGTAGGCGGTGGAGGAGTGGGGCGCGATCTCGAGCACGACCCGGATGTCCGGATGGACGGCGTGGAACCGCGCGAGCGCCGCGTCCCAGACCGCCTGGTGCTCCGGCTTCCAGGCGACGAAGTGGAGCACGACCGGCCGGGACGCCGCGGTCGGGGCGGGCTCGGCCGCCAGGCAGGCCAGCCCGACCAGGAGCGCCCGAGCGAGGGCCCCCGCGCTCATGGATGCGGCACCGCGTGGGCGTAGCGGCGGCGGATGTCCTGCGCGAGACCCTCCAGGTAGGCGCGGACCGCCGGATGTCCGTAGGGACCCCGTCCGGAGGGATAGCGGTAGAGGCTTCCCTTGTCCAGGCAGAGGTTCCGGGCCGCCAGCTCCTCGTCCACCGCGGCGTGCCGGCCGAGCACCGCCCGCTCGATGAGGGCGTGGATGCCCGAGCCGCTCTGCGCCGGATCCTTGACCCGGAAGGCGATGTCCAGGGGCACCCCCAGCTCGTAGGCGACCTGCCGGTGCACGCGCTTGCGCAGGGGGTCGTCGCGCCCCTCCACCTTGAGCGCGGGGGAGATGCGCATCGCGGTGCGGATGAGCGTCAGGTCGAGGTAGGGCACCCGCAGCTCGATCGAGTGGGCCATCGTGAGCTTGTCCTCCCGCTCGAGGGTGTCCTCGTACAGGCGCGTCAGGTCCTCCCACAGCTTCTCGTGGAGGTGCAGGAGGCCCTCCTCCAGCAGGGGCGGGTACCAGGCGTAGCCGCCGAAGAGCTCGTCGGCGCCCTGCCCGCTGAACATGACCCGGACGCCGTCCCGCGCCGCCGCCTCGGCGGCCAGGTACATGGGGATCGCCACCTCCACCTGCAGGAGCCCGCTCTCCTCGACGCTCTCCATGACCCTGGGCAGGAGGTCCAGCACTTCCCGCTCGCGCAGGAGGTGGACCGTGAGGTCCAGCCCCAGGGCGGCCGCGACGGACCGCGCGCAGCGGACGTCGCCGGAATCCTCCGTGCCGACGCAGTAGCAGGCGAGCGTCTGCCCCTCGTCCTTGAGGAGCTTCGCGATCAGCACGCTGTCCACGCCGCCGGAGAAGATTACGCCCAGCCGGGCCTCCTGCAGGCCGGTCAGGCGCTTGCGGACCGCGGCGCGCAGGTCCCGCTTGTACTCCTCGACCGCCTGGTTCATCTCCGTCAGGTCGATCTGCGGCAACTGTAGGGGCGGGCCCTCGACGACGCGGAGCCTGCCGCGGTCGAGTCGCAGGAGATGACCGGGCGGCAGCCGCGACGGCTCGTCGCGACCGTTCCAGAGGGCCTTCTTCTCCGAGGCGAACCGCACGGCGCCCTCGGACGCGAGGTAGTAGATCGGCTTCTTGCCGATGCGGTCGCGCGCGACGACGACGGACCGGCCGTCCGTGACCGCGATGGCGTAAGTGCCGTCCAACAGGCCGACGATCCGCCGGACGGCCGCGAGCAGGTCGCCGTCGTAGGTGTCTTCGATCAGGTGGATGAGCACCTCGCTGTCGCTCTGGCCGGTCAGGCGATGGCGATGGCCCAGGAGCGTGCGCAGCTTCTGATAGTTGTAGATCTCGCCGTTGTGGATCAGGGCGAGCTCGCCGTCACAGGAGAGGAAGGGCTGCGCGACGCCGTGGCGGTCGATGATGGCCAGGCGGGAATGGCCCAGCGCGATGCGGCTCGAGCCGAGCCGGGCGCGCAGGGCGTCCAGGCTGTGGCTCCGCTCGACGCGGCCGTCCAGGTAGAGGCCGTGGGCATCCGGGCCGCGGTGCCTCATCCGAACGAGCATGTCGTAGAAGGGCTGCGCGTCGAGGGGTTGCTCGCTGTAGTGTCCGCAGATGGTGCACATGCATGCCCTCCCAGTTCAAGAGCAACGCCCGCCGGCCGGCGCGCGACGTGGGCCGGCAGATTCACTCCCACGGTTCGACCATACACCGGCGCGGGGGGCTTGCGCAAAAGCGCGGGAGGGCCCTCGTTCGGAGGGTGCGGGAGCCGCGGGACGGGCGGGCTAGGACGGGTCGAAGCGGGCGAGGCAGACGCGGATGTATTCCTTCAACGCCTCGTAGGTTTCCTTGTCGATCTTCTTGCTTGCGAAGAGGCGGGTGGCCTCCGCCTCGACGGCCAGCACCGTCTCGCGGCTGACGGCCCGTTCCAGTTGTTTGGCCAGGGGCAGGCTCCGCGCGCGGCGGGCGAAGAAGTGGTAGACGGTCAGGGCGGTGCCGCTGACGGAGAACAGGACGAGGATCGCGTCCCGATACCGCTGGAAGAAGTCCTGGAGGCCGCCGGGCTCCGGCCGGTCCTGGTAGAAGGCGGTCGCGCCGGGATGGGGCGGGTAGAAATACCGCTGGGAGAGCTGCTGGGCCTTCGACAGCGGCGTCAGGAATTGGAAGGTGGAACCCAGCTCGTGGGAGTGCAGGAACATCGCCTGGACGATCCGGTAGGCTTCTCCGTCGCTGAGCGTGCTGCTGCCGATGAGGACCTCGTCCACGGCGAGGGTCTTGGTCTCCCGGGGCGGAAACTTGACGGGCGAGGGATAGGCGGCCGGCGGGATGGCCACGACGTCGAGGAAGGGGTGCGACCGGTGGATGCCCTCGGCCCGGTCCACCTCCAGCATGGCGAAGCCGCCCTTGCCGGAGAGCTGCTTGACCGCCTCGGTCCCATAGTTGGTCAGGAAGAAGGCGACCTGGATATCGTTCCGCTCCAGCGCCTCCTTCGCGCGGGCGAAGGTCCAGTCCTGGCCGACGGACTCGAGGTCGAGCGGGCCGGGCTCGGCGCCGGCCGGGCCGGCCGCGAACCCGTAGTGGGCGAGCACGATCCGGACGACGCTCCTGGTGCCGCTGCCCTCCGCCCCGAGGTAGGCCTTGATGGGCGGGGCCTTGGCGAGCGTCCGGATCTCGGTCAGGAGCTTGAGGTCGCTCAGCGTCTCGATGTGGACGCCCTCCCGCTTGCCGGGCAGTGCGATGTCCAGGCGGCTGATGATCTTGAGCGGTGAGCTGAAGAGCTGGACCAGCGTCCGGACCTCGATCGGCTCGGCGGCGTTCCCCTGGGTGGGCGGTTCCGCCATCGTGAGGTCGATCCCCTCCTCCGCGAGGGCGATCTGGGCCTCGCCCCTCCGGATCCGGGCGACGTTTTCCTCCGCGCCGCGGGACGTCAGGTTGGTGAAGACGATCTGGCGGCCGTTGGGAAAACCCGGAAACGCGTCGTTGAGGAAATCGGTGAGGGCGTCGCTCAGGTTGAAATAGACGTCGCCCGGCTCGCCCGAGGAGATGGTCATGGCGGCCGGGGGCCAGCCCAGCCCGAAGGCGAACAGACAGAGCCCGAGGAGCGCGACGATCGCGAGGCCCCAGACCCAGTGGCGCCGGCGCTCCCGCCCCTCTCCCTGCGCGCGTTCCGCCTCCGGGGTCGCCTCGGCTGTGGTGGCCATGGGGGTCCTCCTGACGCGATCGTGCCGGGGCCTCCGGCGGCGCGCAGTGTAGCACGGGACGCGGGGCGGTGCACGCGCCGACGGGTCGTCCGTCAGAATTTTCCGCTGACCCCGGCCGTCAGCGCGTAGGCCGGGGAGCCGTCCGAGAGCCCGAAGTCCGTCGTCAGGCTGAGTCCCACCGCGTCCGTGACGGCGTAGCCGAGCGTGACGAGGAGGTCCTGCGGGTTCTGGAACCCCGGCACCACTGACAAGAATTCTTCGTAGTAGAGGCTCGCCGTCAGTCGTTTCGTGAGGTTGTACTCGATTCCCACGTCGTAATTCCACTGATTCTGGAGCGTGAAGCCGGCCGGGCGGCCGATGACGGTGTAGCCGCCGTCCAGGTAGATCGCCCAGCGGTCGGTCAGTTGTTTCGAGAGTTCGATCCCGACCCCCTCGTCGGGCTTGCCGGTGCCGAGCCCCTTGGAGGCGTCGGCGGTCGGGATCTTGAGCCGGCCCGTGACGGCGACGGTCGGGGCCCAGCCCTTTTCGTCGAAGAGGTAGTAGCGGGCGCGCAGCACCAGGTCGCCGAGGCCCTGCTCGGTGGTCCGCGCCCCCGTGCCTGATTGGGAGCGGCGGTTCGGCACGCCGCTGAGCAGCGTCACGGAGCCGTCGCCCGTGACGCGCACGTAGGGAATCACCAGGGCGAGGTCGCCGTCCCGAAAGAGGCGTTGGAGACTCAGGGGCACGTAGGTGATGTTGGTCTGGGCGCCGGCGCCGTAGGTGCCGCTCGAATAGGTCGGGGAGAGCGCGACCTGCCAGGTCGGCTCGTCCGGCCTGGCCCGCTCCGCCTCCTCGACGGCGGGGGCTTCCCGCCGGCCGACGTCGCCGGGGAGGGCCTGGGCCAGGACGACGCAGGGGACGAGGGCCGAGCAGGCGACCAGCAGCGCGGCGGGCGACGGTAGGATCGGGGAGGGGGGCACCGGCCGGTTACCGGCGGAACCGCTCGGGCCGGGCGGGGCGTTGGGGGCGGATCGGCCGGTCCGGCCTGGCCTCGTGGGGGGCGGCGCCGCCCTCGGAGCCGGTGCGCAGCTCCCCGCCGCCGCCTTCCTGGGCCTTTGCCTTCTCTTGGGTCGAGGCGTCGGCGGTGGACCCGGCGGTTCCCTGCGGCTGCCGGAGGACGGGGCTGGTGTCCGTGCTCACGTCGCCCTTGTCGCCCTGTCCCTGCTCGTCCTTCGGCTCGGCGGCGTCCTTCGGCTGGGCTGCCGCGGGCACGACCCAGAGCGGCAGGAGCAGGGCGGCCAGGAGTCCGGCAAGGCCGCCCCGGCGCGTGGAGCAGGTGGCGCGTCGGCTCATCATACGGGCGGCGGGCTCAGCCGGTCGCCCCGGCCTTCGCGCGCGCCATCATCTTGCAGTAGGTGCAGGTGTCCGCGGTCGTGGGCTGGCCGCAGGCGGCGCAGGGATGGAGCGCGGCGCGGTCCTTGTCGGCCATCGCCGCCTCGGCGGGCTTGATCTTGGCCTGGCGCTCCAGGAACCCCCAGTAGAAGGCCTGTTTCGTGCCCGGCGACTCCATCTCCAGGCGGTTGAGCACGTCCTTGTAGAGCAGCATCTTGGAGCCCTTCGCCATCGGACATTCCTCGACGATGTAGTCGAGCCGGTGCAAGACCGCGTAGGCGGCGATCTCGCGCTCGGTGAGCCGGTAGAGCGGCTTGACCTTCTTGGCGAAGCCCTCGACCGACGCGGGGAGAGCGGGGCCCTGCTTGTCGAGGTACTCCTCCTGCCAGTGGAGCAGGTTTCCGAGCAGGCGGGCGGCCTCGTCGTCCAGGTTGTGGCCCGTGGCCATGACGTCGTAGTCCCCGGCCACCGCCGCCCGGTTGAACTGATACCGCTTGATCGTCCCGCAGGCGGAGCAGGTGGGCCGGCGGATCAAGTCGGCGAGCTCGCGGATGCCCGCGCCCTCCTGCTCGGGAACCGTGTGGATGAGGAGCTGCGCCCCGTGGGCCCGGCCCGTGGTCTCGGCGAAGCGCACCGCCTTCTCGCGGGATTTGGCCGAGTAGCCGCCGATGCCGAGGTCCACGTAGAGGGCGTCGGCCTTGTAGCCCAGCTTCAGCAGAATGTCCCAGAGGGCGAGGCTGTCCTTTCCGCCGGAGACGGCGACGAGGATGCGGTCGTCCTTCCCGAACATCCGCTCGGCCTTGATCGCGCGCGCGACCTGGTCGTGGACGAAGCCCGTGAAGCAGGGCTTACAGAAGGCCGCGTTGTGGCGCGGCAGCCCGATCACGGCCTTGGTCTTACACTTTTGGCATTTCATGGGCCATGCGTCGTGTTGAGTGTCGAGGGGGGGAGTGTAGCGTGTAGGATTCGGCCGTCCGGCAACGCAACACTCATCACGCCCGCCTCGGCGCCGCCCGAGATCACCGGCCTCACCTCGACGAGGTCCTCGTCCTTGAGCAGCTCGTCCTCCGTGACGAGGTCGTCGCCGCGGATGACCAGGTGCGCTTCCGGGACCAGGTTGAGGTCGCGCAGCAGCTCGCCGGCCCGCTTCGGCCCCTTGACCTCGACGTCCCGCTCCGGGTGGCTCAGCCGGACTTTCATGGGGGGGATGATAAGCCCGCGGACGGGCAATTGCAATTGAGCCGGGAAGCCCTCGGCCGACGGCAGTCAGCCCGTCAGGCCGATGAACGGGTCACCCCGGACGTTCTCCACCGGGGCCGTCACCCCGGCGGACGTTCACCCGGGGCCGTCACCCCGGCAGACGCCGGGGTCCAGTCCGGCACCCTGGATTCCGGCTTGCGCCGGCATGACCGAGGGCGGGGGCGTCACCCCGGCGGACGTTCACCCTGGGCCGTCACCCCGGCGGACGCCGGGGTCCAGTCACCATTCGTCGTGCTCGGGCCTGGATTCCGGCTTGCGCCGGCATGATGGGCATCCGCCGGGGCGGCGGCTACACCTCCGCCTCCCGCAGGAAGGCGGCTGCCTCCTCCGGGGCGACGGGGTTGATGTAGAAGCCGGTGCCCCACTCGAACCCCGCGACCTCGGTCAGCTTCGGCATGATCTCGACGTGCCAGTGGTAGAAGTCGCCGGTCTTCTCGTGCAGCGGGGAGCTGTGCAGGATGAAGTTGTAGGCGGGGTCGGCGAGGACGCGCCCCTGGCGCCGCAGCGTCTCGGACAGGATGCGGGCCAGCAGCTCGATCTGGTTTTTCTGGCTCTCCTCGAAGTAGGCCGCGTGGCGCTTGGGGAGGATCCAGGTCTCGAAGGCGAAGCGCGGGGCGAAGGGCGTCACGCAGAGGAACTCCGGGTTCTCGGCGACCACCCGCGCCCCGTCGGCCAGCTCCTGCCGGACGATGTCGCAGTAGATGCACCGCTCCTTCTGCTGGAAGTGGGCGCGGCAGCCCTCGATCTCGTCGGAGACGCTCGTCGGGACGATGGGCAGGGCGATGAGCTGCGAATGCGGATGCTCCAGCGTGGCGCCGGCCGCCGCCCCGTGGTTCTTGAAGATCAGGATGTAGCGGAGCCGCAGGTCGCGCTTGAGGTCCACGATCCGGTCGTGGAAGGCCCAGAGCACGTCCTCGATGCGTTTGGGCGGCAGGTCCGCGAGCGACAGCTTGTGCTCCGGCGACTCGATGATAACCTCATGGGCCCCGACGCCGTTCATGCGATCGTAGAGGCCCACGCCCTCCCGTCCGAGGTCGCCCTCGATGTGCAGGGCGGGGAACTTGTTCGGCACGACCCGCACGGTCCAGCCCGGCTGGTTGGCGGGGGTGCCGTGCTGCCGGTAGGCCATGATCTCCGGCGGCGTCAAGGCCTCCTGCCCCGGGCAGAGCGGGCAGAGGCCGGCGGCGGGCGGGGCGGCGTCCTTGGTCTTGGGAAACGCGGCCGGCCGCCTGGCCCGCTCGGCGGCGATGATCACCCAGCGGCCCACCACGGGGTCGCGGCGCAGCTCGGACATGGTCAGACCCTCCACATGACGGCGTCGAAGTCGCGGTCGGGCACCCGGAGCGCGAGGGGCTGGTGGCGCGGGTGGCGCTCGACCTCCCGCCCCTCCTCCGTGACCAGGAGGCTGAGGGTGAACTCCCTGCCGGCGGCGAGGCCCAGGGCGCGGAAGGGCACTGCCAGCTCGATCACCTTCTTCCGCCGGATCGTGTCGAACCGGCCGGCCTCCACCGGCTCGCCGCCGGCCTCGGCCGAGCGGAGCACGAAGGCTTCCGGCCCCGGCGGCCCGAGCGGAAAGAGCAGCTTGTGGCGGGCGCCGCCGGCGCCGATCAGCACCTCGACGGCCGTGTCGGGTCCCTTCGGCTGCTCGGGGTCGGGATCGAGCCGCAGGTAGAGGCGCTCCAGGTCGAACCCGAAGGCGATCCGCAGGAAGCGCTGCGGCGCGCGCCACATCGCCCCCAGCGGGGCGGCCGGGTCGATGCTGCCGGCCCCGTGCCATTCGAAGAAGTCGGTCACGAGGCCGTCGATCGTCGGGGCGAGGAGCGCGACCGGCGGGCGCGCGGTCTCGGCCGGGCGCAGGCCGATCACCGGCTCGTCGAGGAAGTCCGGCGCGGTGAGCCCTGCGCGGAGGAAGACGTTGCGCAGGTGCGTGCGGAAAAGCCGGTCGAACTCCTCCTTGAAGTCGGTCTGGAACTCGTCGCCGTACCACCAGAACCAGTCGCTGCCCTCCGCGGCGTAAAGCTCATCCCAGGCGCTCCGGGCCTGCTCGGGCGATAACCCGGGGGCCGCCTCGACCAGGCGGGCCCTCGTCTCCCGCACGAGGTCCCAGGCGCGGTGGTCCTCCGGGTGGCCGGCCCAGACGCCGAAGTCGGCGTTGATCCACGAGCCCGAATGCAGGCGCTCCAGACGCTCCGCCGGGCCGTGCTCGGCCAGGGCTAGGCCGATCGTCTCGGTCCGCAGCTCCAGATCGGGGAAGGCTGCCCGCGAGTCGGTCAGCCGCTGGTAAAGGCCGGTCAGGAAGGGCTCGCCGCCGCCGGGATAATGCTCCCAGGGATTCTCGCCGTCGAGGATGATGGGGACGAGCACCTGGTCGCCCGGCGCCTGCCGCGCGAGCTGCTCGATGCGGTGGAGCACGTCGGCCGCCGCCGCCGCGGGCGGCGTCCGCGCGTAGACGAAGCCGAAGGCGTCGGAGAGCTCCCGGTCCCGGAAGAGGATCGAGAGCGGCGCCGCCGGGTCGCCGACCTCGTAGGGCCGGTAGAGCGCTTCCGCGCGGTGCCAGGGACGGTGCGACAGCTCCAGCGAGCGGGCGAGCACGCCCTCGTCCGTGGCGAGCCAGCGCAGGCCGGCGCGGTGGAGCACCGGCAGCATCTCGGGGCAGACCGATCCCTCCGACGGCCAGAGCCCGGTCGGCGCGCGGCCGAACACGCGGCCGTGGAACTCGACGGCCTGCCGGACCTGCGCCTCGGCGTCCTCCGGCGCCTGGAAGCGGCGGGGGACGGGAAAATCCGGGTGGGCGCGGCGGGCCGAATCCGTGTCGATCAAAAGCGGCAGGATCGGGTGGTAGAACGGCGTGGTCGTCAGCTCGACGCGGCCTTCCTCGGCGAGGCGGCGGTAGAGCGGGAGGATTTCGCGGACCACCTCGCGCTGGAGGGCGAGCACCTCGCGCTTGTCCTCCTCGGTGAAGCCGCGGTCCTGGAGGCGCAGCTCGGCGAGGCGCGGATGCCGGGCCTCCGCCCCGTGGCCGAACCAGGCCAGGTTGTGCCAGACCTGCAGGTCGAGCAGCTCCTGGACGGAGAACTGGCGCGCGAGCCGCTCGAGGTCCTGCCCCCGCACGTCGGTGCCGCGCTTGAGCAGCAGGTCGTGGTAGCGCGGCGAGGGCCGGACCATCGTGTCCCAGTTCGCCGCGAAGAAGTGGCGCAGGACGAAGGCGCGCTCCGCCGCCGTCAGGTCGGCCGCCGGCTTCTCCGCATGGTCGAGGAACAGGTCCCGGCTCAGGCCCGCCGCCACGTCCACGAGCTGCGTGAGGAGCGACGGCGTGAAGTTGAAGGTGGCGCGCACGGCGGGGAACCGCTCCATCAGGACGGCCATGTCGTAGTAGGCCTTGATGGCGTGCAGGCGGACCCAGGGCATGGAAGCGGTGCCCGCCACCCGGTCCACGTAGAGCGGCTGGTGCATGTGCCAGAGAAAACAGATGCGGACCGTCTTCATGCCCGTCACGTCCCTCCCGTCGCCGGCGGGCGCAGTATCGCACAGGGACGGGGGGGCTTCAACGTTGCGACCGCGAATGCGGTATAAGAAGGGGCACGCGGCAGCGGCAGGCCGCGCCGGCGTGGGAAGGGGAGTGAGGGGTGCAGCAGGCGACGATCGGATTGGCGCGGTACTGGCTGCCGGTGGCGGCCTACGCGGGGTTGATCTACTGGATGTCCGACCAGGTCCGGCCGCCGGGGCCGACGCTCTGGCTGATCGAGCTCCTGGGCGACAAGGTCGTCCACGCGGTCGAGTACGGCCTGCTGGGGCTGCTCTGTTACCGGGCCTTTCGCCATGCGGCCGGAACGGGGGCGTGGCGGGCGGCGTTCACGCTCGCCGTCCTGGCCTCGGGCGGCTACGGGGTGACGGACGAGATTCACCAGGCCTTCGTGCCGTACCGGGACGTAAGCGGCTGGGACGTGCTGGCCGACACGGTCGGCGCCGCGCTGGGCGCGCAGGGCTGGCGCCGGTGGGGTCCTGCGTGAGGGCGACCGCAGGAAGGCTCAGAACGGCAGCCTGAACCCGCCCGTGCCGCCGGCGGCGCCGGGCTTGGCCTGCTTGAGCAGGTCGTGGCCCAGATTGAAGCGGCCGGCGAGGTCGCCCGCGAGCCCGTCCAGCCCGCCGAGGCCGGCCGTGAGGTCCTTGAGCGGGCCGCTCACCCGCTCCTGGATGGCCGACTGGAGCTGGGCCTCGAACTTCGCCGCCTGGGCTCGGACCTGCTTGCCCACCGCCTCCTGCAACACGCGATCGAGGTCGGAGGTCAGCTTGATGTCGTACCGATCCACCGTCCCGGTGACGTCGGCCTTGAGCGAGAAGCCGTGGAGGTCGGCCAGCGCGGCGCCCACCGCCTCCCGGATCGGTCCGCCGTCCGGTTTCGGCGCGAGCGCCAACCGGAGCGACTTCAGCCGGCCCGCGACGTCGGCGGTCAGCGCCCGGCCCGCGACGGTCGCGTGCAGGTCGAGGTCGGCCGTGCCCTGCCGGAGCGTCAGCGGCCAGTCGCTCCCCTCGCCGAGCGTCAACGCGTCGAGCCCGACGCCCCGAGCCAGGAGGCTCACCCGATCCTGGGGGCTCGCCGGCCGGACGCGGTCCACGCTCCCGGTGAGCTTCAGGGACTGGAGCCCCTGGAGCTTCTCCCTCGCGAACTCGAACGTCAGCGGCGCGCCGAGGATATCCTGGTCGGGGGTGATGTTCCGGACCTCGCCCATGACGGTTCCCTGCGGGATCTCCAGCGAGACGTGCGCGGTCCGGATGAGCAAGTCCGGGAGCGGCGCCCGCTCCTTGAAGCGCACGTCGAGGCCCTTGCCCCGGAGCGGCTTGACCACCTCCACCTCCGCCTTGCGCTCGGCCTGTCGCGCGAGGAGCGGCTGGAGCCTCCGGTACCATTGGAGAGCGGCCCTGATCCGGTCCCCCAGCTCGCTGCCGAGCAGGCCCGCGCTCAGGTTGCCGAGCCCTTCGGGCGAGAGCGCGTACTTGTCCCGCAGCCGGCGGAAATCCTCCTGCGGCGCCCGCTGCGCCTCCTCCACCCGCTTCCGAAGGAGGGCGACCGACGCTTCGAGCTCCTTGCGGGCGGCCTGGAGCCGCTCCAGGTCGCGCTGGAGGTCTTGCCGGACGGCCAGCGCCTCCTCGGCCCCGCTCAGGATGCCGCCGAGCCCGCCCTTCCCCGCCGACGTCAGCTTTTCGAGGCGCTGCCGGTAGCCCTCCAGCTTGGCCTTGTCCGGCAGGGCCGCGAGCTGCTTCTGCCAGCGTTCCCTGGCGCCGGCCATGTCGGCGCGGATGGCCTCGACGAGCGTGAGCGACTCCAACGACTCGCTCGCGAGGATCTCGCGCGGGTCGCGGAACTGAAGGGATGGGAGCGTCACGCCGGCCGGCGCCCCCGGCTTGCGCTCCTCGGCCGGCTCGGCCGGCGTGGCGACGGCGCCGGACGACGCCCGCGGCGTGCCCAGACGAAGGCCATCCACGGCCATCTCCTCGATGATCACCTTGCGGCGCAGCAGGTTCAGCCCGTCCATCGTGAAGGCGATCCGGGCGATCTCGACCGCGTTCGTCATCGGGCGGTCGGGGTTCGCGACCTGGAGGCGGGTCAGCGTGAGGCCGAGCGGAACGAGGGAGAGGTCAGCGGCGTCGAGGTCCACCCGCGCGCCGACCAGGGTGGTGCCGGTCCGCTCGATCGCGCGCTCGATGGCTGCGTCCACGAGCAGAAACCAGAGACCGCCGGCCGCGGCCACGACCAGCAGGAAGGCGATGAGCCCCGGCCAGCGGATCCATCCCTGCCGGCCCCGCGCGGGCTGCCGCGTCGGCGTGGGTGCCTCCGCCGAGGGCGCGTCGGGTGGGCCGGGCGGACGCGCCGTCACAGTCCGCCCCCGAGGCCCGACACGTTCTGGTAGATGCGGTAGAAGCGGCTCGCCGTGAAGGCCTGCATGATCCGGGACTTGAGCACCCACTGCATGACGTGCTCGCGGTACCGGACGATCAGGCGGTTCAGGAGGACGTACAGCGGGAGGCCGAGGGCCAAGGACAGCGCGAGGCTGCCCATGACGATCGTGTTGTTGAACCGCTCCAGCCGCCAGGGCGTGGATTGATAGAGGGCGGTCCAGAGGCCTTCGAGCGACAGCGCGGTCAGGAGCGCCAGGCCGATCCGGTGGAACAACGGGTCGAGCGCGAAGGCGAGGCCGGAGAAGACGCTCAGGGCCAGGAGGAAGGCCGAAAGGTTGACGCGGAGGACCAGGACGAGGAAGAAGACGAGCAGGTTGTGCAGGCTCCAGAAGGGCGTGAAGCCGGCGACCATGCCGAAACAGACGGCCAGACTGATCTGCCCCGGCGCCGTCTCGGCGTTGAGGACCCGCAGGAGGCCGGCGAGCATCTGGAGCATGGCCGGGAGCATAGCCGGTCGGGCGCCGTTCCACAAGCACGACCGCCGGTCGGCATCGTGACATCGCCGGCGCGCGCTGCGTATAATGCGCCCGCCATGGCCGCGACCTCCTCCACGACCGCCCCCGCGCCGCCGCCGGGCGCCGCGCCGGCGCCGCCGGCCCGCGCCCTGGTCGCGGAGACCCTCCGGGCCGCGCTGCCGTTCCGCGCCGAGCTGCGGGAGATCGTCCCGCTGGCCGGCGACGCCTCGAACCGGCGGTATTTCCGCCTGACGCTCGCCGGCGGGTCGCCCTCGTCGCTGATCCTCATGCAGCTCGCGGCGCCGGAGGCCTTCAAGGCGTCCGAAGAGGCGGTCAGCGGGACGGCGGCGCCGATCACGGAGCTGCCTTACCTGAACATCGGCCGCCACCTGGCCCGGGCGGGCGTGGCCGTCCCGGCGATCCATTACTACGACCAGGCGGCGGGGCTCCTGTACCTGGAGGACTTCGGCGACCTCATGCTCGTGCGGGCCTGCGAGGGCGCCACACCCGCGCGCGTCGCCGCGCTGTACCGGCGGGCCGTGGACGTGCTCGTGCGCATGCAGGCGCGGGCGACCGTGCCCTCGCACGAGCCCTGCCTGGCCTTCAGCCGCGCTTTCGACGTGCCCCTGCTCATGTGGGAGTTCGACCATTTCCTGGAATACGGCGTGGTGGCGCGTCGCGGCAAACCGATGTGCGCGGACGACTTCGCGCCGGTCCGGGAGGAGTTCCGGCGGATCGCCGAGCGGCTGGCCGCGCAGCCCCGGGTGTTCACCCACCGCGACTACCACTCGCGCAACCTGATGGTGGACGGCGACCGCCTCGGCGTGCTGGATTTTCAGGACGCCCTGATGGGGCCAGCCGCCTACGACCTGGCCTCGCTGTTGCGCGATGCCTACATCGCGCTCGACGAGGCGCTGATCGAGGAGCTGCTGGCCCATTACCTGGAGGGGATCGCGGCGGCCGGGCGGCCCTGCGCCGATGCGGCGGAGTTCCGGCTGCTCCACGACCTCACGAGCATCCAGCGGAACCTCAAGGCCGCCGGCCGCTTCGTCTACATCGACCGCGTGAAGGGCAACCCCACGTTCCTGGCGGACGTGCCCCGCGTCCTCGGCTACGTGCGCCGCAACCTGGCGAAGTATCCCGAGCTGGCCCGGCTGCGGCGCCACCTCGCGCCCTACGTGCCGGAACTGCAGTGAAGCCGGTGAGGCGTGAGGCGTGAGGGATGGCAGCACAGAGCGAGGGCGGGGATGCTTCACTTCCCCTTGCGCCGCACCCCGCACCCCTTACGGTTCGTCATGAAGGCCATGGTCCTCGCGGCGGGGCTCGGGACGCGCCTGCGGCCCCTCACCGACCGCCTGCCCAAGCCGCTGCTGCCCGTCGCGGGCCGGCCGCTCATCGTCTGGACGCTCCTGCTCCTGCGCCGGCACGGCATCCGCGAGGTCGTCGTCAACCTGCACCACCTCGGCCACCTGATCGAGAAGGAGCTGGGCGACGGGTCGGCGCTGGGCCTGCGCCTCCACTATTCGCGCGAGCCGGTCCTGCTCGGGACGGGCGGCGGCCTTAAGAAGGCGGAGCCCTTCTTCGAGGGCGAGCCCGTGCTGGTGCTCAACGGCGACACGCTGATCGAGGTGGACCTGGGCGCGGTGCTCCGCCGCCACGCCGAGCGCAACGCGCTGGCCACGATGGTCCTGCGCGCGGACCCCGACGTGGAGCGTTGGGGCGTCGTGGAGGTGGACGGCCGGGGGCAGGTCGTGCGGATCAACGGCCGCGGCCTCGCCGAGCCCGGCCCGACCGAGCGCCTGATGTTCGCCGGCGTCCACGTGCTGCACCCGCGCCTGCTGCGCGACCTGCCGGCGGGGCGGGAGTCCTCGATCATCGACGCCTACGTCGGCGCCATCCGGACGGGCGAGCCCGTGGCCTCCTATCGGATGGAGGGCTACTGGTCCGACATCGGGACGCCAGGACGCTACGAGCAGGCCTGCCGGGACGCGGAGGCGGGGCGGATCAACCTGGCCGCACGGGCGGCGCGTCCGACCGGCTGAGGGAGGGACGCGCGGGGGCGGCCTGGCCGGCTGTCTGCGTCCGCGACAGGGCGGCCATCAGCCGGGTCTTGCGCAGGGCCATGAGGGCGACTCGGCCGGCCGCCGCCCCGACCGTCCCGCCGGCGCCGGCGGCCAGCTCGAGAAACCGCTCCACCAACGCCAGGGCCTCGCCGGGGCGGCCGTCCTGCTCGAGCAGGTCGGCGAGCCGGATGTGGCAGGAGAGGGCCAGGGCCAGGTCGCGGGGCTCGCGGGCGTTCTCGATGGCGAATCGGTAGCGGGCCGCGGCGAGCCGGGGATCGTGCCCTTCGGCGCGCAGGGCGTCCACGACGGCGAGCGCCACCTCGTCCGCCGCGGGTCGGGCCAGGCGGCCGCGGGCGCTCTCCAGGAGTCGGCCGAGCTGTGCGGGCGACAGTCGAAGGCGCCCCCCGCTCTCGCGGAGCTGCGCGGCCAGGCGGGTGGCCTCCGGCCAGGCCCCGGTCAACCCGATCAGCAGGCAGCGGCAGCCGGCCGGGCTGGTGCAGGACCCCGCGACCGGGTGGAACTCCTTGGCCGTCACCAGAGCGGGAAGGTAGGCGACGCCGCTCGCGGCTCGGCAGGCCGGACAGGCCGCGGAATCGTCCGGCGTCAGGTGGAGGAAGAGCCGCGCACCCTCCCGGTGCCGGAGGTCCACGGCCTTGATGCGGCCGGCCCGGACCTGCAGGTCGTGCAGGTACCAGAGCAGCAGCAGCCCCAGGATCGCCAGCAACGAGGGCAGGGCGTCGGGGAGGATCAGCCTGTCCATGGGGGAGGCCATCGTCGGAGTCGTACGTACAGTCCTTCTACCATGGGAAGCGGGAAAGCAGAAGCGACGGGGCGGTTTCGCGCAGCGGCGACGAGGACGGCGGCCGGCGCTCCGTTGACTCGCTCGGAGGAAAGACGGTATAAGGGGCCCTCAAATTCCGGGAGGTCTGGCAATCCATGAAAGTTCTCGTGGTCCATCCGGGCCCGTTGATGTATACGAAGATCTACCTCCGGCTCGAGCCGCTGGGGGTCGAGCTGGTGGCGGAGTCGGCGCGCAAGGCCGGCCACCGGGTTCAGCTCATCGACCTGCAGGCCGAGACCGAGCAGGACTATTTCCGGCTCCTCGATCGCTTCCAGCCCGACGTCGTCGCCTTCGGGTGCAACTACCTGGCGAACGTGCCGGAGGTGGTGGATCTCTGCAAGGCCACCAAGGCCAAGCGCCCCGCCACGTTCGTCGTGGTCGGTGGGCACAGCGCCTCCTTCGTCGCCAGGGATTTTCTGGCCCATGCGGAGGGCGCGATCGATTGCGTGCTGCGGGGCGAGGGCGAGGCGGCCTTCCCGCGCCTGCTCGAGGCGATCGAGCACGACCGCAAGGCGATCGGCCGGGTGCCGGGCGTCGTGACCGAGGACGGCGAGGGGCCGCCGCCGGCCTTCGTCGAGAACCTCGACGACCTGCGCCCCGCGCGCGACCTGCTCCGGCACCGACGCAAGTACTTCATCGGCGTGCTGGACCCCTGCGCCTCCATCGAGTTCACCCGCGGCTGCCCGTGGGACTGCTCGTTCTGCAGCGCCTGGACCTTCTACGGCCGCAGCTACCGCGCCGTCAGCACCGACCGGATCATCGAAGACCTGGAGCGGATCAAGGAGCCGGGCATCTTCATCGTGGACGACGTGGCCTTCATCCAGCCCAAGCACGGCTTCGAGATCGGCGAGGCCATCGTCCGCAAGGGCATCAAGAAAAAATACTACCTGGAGACCCGCGGCGACGTGCTGCTGCGGAACAAGGAGGTCTTCCAGTTCTGGAAGACCCTGGGGCTGGAGTACATGTTCCTGGGCGTGGAGGCCATCGACGAGGAGGGCCTCAAGATGCACCGCAAGCGCATCTCGCTCGGGAAGAACTTCGAGGCCCTCGAATACGCGCGATCCATGGGGATCACGGTCGCCATCAACCTGATCGCGGACCCTTCCTGGGACCGTGAGCGGTTCGCGGTCGTCCGCCAGTGGTGCATGGAGATCCCCGAGATCGTCAACATCAGCGTGAACACGCCCTACCCGGGGACCGAAACCTGGCGCACGGAGGCGCGGAAGATCCAGAGCCGCGACTACCGGCTCTTCGACATCCAGCACGTGGTCCTGCCGACCACGCTGCCGCTGCACGAGTTCTACGAGGAGCTGGTCAAGACCCAGCAGGTGCTGAACATGAAGCACCTGGGCCTCGCCGCGCTGAAGTCCACTGCCCGGATCGCCGTCGGGCACTTGCTGCGCGGGCAGACCAACTTCGTCAAGATGCTCTGGAAGTTCAACAGTGTGTACAATCCCAAGCTGCAGCTCGCCGACCACGCGCGGCCGGTGAAGTACGAGATGAGCCTGCCGCCGCCCCCCCAGGAGACGATCCGCCCCGGCCTCCTCTTCATCCACAGCGGCCGCGGCCGCCAGGGCCGGGCTCTCGACGACGCTACCGAGCAGTTCGTGGACGCCACGCGCATGGGCACAGGCGCGTAAGCGGGCGCGGCTGGATCCATCGATCCTGTCCGGGAAGCATGCCTTGATCGTTGAGCTGACCACGCCAGCCGTGTGGACTCCAAAAGCGTCCACGTAGACTTAGACCCTGGGTGACATTGGGCTGGTGACCATGGGGGCGGGGTGCTACCACCTTGTGCGCCCCCTGTCAGCGGATTCAGTACGGGATTGCAGTGCAATGCGGGGTGCTCAAGGAAAGGGCTTACATTGGTCCTGAAATCCGCAAGCTATGGACAAGACGGATCAGAATGTCTCTTAGGAACGACGATGGAAGCAGGCCTTGCCTAGCGCTTTCATAGATTTCCTCCATTCTCATGCCGTTTCTTAAACGGACACGTATCACTTGCCGAGATACCCTGATTTCAGGGTGCCGAGTGCTCAGCGCTCTCAGAATTGCGTCGATCTTCAGTTCAAGGATGTCGTTACGAATTTGCATTTGACCTTCCCCCCTTTGTTACACCAGGGCCAACGAAGTTGATTCCGGTGCTGCCTGGGACCGATCTTGCTGGTTGTGGATGAACTCCATCGGGGTCATATCCCCGATCGTGCTGTGCGTCCGCTCCTCATGATATTCCCGCCGCCAGGCCTCAATCACGACCTGGGCTTCCGGCAACGTGAGAAACCAGTGCTCGTTCAAACACTCGTCTCGAAACTTGCCATTGAAGCTCTCAATAAAGGTGTTCTGGACCGGTTTCCCTGGTTGAATGAAGTGCAGCCGCACCCCGTGGTGAGCAGCCCACGCATCCAAGGCCGTCCCCGCGAATTCCGGTCCGTTGTCGAGGATCAACGTCTCCGGCAACGGCCGCTCGGCAAAGAGCCGGTCCAGAATCCGGCAGACGCGCGCCCCCCCCGATCGAGACGTCCGTTTCAATCACCGGGACCTCTTTCGAGCACAGATCCGTCATCGTCAAGCATTTAAACCGCCGGCCCGTTGCCAGCCGATCATGGACAAAGTCCATGGCGTAGCAGAGCCCCGGCCTAGTGGGCTTGGGCAGCGCCACACGCGGGACCGCCGTGGCCTTCTTCCGCGCCCGTCGGCGCAAGGAGAGCCCTTCTTCCCGATAGATCCGTTCGACCTTCTTGTGATTCACTCGCCAGCCTTCCCGCCGGAGCCGTACATAGAGGCGTGGGCATCCATAGCGTCGCTTGGTCTCGGCAATCTCGCGAATCCGTGTGCGCAGCGCGGGATCGTCGGGGCGCCGACTCCGATACCGGCACGTGTTCCGATCCAGTGCCACGAGCCGACACACCCGCCGTTGACTCAGCCCAAAGCGGGCAGCGAGACCCTGCGCTGCCGCTTTCTTCGCCTTGGGCGTTACCAGTTTTTTGCGGTGACCGCTTTCAGCGCCTGAATGTCCAGCGCTTGCTCGGCCACCATCTGCTTCAACCGCCGGTTTTCCTCTTCGAGCTGGCGCAGCTTTTTCACATCGCTGACTGCCAGACCCGAATATTTTGCCCGCCACTTATAGAAGGTCGCGTCCGAGATCCCGTGCTTCCGGCACAGGTCCTGGACGCTGATCCCGGCCTGGGCGTCCTTCAACACCGCGATGATCTGCTCCTCCGTATGCCGTTTGCGGGTCATGGGCCTCCTCCTGTCGGCCCATCACAGCACATCTCAACTTCCAAGCTAATGGTCTAGTTTTCAGGGGGAAGGTCAATGTTGCGTCCCACAAGTTCGTGGCATCGTCATGCCGGCGGAAGCCGGCATCCAGGATCTTGCCACGTCCCTGGATTCCGGCTTGCGGCCGCTCAGCGGCCTTGGCCGCAATGACAAAAGGAATTTTCGGAACACCGCACTAGCGTGCCAGAGGGATCATCCGCTCAGGGTAAAAATATGGCCTTTCGAACTTTTCCCTTGCGAAGTGATAGTCGTCGCTCGTCCGATAATAGAGTCTGTAATCGTAACGACATGGGGGGGCGGCAGCGTCTTCATGCTGTTTGACTGCGTGCAGGAACTGATCAATTGCTGCGAGGGCAGTAAGGACTCTCGGCTTCAGCGAAGATGGAATTTCGCTGGAAAGCTCTCGCAGGAACTGGTCTGAGAGAACAGTTACGGAAATGAGACCGCGATCGGCCACGACTTGAATAGCCAGGTTGTCATCTCTATTGCACTTGGGGTGTCCTCTCCTCAAAGCCTCAACGAACTCCTTAAACTTCTCTGGATCTTTGAGTTCTGCGGGCCTGTACCCTAGCGTGCCGGCCATCTTTTTGAGTTGCTCGATAATGAGCTTCTGTTCCTCGTTCTCTGCCAGCAAATGGTCCCGCTCCGCTTTTAAAGTTGCCAGGCGACCCTCTAATTTAGCCAATTCATCTTTTAGTCGGCGAATTTCAAGGTTGGGGTCAACGCCAGGTGTTCCAGCGGATACGAGCAACACGGCAAAGATTAGAAGCAGGAATGCTTCTGCTAAGGATAGGCCAAGCACCAGGTCTGAACGTTTTGACGTGGGCGTCGGCATCACGATCGTCCCCCCTTGACCGCAGCTTTCACGAATTCGAGCACTTCGGAGGTTGTCTGTCTTAGTAGAGTGGCAGCTTCTAAGGAATCTGCGATCGCCCTCTCAGCTCTAGATATTGATTCGACTAGGCGGGAGATGTCCTCTGAGGAGAGACGTTCGAATTTTCCAGTGATGGTGGTGAGGGACTGCTCAAGGGAGGCCATAGTGGTGGCAGTTGTCCTGAGGCTGTCCGTCGCGGTGGCGAGTTTGTCCGCTGTGGTGTTTAGAGGTGGCCCTATCTTCTGGAGGTCTGCGTTCACGTCATTCAATGTTGAGGTGATTGCACGGAAGGATTCGTCTATTTGGCGACGCGCAGGAGTGTCGAGGAGTTGTTCTGTCAGTTCTATGACCCTGGCGATTAGCGTAGGTGCCGAATCGGCCATTTCCTTGGCAAGGCGTTGGGTGGCTCCTTCAACGGTTGTACAAACTTGGGCGATCTTGCCAGCGAGTTCTTGGTATCGGGTTTCGAGTTGCCTCACTTGTGCGGCGAGGGTTCTGCCAGATCCTTCTATTTGACCAGCCGACTTCGTAATCGCGCCCTCGATCTGCCCAATGCCTACAGCGATCTGTTCGCTCCACATAGGAAATTGCTCTGCTAGCTTCCTGCCCTCGTCCTCCAACCCTTTGTATGGCAGATGGAATGCATTGAGTTTTCCGACGAGCGCATCGACGGCCTTCTGAAGAGCGGTGGCGCTCTCCGTCGCAGCGTGTAAATTAACTGACCGGATTTCGGCGAGAAGCGTCGTCATGAGTGACGATAGACAGGTGATTTGGTCCTTGAGAACTTTTGCTGCATCTTCTCGGAAGCGCTCGATGTCCGATGCGGCCTTGCAGAGCGTTTCGCAGAATGCCGTGACGCGCTTGTCGATGTCCTGCTGAGCGTCCAGCAGGCGGTCGGGGAGCGTCTCATGTGTTTGCAAGGTTACGACGCGCAGCAGCATGCCGACTGCTGTCGTGAAAAGCGTAATGCCAAACGCTCGCAATACTGCGCCCGTCTTGATATCCGAGAGGACAAAAAGGGCGATCAATCCGGCCAGAGTCCACAAGAAGCCCATGAAGTAGAGAGAATCCGCGAAGGTTCGGGTATTCTTGTTCTCGAGGAACAGTCCGTATGTCCAGTACACAATAATGACTGCCAGCAAGGGAATAACCTGGTCTAGCTCAACCGCGGTGACGTTGCGAGAAGTAACCGCAATCCAGCACACGCCTGCTGCAAAAGCCAAGAACCAGACGATCCCGAGTTGTTGGCCGACTACCCAGCGCCTCCAGGTTGCTATCGAGTTGTCCGACGGCTGGCCGTCCTTTGCAGTAGCCGGAGAGGTGGAGGAGTTTTCCCGCGACTTGAGTTCTTCATGGGCCATGCGTTGTCCCTCACTCTTGGAGAAAGCAGCTGGTTATGATACCTGGCTGCAGACCCGTCACTGACCTTTGACACACCTTGGATGCTCCATTCTGTGCGAAGCGTTGGGTCCAGGTGGTTAAGCGTGTTTCTAGCTTGCGGAGAGAGTCAGTGGCTTTTGATGATGGTCGAGACACCAAAACCACGACTTCTCCATTGAGCGTAAATGACGACGGTTGTGTGTCAGGAGGTAGGTCCTCCATAAAGTCGGAAAAAATCACAAGCACTTTGATTCCCGGCACTGCTCGTGAAACTTGAGTGGCTATGGCAATGGCGCCAGACAGATCCGTATAAGCATCCAGCCGGGACTTGTTTTCGGCGATCCGGTCAACGCAGACTTTTAGCCATGTCGACAGTTCCTGCCTTGATCGCAACTCGTTCTCATGAGAGTTCCTTCTTTTCCTCATGCCTGGTAGGGTTGGCCTGTATTCCTGCGGATCGCCGCAGAGGTGAGTGGTATTTGACTTAGGACTCCCCACCTTGCGCCAGTGCAGGTAGATAGGGACTTTCCACCGTGGGTCTTTGATTGCCATCCCTTCGATAGCTTGGGCGATGCCCCTCATGGCTGCGATATCCTCAGGGGAGAAGGGAGCGAAACTAGCACTTACGTCCACGAGGACAATCACCGAGGTGTTCGGCACATCGGTACTTGCTTTTGCCGTCTGCTCGGAGTGAGCACTCAGCACGAGGCAAAATCCTAAAAGCCAAGTTCTGACGATTCTCATAACCAGGAGCCTCTTGTCGCGTAAAGGGCGTGCCATTCCTGATTGCGTTATGCATGCGCCATCCATGCTAATTGGGGGAGCGAAGGGCGATCTGACGCCGAGAGAGCCAATTCCTTGGGAGTGCGATCAGCCCAGCAAGGAATTCACCGACCAACAGGGCGCCACATAGTAGGTGGAGCGCCCAGCGCGTGACCAAAGCACTGAACATTTTGGCGAGTGTGAGAAAAGCGCGTATGGCGGTCAATGCAAGGGACAGACTGGCTGGAAGGTCGTGCCCTAACGCAAACAAGGTGATGCCCAGCGCCACTATGACTAGCAAGGGGACATGGGAGGCTAACGGGAGTCCCCAAGCCATCAATCCAAATGAGCCCAATAGGGCAACAGTGACCAAGGATGCAAGGAACCCTTCGAACCAGCCGCGAAAACCTTCAACGGGCTGAAGGACCTGGCCTCCTGTGGTGACCATGGGCTTGGGACGCAGAAGGTAACCGCACACCAAGAATGCCAGGGCTTGCCCGATACCCAACGCCACCGCGAGTCGGTCACCGAAAGCATCACCAAGAATGTCTGCTGTGAGCCAACTGGAGATCGCGACCGCTCCAATGGTGAGGCTCAGGGCTGCCAATGCTCGGAATGCCTGCGCCCGGGACTCTGCCTCAGTGAGGGGACTTAGGCTTGGTCTTGCCCAATCTGGTACAGCTTCACGCATTCCCTCGAAATACTCCTGCAGTGCCGCAAGTTGTTCCTCAACCTTGCCCCGCCCCTGTGCATCATAGCCACCGAGAAGTTGGACGGCGGTTGCTGTGGTCTTTTGAGTATCGATGCGCTTGCCCATGACTTCCCGAAAGCGAGTTTCCAATTTCTCTGCAAGTGCTTCGACACCCCGGATTTGTTTTCTCATCTCCCGCAGTGTGTGGTCTGCGCGGACTCTCATGAGCGATCGGTAGGAAAAGTGACCGAGGAACGCCAGGATGATTGGCAAAGAGAAGCCCCACAGGAAGAACACAATTCTTAGGTCGAGCTTGGTAGCGATTAACGCTTGGACGCCAGGGGCAAAGGCAGCAAGTTGTTCGTCACCCAGGAATGCGTAGAAGGAGCCTTCAACGACCGATAGGAAGATGGCTAGCAATACAAGCACAACTTGTCCCAGGAATCGGCTTGGATGCTGACCAGCTTTTTCGGCTGAGAGGTACGCGTGGGCTACGCCAACTCCGGCCTCAGCCAGGGTTATTATTATTGCCAGAACATAGTGGACGTTGAAATCGAATACCTTGGCCTCGATCTCAAGAAACTTGAGTACGCCACTCAGCATGAAGGCATTGGCAGCTATGGTCAAAAAGAGCAGCACTGCTACGACCGCTAGTGCGGCTCTAGCTTGGCGGACTTCCTTTAGCTCAATATAAAGGTCTTTCGTGTCCGGAAGAGCTGGCCAAGGCGGAAGTTGGATATCCATCCGGCGCATCTGATCCGTGGTGTCGGATAGCGTCCGGTAGACTGCTGCTAAGTCACTGTGTGACTGCTTGATTCGCCTAGTCAGTTCATCAACCTGTGAAATTGCACGAGAGAGTGAGGCTTTCCATAGGACATGATTGCTCGAATGAACGTGTACGAAGGAATGGTTTCGGTACGAAGCACGAAGCTTCTCGCGGATCTCGTCGCGATATCTGCCGAGCACCTGCTCGTGCTTGCTCAAGAATTGGTCTTTGTACCGTTGGAGTTGGCTGTGAGTGCTATCCAAGTAAGCAGCCAGCGATGAAGCTGGGACTGAAAGAAGCCACCAGGTCAGAAGCAACAGCGCGGTCGCGAGGATAATGTCTAGCAAGTTGCCGGTCCAGAACAGTTCTTGTGGGAGTGGGTTTGAGATGCTCACCATCTGCATGTCACCTCCGCGTCTGCGGGAATTGATCCGGCACGATGGTACTAGCGTAAAGCGACAATAGCCGTGATTGTGTCTGCATGGTGAAAATCCATCGAGCGGTCGCCATAAGCGGAGACGGCTGCTGTCGGGAGTCGCGGCTGTATCTGGCGCGCCGGCCGGTCCGGCGCGTTGCGGAAACCCACGCCGCGCGCTACCGCACCTGCTCCCGCCGGGAGGACTCGGCGACCTCCTTCATGAGCCGGTCCACCTTTTTCGCGCTGTCAATCATCAGCCGAAGTTGACCCTTTTATTCTGATGTGAAATTGCCCCCT